>NZ_CVTH01000034.1:0-203197 GCF_900005955.1 Pseudomonas sp. 8 R 14 | reverse complement strand
TATCGTCTTCTTCAATGAATCAAGCAATTCGTGTGGGAACTTATGGAGCAGCTGATGTCGTCGATTAAGGAGGTGATCCAGCCGCAGGTTCCCCTACGGCTACCTTGTTACGACTTCACCCCAGTCATGAATCACACCGTGGTAACCGTCCTCCCGAAGGTTAGACTAGCTACTTCTGGTGCAACCCACTCCCATGGTGTGACGGGCGGTGTGTACAAGGCCCGGGAACGTATTCACCGCGACATTCTGATTCGCGATTACTAGCGATTCCGACTTCACGCAGTCGAGTTGCAGACTGCGATCCGGACTACGATCGGTTTTCTGGGATTAGCTCCACCTCGCGGCTTGGCAACCCTCTGTACCGACCATTGTAGCACGTGTGTAGCCCAGGCCGTAAGGGCCATGATGACTTGACGTCATCCCCACCTTCCTCCGGTTTGTCACCGGCAGTCTCCTTAGAGTGCCCACCATCACGTGCTGGTAACTAAGGACAAGGGTTGCGCTCGTTACGGGACTTAACCCAACATCTCACGACACGAGCTGACGACAGCCATGCAGCACCTGTCTCAATGTTCCCGAAGGCACCAATCTATCTCTAGAAAGTTCATTGGATGTCAAGGCCTGGTAAGGTTCTTCGCGTTGCTTCGAATTAAACCACATGCTCCACCGCTTGTGCGGGCCCCCGTCAATTCATTTGAGTTTTAACCTTGCGGCCGTACTCCCCAGGCGGTCAACTTAATGCGTTAGCTGCGCCACTAAGAGCTCAAGGCTCCCAACGGCTAGTTGACATCGTTTACGGCGTGGACTACCAGGGTATCTAATCCTGTTTGCTCCCCACGCTTTCGCACCTCAGTGTCAGTATCAGTCCAGGTGGTCGCCTTCGCCACTGGTGTTCCTTCCTATATCTACGCATTTCACCGCTACACAGGAAATTCCACCACCCTCTACCATACTCTAGTCAGTCAGTTTTGAATGCAGTTCCCAGGTTGAGCCCGGGGATTTCACATCCAACTTAACAAACCACCTACGCGCGCTTTACGCCCAGTAATTCCGATTAACGCTTGCACCCTCTGTATTACCGCGGCTGCTGGCACAGAGTTAGCCGGTGCTTATTCTGTCGGTAACGTCAAAACCATCACGTATTAGGTAATGGCCCTTCCTCCCAACTTAAAGTGCTTTACAATCCGAAGACCTTCTTCACACACGCGGCATGGCTGGATCAGGCTTTCGCCCATTGTCCAATATTCCCCACTGCTGCCTCCCGTAGGAGTCTGGACCGTGTCTCAGTTCCAGTGTGACTGATCATCCTCTCAGACCAGTTACGGATCGTCGCCTTGGTGAGCCATTACCCCACCAACTAGCTAATCCGACCTAGGCTCATCTGATAGCGCAAGGCCCGAAGGTCCCCTGCTTTCTCCCGTAGGACGTATGCGGTATTAGCGTCCGTTTCCGAACGTTATCCCCCACTACCAGGCAGATTCCTAGGCATTACTCACCCGTCCGCCGCTCTCAAGAGAAGCAAGCTTCTCTCTACCGCTCGACTTGCATGTGTTAGGCCTGCCGCCAGCGTTCAATCTGAGCCATGATCAAACTCTTCAGTTCAAACATCTTTGGGTTTTTAAGAAACCCTAAACTTGGCTCAGCAATCGTTGGTTATTCTTTGATTTCTCGCGGAGTAACTTGTGATGCTGATAATCTTGTTGACTATCAGTCTGACTCCACAAGCACCCACACGAATTGCTTGATTCAGTTGTTAAAGAGCGGTTGGTTAAGAGCTTTCGTCTCAACCGAGGCGCGCATTCTACAGCAGCCTCATTTGCTGTCAAGTGATTATTTTAAGAAGTTTTCAAGGAATCCTTAACAACTTCAACCACTTGCGCTTCCGATCTCTCATCAGCGGGAGGCGAATTCTACAGCGTTACACGCTGCTGTCAACACCTCTTTTTCTCCGCTTTCGACCGAGAAGATCGAATCGTTAATAGCGTCAAACAACACGACCCTACCAACTTCTTCTGGGCCTCGATGAACTGAAGCAATCCGCTGCCTTATTCTGCATAACTCTTTGTTTACCAAGGAGTTTTACGTTTCGACTGCGCCGGAAGTGGGGCGAATTATAGACTTCCAGGATCTGCCGTCAACACTTAATTTGGTTTTTCTATCAAAGTGCCTGCCAACCTTCAAATCCCTCTATATAGAGAAGGTCTCGCTGTCGAATTGAGCAATATATTGCTCAAAGCCGAACGATTAAGCATCATAGCGGCCCCTGATTCTCGACTATGACCTCGGACGAACGCCCCAATGACCACCTCCCCCCGCAGCTTGGCCTCGGCATTGTTTCCTGTCGGCCTGCTGTTGATCGCCATGGCCTCCATCCAGTCCGGAGCCTCACTGGCCAAGAGCATGTTCCCGATTGTCGGCGCCCAGGGCACCACAACCCTGCGCCTGATCTTCGCCAGCGTAATCATGTTGCTCATCCTCCGACCATGGCGCGCCAGGCTGACCGCAAAATCCCTGCGCACCGTGGTCGTTTACGGCATGGCCTTGGGCGGCATGAATTTCCTCTTCTATATGTCCTTGCGCAGCGTTCCCTTGGGCATTGCCGTAGCCCTGGAATTCACCGGACCGCTCGCCGTCGCGATCTATGCGTCGCGCCGAGCGGTAGACTTCCTGTGGATAGCACTGGCGATCATCGGCCTGCTCCTGTTGATTCCCATGGGGGAAGCCAGCAGCGGAATCGACCTGGTCGGCGCGACCTATGCTTTGGGGGCGGGGGCTTGCTGGGCACTCTACATTCTGTTCGGACAGAAAGCAGGCAACGACAACGGCGTCCAGACCGCCGCCCTCGGCGTAATGATCGCTGCCCTGTTTGTGGCGCCCATCGGTATCGTCCATGCCGGCACCGCCTTACTGACCCCGGCATTGATTCCGGTCGCCATCGGTGTCGCGATCCTGTCAACGGCACTTCCCTACACCCTGGAGATGGTAGCGCTGACGCGCCTCCCCGCCCGCACCTTCGGAACACTGATGAGCATTGAGCCTGCTTTCGGCGCACTCTCAGGACTTTTCTTCCTGCAGGAGCACCTATCCCTACCGCAATGGCTGGCCATAAGTTGCATTATCATGGCCTCGGTAGGCGCGACACTGACGATGCGCAATGACTCCAAGCCGCTGGTTCCGGCGGATTGAGTCATCAGTGAAAGTTGCTCTGGTATTTGCTGCGTATTTAGGCCATGTTTAAACTGCAAACGAATGTCATTCATGGAGTTTTTCGACAAGGACAGCACGAACGCTACACTCGAGAGCGAGTAGAGCCGGCTTCAAGCATTATGAAGTGGCTATTAAGGATAGGAATGAAGCGAATTTTGATACTGTTAATGGTCGTGGCTATTGCTGGCTGTGCCGCGACTACCAAGACAGAAGTAAAACGCGGCAAAAAAGGGCTGCATATCAACTGTTCCGGCCTGTCTTCTTCCTGGGACCAGTGCTACACCAGTGCAACCAACTCTTGTGGCGCCAAGGGCTACCGGGTTATCGCCAAGTCCGGTGACAATTCCGAGGAGCCAGGGGATTACCCCTTCGGCCTAAACCCTGCCGGCTATACCAGCCGCAGCATGATCGTCATCTGCAAGTGATCTGCTCCGAGCAGTCACCAGCGACTGCTCATACACATGCCTGATACAACGCCGCCCCTTCGCGGCGCTGCAACTGAATTATTGCAGCTCCTGATTTTGCACCCGGTCAAATAGCCGTCGTGCGCACATGCAACCACGCCAACGCAGCACCGCTGAGCAGCGGGCTCAGGCGTTCACGCACCTCGGCGTGGTACGCATTGAACCACTCGCGCTCATCCGCGGTGAGCAGCGACGGCTCCAGGCAACGGGTGTCGATCGGGCACAAGGTCAGGGTTTCAAACGAGAGGAACTCACCAAACTCGGTCTTGCCTGCCTCGCGGTTCAATACCAGGTTCTCGATACGCACACCCCAGCGGCCAGGGCGGTAGGTGCCCGGCTCGATGGAGGTGATCATCCCTGGCTGCATCGCGGTTTGCGGCGCAGTGGCGGCCTGGTAGGCAATCACTTGTGGGCCCTCATGCACATTGAGGAAATAACCTACGCCGTGCCCGGTACCGTGGCCGTAGTCCACGCCTTCAGCCCAGATCGGCGCGCGGGCAATGGAATCCAGCAGCGGCGACAAAATCCCCTTGGGGAAATGCGCACGGGACAGGGCAATCACGCCCTTCAGCACACGGGTGCAGTCACGTTTCTGTTCGTCACTCGGCGTACCGATAGGCACCATCCGCGTGATATCCGTAGTGCCGCCCAAATACTGGCCACCCGAATCGATCAGCAGCAAGCCATCGCCTTCGATCACCGCATGTTCTTCTTCGGTAGCGTGGTAATGCGGCATGGCCCCGTTGGCATTGAATGCCGCGATGGTATTGAAACTCAGCGACACATAATCGAGGCGACGGGTGCGCGCAGCCGTCAGGTGTTCATCGATGGTCAATTCAGTGATGCGTTCACGACCGAGCGCACTGTCCAGCCAGGCGAAGAATTCACACAGCGCCGCGCCGTCCTGTTCCATGGCGCGGCGGATGTGCTCCGCGTCCGCCAGGCTCTTGCGGGATTTGGCCAGCGTGGTCGGGTTCAGCCCTTCGATCAGCTTGACGCCGGCATCCAGGTTTTCCAGCAGACCGGCAGTAACGCGGGCCGGGTCAACCTGCATGCTGGCGCCCGATGGCACCGCACGCAGTGCATCCGCCACGTCGCTGTAGTCGCGCAACGTCACACCATCCTGCGCAAGCACCGCACGCAGGTCAGCGTCGACTTTACTCAGCGCCACAAACAACGTGGCCTGTTGTTGATTGATCAACGCAAACGAAACAAACACCGGATTAAACGAAACATCGCCACCGCGCAGGTTGAACAGCCAGGCGATGTCATCCAGGGTGGCGATGAAGTGCCAGTCGGCGCCCTTCTCTTTCAAACTCGCGCGCAGTGCGGCAAGTTTATCGCCACGGCTCACGGTCGCTTGCGGTGGCAGATGCGGATAGATCGGCTGGCTCGGCAGGCTCGGACGGTCTTTCCAAACTGCATCGAGTACGTCGATATCGGTCCGCAGGCGCGCGCCGCGCTCTGCCAGCCTGGCGCCCAAGGTGCGCGCCGACGCGACAGCCATCACCGCACCGTCCACCGCCACCACACCGCCTTCCGGCGTCTGCTCGGCCAGCCACTCCAGCGGCCCGGGCTGACCCGGTTGCAGCTTGACCAACTCAATGCCACTGCCCTTGAGCTCCTTGGTCGCCTGTTCCCAGTAACGGCTATCGGCCCAGACACCGGCGAAATCCGCAGTGACAATCAGCGTGCCTACCGAACCATGGAACCCCGACAACCATTGGCGCCCCTGCCAGTAACCCGGCAGGTATTCGGACAAATGCGGATCAGCCGACGGCACCAGCAGGGCGTGAATGCCCTCGCGGCGCATCAGTTCGCGGGTATGCGCCAGGCGCTGGGGAACCGTTCCATGGGTCAAGGGCTGCGTACTCATTGTGTCTCCTGCTAACCACTAATAATTGTTATGTGAAAATCAGACGGCCCAGAACGCCGGTGCGCTGGCCAGTGCGGCCTTGATCAATTGCACGGCCTGGTCGATGTCCTGCTCGGTGGTAAACCGGCCCAGGCTCAAACGTATGGTGCGGCCGGCAGAACGTGCGTCAAGGCCCAACGCAAGCAGCACGTGGGAAGGCGCATTGCTGGCGGAGTTGCACGCCGAGGTCGCCGAAAAGGCGATGCCCGCGCTCAACGCAGCAGCGTTGAATTCACCTTCGCTGAACGTAAGGCTGAGGGTGTGAGGAATGCGCTGCGCAGGGCTGCCATTGAGGCGCACGCCACCGAGCGTATCCAACTGCTCCAGCAGGCGCTGACGCAAGGTCATAATGACAGCCTTCTCCTGCGCAAAAGACGCCGCCGCCAGGGCGAACGCCGCGCCCATGCCTGCAATCTGATGGGTGGCCAGGGTACCGGAGCGCAAGCCACCCTCGTGACCGCCGCCGTGAATCTGTGCCGACACTTTCTGTTGCGCCCGGGGTCCGACATACAGCGCGCCAATACCCTTGGGGCCATACAGCTTGTGCGCGGAAAACGACATCAAATCCACCGGCCACTGCGCCAGGTCGATCGCCACCTTGCCCGCGCCCTGCGCCGCGTCGACATGCAACAACGCGCCATGCTCACGCACACGTGCGCCGATGGCGGGGATGTCATTGAGGGTGCCCAGTTCGTTATTCACCAGCATCAGCGATACCAGAAAGGTGTCCTCACGCAATGCTTCGCTGACGGCCTCGGCGCTGATCAATCCGTCGGCGTCCGGCACCAGGTAAGTCACGGCCACACCGGCTTCCTGAAGCTGCCGCGCGGTGTCCAGCGTGGCCTTGTGTTCAATCTGGCTGGTGATGATATGCCCGCCCGCCACGCCACGCGCCTGGGCAACGCCCTTGATCGCGAGGTTGTTGGACTCAGTAGCACCGGAGGTCCAGACGATCTGCTCAGGTTGTGCGCCGACCAGCTCGGCCACCTGGCGACGCGCCTGTTCAACCGTTTGCCGGGCCGCTTGGCCGAACGCATGGGAACTGGACGCGGGGTTACCGAAATTGGCATTGAAGCCAAGACATTCGACCATCACCTGGATGACGCGTTCGTCCACCGGGGTGGTAGCGGCGTAGTCGAAATACAGCGGACGTTTATTCATGACAGTCAAGACTCGCAGAGCAGGTTCCCGAGAGCAGCGTCTCAGGGGCATCGGCCGGAACAGAGGTCGTCAGGTTTACCGGATCGAATGCCATTAAAGAAGGACAACTTTAAGTAAATGTGCGTAGGAACGCTCCTGAAATTCAGCTTAACAGGCTGAAGTCGTGCCATGGCAAACAAAAAGCCCGAGGTTCCTTCAAGGGAAGCCTCGGGCTTTTTGCTGTGCAGTGCCGACTCAACTGGGACGACCATGCAAAACCACGTTGCGCTCGGCGTTCATTTCGCCCTGGCGATCAAATCCGAAGGGCTTCTGTGGCTGGCCGGTCAGTGCGGCGCGCTGCTGTTGATATTCATCAAACGACAAGCCACGACGGCTCAGCGCTTCCAGGGCCAGTTGCTTGCTCTCTTCGGCCGTGTAGGGACGCAATTCTGGCGATGGATGGCTCGCACAGCCGGCGAGTACGGCGCTGACAATCACTAAGCAAACAGCGAGAAATCGGTTCATGGGGTAGCCCTGCAAAGAAGGTTTCAAGTCAATGAACACAGGCTACTCCCGCCGTTGCGCAGTGAAAAATCACCGTCCGTGATAGTCGCTATCGACCACCAAGGCACCCTCGATAGGAAACGCTATATTTCTTTATGGTCTATAAATATTGAAATACGTTCATTTACGGAATAACTGTATCCCTCTATAAATGACTTGCACAGAACCTGCGCTGTTCGCCACGCAACTGTTTGCCAGGCAACAGCCATTCAACAAATCACCAGTCAGACAACAGCAGCATTTTTCAGCAGTGAACCTGCAACCCACGCCAATCAAGGCCTGCACCCGTTGGTACAGCTCTTGCTCAACAGGTTGCACTCCACCTGCTATGAACCACTGTTGATAAAGGAACTGTTCATGACCCGTCCCCTGAATGTCGTTGCCCTCTCCGGCGGAACCTGGCGCCCGTCCCGCACCCTCGTGCTGACCCAAGCCGTACTGGCTGAATTGACGACCTTGCTGCCGATCCAGACCACCCTGATCGAGCTGGGCGACATTGCCCGGCCACTCGGTGGTGCGCTGTCACGGGATGAGTTGCCCGCCGAGGTCGAAGCCCAACTGGTGGCCATCGAACAGGCCGACCTGCTGATCGTCGCCGCACCGGTCTATCGCGGTTCCTACCCTGGCCTGCTCAAGCATCTGTTTGACCTGGTTGGCCTCAACGCCCTGATCGACACACCGGTATTACTCGCAGCCACCGGCGGCAGCGAGCGCCACGCGCTGGTTCTCGATCACCAACTGCGTCCGCTGTTCAGCTTCTTCCAGGCCCTGACCCTGCCGATCGGGGTGTACGCCACCGAGGCCGACTTCACCGATTACCAAATAACCAGTGAGCCCTTGAAGGGCCGTATACGCCTTGCGGCAGAACGCGCAGCGCCGTTGTTTGCAGCGCACTCCCCCTCTCTGCTGAAAATCGCTTAAGGATTGGTCATGGATGTTTTCTGGTTTCTGCCAACACATGGCGACGGTCATTACCTGGGCACCACCCAAGGTGCACGGCCGGTCACCCTCAATTATCTGAAGCAAGTCGCGCAGGCGGCTGACAGCCTGGGTTACCACGGCGTGTTGATTCCTACCGGCCGCTCGTGCGAAGACTCCTGGGTCATCGCCTCGGCACTGGTGCCGCTGACCGAGCGCCTGCGTTATCTGGTGGCGATTCGCCCGGGTATCATCTCGCCGACCGTTTCTGCGCGTATGGCGGCGACCCTGGATCGCCTGTCCAACGGTCGCCTGCTGATCAATGTGGTCACCGGCGGTGATCCCGACGAGAACCGCGGCGACGGCAGCTTCCTCGACCACAGCGAACGCTACGAAGTCTCCGACGAATTCCTGCAAATTTGGCGCCGGGTATTGCAGGGCGAATCAGTGGACTTCGAAGGCAAACACCTGCGAGTGCAGAACGCCAAGGCGCTTTACCCACCGGTGCAAAAGCCTTATCCACCGTTATATTTCGGCGGTTCCTCGGATGCCGCCCACGACCTCGCCGCCGAACAGGTGGATGTGTACCTGACCTGGGGCGAACCGCCCGCCGCCGTCGCCGAAAAACTCGCAGATGTACGTGAGCGCGCAGCCCGCCACGGGCGTACGGTGAAGTTCGGCATTCGTCTGCACGTGATCGTGCGCGAGACCGAAGAGGACGCGTGGAAAGCCGCCGACAAGCTGATCGAGCACATCAGCGACGAAACTATCGCCGCCGCACAAAAATCCTTCTCGCGCTTTGATTCCGAAGGCCAGCGCCGCATGGCGGCCTTGCATGACGGGCGCCGCGACAACCTGGAAATCGCCCCCAACCTGTGGGCCGGTGTCGGCCTGGTACGCGGCGGTGCCGGTACCGCGCTGGTGGGCAACCCCCGGCAAGTAGCCGAGCGCATCAAGGAATACGGCGACCTGGGCATCGAAAGCTTCATCTTCTCCGGCTACCCGCACCTGGAAGAAGCCTATCGCTTTGCCGAGCTGGTGTTCCCGCTGCTGCCGGAACCCTATGCCAGCCTGGCCGGACGCGGCATCACCAACCTCACTGGCCCGTTCGGCGAAATGATTGCCAACGATGTTCTGCCAGCCAAGGCCTGATCGGCGCAGCGGCGGGAGCGGCATTGGTCGTTCCCGCTTATAAAGAGGAAACCCCGTGACAGCCAAACCCCACAGCGTCCTGCCATCACCGTTGCAGACCGCCAGACTGCTGGCCGCCGAATTCGCCCTCACCGCCGTCGAACGCGACGAGCGCGGTGGCACCCCCAAGACCGAACGTGACGCCCTGCGCCAAAGCGGCCTGCTGGCCCTGAGCATTCCCACCCAATACGGCGGCCTCGGCGCCCGCTGGAGTGACACCCTGGCCATCGTGCGCGAGTTCGCCAAGGTCGACAGCTCCATTGCCCACGTCTTCGGCTTCCACCACCTGATGCTCGCCACCGTGCGCCTGTTCTCGCGGCCGGACCAATGGCAACCCTGGTTCGAACAGACCGCGCGCAAAAACTGGTTCTGGGGCAACGCCCTCAACCCATTGGACACACGCACCGTGGTCAAGGACTTCGGCGGCTGGCGCGAGTTCTCCGGCAAAAAGAGCTTCTGCTCCGGCGCCAGCGACTCGGAAATGCTGATTGCCTCGGCGGTGGATGAAAGCGCCGGCGGCAAGCTGCTGATCGCCGCCATCCCCAGCGGGCGCAGCGGCATCACCCTGCACAACGACTGGAACAATATCGGCCAGCGCCAGACCGACAGCGGCAGCGCCAGCTTCGAACGGGTGCGCGTCGAGGAGTCGGAATTGCTGCTCGACCCGGGCCCGCTGAGCACGCCTTTTGCCTGCCTGCGCCCGCTGATCGCCCAGTTGACCTTCACCCATATGTTCCTCGGCATCGCCGAAGGCGCCTTCGAAGAAGCGCGCAACTACACGCTCACCGAGACCCGTTCCTGGCACAAGTCCTCAACCGAAGACGTGCGCCAGGACCCTTACGTACTGCATCACTACGGCGAATTCTGGGTGGCCCTGGAGGGTGTGCGCCTGTTGGTGGAACGCGCTGCCGAGCTGCTCGACCAGGCATGGGCAAAAGGCCCCAACCTCAGCGAAAACGAACGCGGTCAACTGGCGATTGCCATTGCGACCGCCAAGGTCGCCGCCACCCGCCAAGGCCTGGACCTGTGCAGCCGCCTGTTTGAAGTCACCGGCGCGCGCTCCACCCACGCATCCCTGCGCCTGGATCGTCATTGGCGCAACCTGCGCACACAAACCCTGCACGACCCGGTGGATTACAAGCTCCACGAACTGGGGGACTGGGCGTTGAACCAATCCCTGCCGATTCCGACGTTCTACTCATAAAAAGAGGTGCCCATGCAGCTTCTAACCTTACCGCCCTCGCCCGCCCTTGCGACGTCGATCCGCGCCACGGCCCAGGTCTTCGAAGACCCGAAATCCAGGGCGCTGCTCGACCATATCCAGCAAGTGGCGCCCAGCGAAGCCAGCGTGCTGATCATCGGCGAGACCGGTACCGGTAAAGAGCTGGTGGCGCGCCACATCCACAACCTCAGCGCGCGGCGCAACCGGCCGTTCGTGGCGGTTAACTGCGGCGCGTTCTCCGAGTCCCTGGTGGAAGCCGAGCTGTTCGGCCATGAAAAAGGCGCGTTTACCGGCGCCCTCAGCGCCAAGGCCGGCTGGTTCGAAGAGGCAGATGGTGGCACCTTGTTCCTCGATGAAATCGGCGATTTGCCGATGCCCATCCAGGTCAAGCTGCTGCGCGTCCTACAGGAACGCGAAGTGGTGCGCCTGGGGTCGCGTAAGAGCATTCCGATCGATGTGCGCGTACTGGCCGCCACCAACGTGCAACTGGAAAAGGCCATCAACGCCGGGCATTTCCGCGAAGACCTCTACTATCGCCTAGACGTCGTCAGCCTCGAGCTCAGCCCCCTGCGCGAGCGCCCCGGCGATATCCTGCCGCTGACCCGGCATTTTATCGAAGCCTACAGCCAGCGCCTGGGCTACGGCCCGATCACCATCAGCCGCGAGGCCGAACACAAGCTAAAGAGCTACAGCTGGCCGGGCAACATCCGCGAGCTGGAAAACGTGATTCACCACACCCTGCTGATCTGCCGTAACGGCGTGATCGAACGCGACGACCTGCGCCTGTCGAACATGCGCATCGAGCGCCAGGACGACAGTCAGCACGGCACCGACAACAGCGCCGAGGCCTTGCTGGAGCGCGCGTTTCAAAAGCTCTTCGAAGAACAGGCCGGCGCCCTGCACGAAAAGGTCGAAGACGCGCTATTGCGCGCCGCCTACCGCTTCAGCCATTACAACCAGGTGCACACCGCCAACTTGCTGGGCCTGAGCCGCAACGTCACGCGCACGCGCCTGATCAAGATCGGCGAGTTGGCGGTGAACAAGCGCCGGCCGGGGGAAAACGTGCAGGGCGAGCGCATGCTGCACCTATCCATTTAGGCGACAGTGCAACGCGTTGTCATGGCTGCGCTCGAAACTGCGCAGTACCTGGAACGAACCGAAGGTCACGGCCGTGGCCTGGTGGGCGCGAATCAGCGTCCAGAAATCTTCCTCGCCGTGCTCAAAGCATTGGAACGCCGCTTCGCCGTCCTCGCGGGAGCGCCATTGCAGGTAATTGAGCACCCGCCGCCCGTCTTCGCTGACCTGCACACTCGCGTTGATAAAGCCGCCATGGCCCTGGGCCAGGCGTTCACTTTGGGTGGACAAGGCCGCCACCAGCGCCACTTGTTGCTGGGGTTCGATATGAAACTCGATCAGTTGAGTGAAACTGCGATTTTTCTCTGATACCTGCATAAACACTCCCCTTTCTCTGTAGGCAGAATCTTGTGATTCGATACCACGCAGGGTAAAACCTCTAGTTAAGTCAAGGTCAAGCGCTTAATTGGAGTGTTTATGGTTACCAAAGAGCTCACCGTCGGCCAACTGGCAGCCCGTAGCGGTGTAGCTGTTACGGCCCTGCACTTCTACGAAACCAAGGGGCTGATCAAGAGTCATCGCAATGCCGGCAATCAACGACGCTATCCACGGGATGTACTGCGCCGGGTGGTGGTGATCAAGATCGCCCAACGCCTGGGAATTCCACTGGCAACGATTGGCGAGGCGTTGCAGACGTTGCCGGAAGGACGCACGCCCAACGCTCAGGATTGGGAGCGGTTGTCCGCGCTGTGGCGGGAAGACCTCGATGAGCGCATCCATAAGCTGATGCTGCTGCGGGACAAACTCACCGGTTGTATTGGGTGTGGATGCTTGTCGCTGGACGCGTGCCCGTTGCGCAACCCGGATGACCAGCTCGGTGGGCGCGGGCCGGGGGCGCAATTGCTGGAGCCCGGCTGCCCCCCCTCGTCGGGGCCCTCGGAGCCCTTGATGGGCGTGGCCTATAGTGAAGAGGCCGTGCCTCCACAACCACAATCAAGGAGAACGAAATGAGCGTTAAACCCATTCCCGAGGGTTATCACAGTGTCACGCCCTATATGGGCATCGACAAAGCCTCAGAGGCTATCGAGTTTTACAAAAAAGCCTTCGGCGCCACCCAGATCATGCGCCTGGACATGCCCGATGGCAGGGTCGGCCATGCCGAGCTGCGCATTGGTGATTCGGCGATCATGCTGGGCACGCCCTGCGATCAGATGTCCCTGAGCAATCCGACTGAAAGCACCAGTGTCGCCTTGCATCTGTACGTGAACGACGTAGACGCACAGTTCAAACAAGCCATCGCAGCGGGCGCCAGCGTGGTGTCCGAACCAGAGGACCGGTTCTATGGCGACCGTTCGGGCAGCGTGAAGGATCCATACGGTCACCTTTGGTACCTCGCCACCCGCAAGGAAGACCTCAGCGAAGAACAGATCCGTCAGCGCGCCATGGAAATGTTCAAGCAAGGCTGAGCATCGGGGCCGGTTCGCCGGCTCCTACCCCACTTCATGAATACCCCCACGCCGTAAAAACCCGCTGGATGTGAACCTGAAACATTTTCTTTCATATCCACCTTGGGGATTTCTCATTCTCATCCGTCTTAACTTAGATACAGCCTGTCGCGTCAGCAAAAGCTACGACTGGCCTTTTCCGGGCCTCCCTCGCCCTCCCCTGATCAAGACCCTCTTTCACATGTCGAAGAAGTCACGCTCAAAACTCTGGTTTCTCGTCCATAGCTGGCTGGCCTTGCCCATCTGGTTCTTTGTACTGATTGTCTGCGTCACCGGCACCCTGGCGGTGGTCAGCCAGGAAATCGTGTGGCTGGCCAATCCGGACATCCGTGCGAGCAAGCCGTCGGATGATGCCGAGCCGCTGAGCTACGACCAGGTGATCAGCGCCATCAAGCGGGCCGAACCCCAGGTCATCGTGCAGTCTCTCAGTCGTCCGGATGAATCGCACTTTGCCCTGAGTGTCGACCTCAGCTACCCGGACGGGCGCTCGGTAGAGGTCTACGTCAATCCGTACACCGGGGCGATCCAAGGCATCAGCCCGTCGTTCAACTTCCGTCAGTTCACCCGCGCCCTGCACGGCTGGTGGCTGGTGCCGTTTACCAATGGCTTCAGCTGGGGCTGGTACCTGGTGTCGCTGCTCGGCTTGCCGTTGCTGGCCTCACTGGTCACCGGCCTGGTGGTGTACAAGCGCTTCTGGAAAGGTTTTTTCAAGCCGACCCTGCGTATCCGCCACGGCGCGCGGATTTTCTGGGGCGACTTCCACCGCCTGAGCGGTATCTGGTCGATCTGGTTTATTGCGGTGATTTCCATCACTGGCACTTGGTTCCTGATCCAGGCAATCCTGGGTGACAACCAGATCTCCATCTCCAGCGAGCCCATCGTCCCGGTGATCGCCCGCGAAAAAGTCCCAACCTCAGCCCCCGGCGTGCCTGCGCCGATGATTCCCGTGGATGAGGCGATCGCGATCGCCACCCAACGTATCCCGGGGCTGGAGGCGAGCTTCGTGAGCCTGCCGCTCAATGCCTACAGCCACCTGCAAATCGGCGGGCGCGGCTGGTACCCGCTGATGTTCCAGACCGCTCAGATCAACCCATATGACGGTGAAATCGCCTCGTCGCACCTGCTGTCCGACCGCACCAAGCTGGAGTTCGTCACCGAATCCATGCGCCCCCTGCACACCGGCGACTTCGGTGGCATCTGGATCAAGCTGATCTGGGCGTTCTTCGGCCTGGTGCTGAGCATGATGGTCTTGAGCGGCCTGTTGATCTGGACCAAGCGCACGGCCCTGGCCACCCTCAACGCTCTCAAGCGCGAAGCCAAGACACAACGTGCGCCGGCACCCATTCCGGCCATGCAGGCTGAAACCTCGGAGGCCAAGCCATGAGCAAGTCCGCCAACGCTACCCCGCCTTCGCCGTTGCGGGCCTTCTGGCTGAAATGGCGTTTCCACATCAACGTCCTGCTGTTGCTGGTACCGCTGGGCTTCATGCCCAAGTACTTCGCCGATGCCGCGCTGTTTCGCGGCGACACCGGCATCGGCGAGCGGGTGGCCGGGGACGTACAGGTCGGACCCTGGAGCCTCACGCTAGCCGAATTCCGCAATGAAGGCCCGCGCCCCGACCCGGCCGGCCCGATGAAGTTCTTCAACGCCGCCCTCTGCGCCACCTGCGCCGACCAGGTCAAGGCCACCTACCTGCGCATCGGCAAGCCGCGCAGCCTGCGTGCCGCCGGGGTGATCTTCTTCGGCACCCCGTACCGCATGGGTGCGGGCCTGCCCGTGCCGGAACGTACCCCCGTCGATGCCGAACTGTGGGTCACCATGGAAGGCTGGGACGGCACCATGCACCAGGGTTCCATCCCGCTGAGCCAGGCCTCGCCTGCCACCATTGCCTGGCTGAACAAGCAAGGAGTCAAACCATGACGTTCAAGCGCCTGTCCCGCGCCGCGCTGTTGCTGTGCGCCGGTTTCAGTACCACCGTCCTTGCCCACAACCCAATGTGCGAATGCAAGGAAATCCCCGGCGAGCAGATCCAGTGCAAAGGCGGTTTCTCCGACGGCAGCGGTGCCCCCGGCGTGACCCTGGATGTGATCGGCTATGACGAAACCATCCTGGTGCCCGGCAAGCTCGGCCAGGACTCCACCCTGACCTTCAAGAAGCCGTCCGCCGAGTTCTACGTGCTGTTTGATGCAGGCCCCGGTCACGTAGTGGAAATCGACCAAGCGGATATCCAGCCTCAATGAGTACGACACAGGTTGTTCGCCCCGCCGGTGCCGGCCACGAAACCCTCTACGTGCTGCTGCTGTGCCTGATCATCCTCGCGGTGGCCGGTACGGTGGTGGCGCTGCATGGTGAAACCCAGGCAGTCGCGGCGCTGCCCCGCCATCAACTGGATGCCCGCCGCGACCTGAGCGCCGCCGAACAAGGCATCTACGCCGACCTGCGGGTCACGCTGGATGAAATCCACTTGCTGCAGCAGGAGCAAAGCGCCCTGCCCACCCCCGAGCAACTGGCCGAAGAAGGCTTCGCGCCCTTTGCCCAGGACGCCAGTTCGGTCAGCCGCGGCGACCATCGCTGGCAGTTGTTGGGGAACTCGGCCTACTTGGGACTGAGCCAGACGCCGACCACCAGCGGTTCACTGCTGATGCGCGTACAGGGCAGCGAGCCGGATATCTGGCTCAACCGCAGCACACACCTGGCCGCCCCCTCCGACCTCACTGACCAGGCGCTGATCGCAGCCGGCTGGCAGCAGGTGGTCGCGCAATTCGACGCCGGCGTCACCCGCCAGCACCGTCACTGAACGAGAAGACCGATTGCCCATGTCTATTTCATCGCCCCTGTTGCGCGTGTTTCTGGTTGGCCTGTTCAGCCTGATACTCGCTCCCCTCGCGAATGCCGAGGCGGCCAAACGCCTGCGTATCGGCATCACCCTGCACCCTTATTACAGCTACGTGGCCAATATCGTCGGCGACAAGGCCGAAGTGGTGCCACTGATCCCGGCCGGCTTCAACCCCCACGCCTACGAGCCACGTGCCGAAGACATCAAGCGCATCGGCACCCTGGATGTGATCGTGCTCAACGGCGTCGGCCATGACGATTTCGCCGACCGCATGATCGCCACCAGCGAGCGCCCGGACATTCCGGTGATCGAAGCCAACGCCAACGTGCCGCTGCTGGCGGCCACCGGCAACGCCGCGCGCGGTGCCGGCAAGGTGGTCAACCCGCACACCTTCCTGTCGATCAGTGCGTCGATTGCCCAGGTCAACAACATCGCCCGCGAGCTGGGCAAGCTCGACCCGGACAACGCCAAGACCTACACCCAGAACGCCCGCGCCTACGGCAAACGCCTGCGGCAGATGCGTGCCGATGCCCTGGCCAAGTTGACCGGCGCACCCAACCCGGACCTGCGCGTCGCCACCGTGCACGCGGCCTACGATTACCTGCTGCGCGAGTTCGGCCTGGAAGTCACGGCCGTGGTCGAGCCGGCCCACGGGATCGAGCCGAGCCCCAGCCAGTTGAAGAAGACCATCGACGAACTGCGCGCCCTGGACGTGAAGGTGATCTTCTCGGAGATGGATTTCCCGTCCACTTACGTCGACACCATCCAGCGTGAATCCGGGGTCAAGCTGTACCCGCTGTCGCATATTTCCTACGGCGAATACAGCGCTGAAAAATACGAAGTGGAAATGACCGGCAACCTCAACACCGTGGTGCGGGCGATTCAGGAGTCGGGGGCATGACCGCAGCGCAGCAACTTAAGGTCGCCAGCGTCGGCCCGACCCTCGACTTCGACCAGGTGTCCCTGACCCTGGGCCGCACCGTGATCCTCGACGGCGTGAGCTTCCAGGTGCAGCCGGGCAGCATCCATGCGCTGGTGGGGCCGAATGGCGGCGGCAAAAGCTCGCTGATCAAGACCCTGCTGGGGCAAACACCGCATCAGGGGCAACTGAGCCTGCAGTGGCCGGGCACGCCCGGCACCATCGGCTATGTGCCCCAGGCGCTGGAGTTCGACCGGGGCCTGCCAATGACGGTCGACGATTTCATGGCCGCCATGTGCCAGCGGCGCCCGGCGTTCCTGGGTTTGTCCAAACATTACGCCGCCGCGATTGGCGAGGCGCTGGAACGGGTCGGCATGCAGGACAAGCGCAAGCGGCGCATGGGCGCGCTGTCCGGCGGTGAGCGCCAGCGTGTGTTGTTGGCCCAAGGGTTGATTCCGGCGCCGCAACTGCTGGTACTGGATGAACCGATGTCGGCCCTCGATGAGGCCGGTATCCAGGTGTTCGAACGCCTGCTCAATGACTGGCGCCTGGCCGGGATCACCGTGCTGTGGATCGAGCACGACCTGGAAGCCGTGGGCCGCCTGGCCGACCGCGTCACCGGCCTGAACCGCCGCCTGCTGTTCGACGCCACGCCGAAAGAGGCGCTGACCCCGGAGCGCCTGCTGACCCTGTTCTCTACCCATCCTCGGAGCCCGGCGCCATGAGTTATGAAGCGTTTCGCCTGATGGTCCAGGGCTGGGCCTCGTCCGGTTACCTGCCGGAGGCACTGGCCTATGGTTTTGTGGTCAACGCCCTGCTCGCCGGCCTGCTGATCGGCCCGGTGCTGGGAGGGCTGGGCACGCTGGTGGTGGTCAAGCGCTTTGCGTTTTTCTCCGAAGCGGTCGGCCATGCCGCACTGACCGGCGTGGCCGTGGGCATCCTCCTGGGTGAGCCCTACACCGGGCCCTATGGCAGCCTGTTCGGTTACTGCCTGTTGTTCGGCATCCTGCTCAACTACTTGCGCAACCGCACCGGCCTGGCGCCGGATACCTTGATCGGCGTGTTCCTGTCGGTGTCCTTGGCATTGGGCGCCAGCCTGCTGCTGATCCTGGCGGGCAAGATCAACGTGCATATCCTCGAAAACGTGCTGTTCGGCTCGGTGCTGACGGTCAACGGCAACGATTTGCTGGTACTGGCGATTGTCGGCGCCCTGGTGATGGCCCTCGCGCTGCCGCTGTACAACCGCATCATGCTCGCCAGCTTCAACCCGCAATTGGCGGCGGTGCGTGGTGTGGCGGTGAAGACCCTGGACTACCTGTTCGTGATCCTGGTGACGCTGATCACCGTGGCGGCAGTCAAGGTCATCGGCGCCATCCTGGTGGGCGCGCTGCTGGTGATCCCGGCTGCAGCGGCACGCCTGCTGAGCCAGTCGCTCAAAGGCTTCTTCTGGATCTCGGTGGTGATCGCCACCGTCAGCACCCTGTGCGGGATCCTGTTGCCGATCATCTTCGACCTGCCCATCCCCTCCGGTGCCGCGATCATCCTGATGGCCGGTATCGCTTTCGCCCTTGCCGCCGTCGCGCGGGGCACCGTGCCCAGCCTTAAAGGGAACCTTGGATAATGCGCTCCGTTCTTCAACCTCTGGCCCTGGCCATCGCTTGCCTGATCACCACGCCGCTGATGGCGGCCGACGTGGGCAAACCTGCTGCTCACGCGGCCAAACCGGTCAAAGTCCTGGCCTCGCTGCCGATCACCTATGGCCTGGCGCAGGTGCTGCTCAAGGGCACCGACGTGCAGCTCGAGCGCGCCGCGCCGGCCAACCTGCCGGGCTCGCGGCAGGTGTCGTACTTCACCGGCCGTGGCGCGCCGGCACTGAACAGCCTGGCCCAGGACGCCGACGCCGCCATCGGCGTGCGCTCGCTGTGGGCCGATGACCCGCTCTACCCCGTGGCACGGCGCAGCAATATCCGCATCGTCGAAATCGATGCGGCACGCCCGGTGGATGGCGGCCTGCCGGGCATCGCCGTGCAACCTGGCGTCGCCGATGGCTTGAACAGCCAGCCGTGGCAATCGAGCAACAACCTGGGGCGCATGGCCGATGTCCTGGCCGCCGACCTGAGCCGCCTGGCACCGGGCGCCAAGGCGAAGATCGACGCCAACCTGGCCGCCCTCAAGCAACGCCTGCTCAAGCTCAGCGCCGACAGCGAGGCGCGACTGGCCAAGGCGGACAACCTGAGCGTGGTCAGTTTGAGCGATCACTTTGCCTATCTGATCAGCAGTTTGAATCTGGAACTGCTCAGCACCGATGCCCGGCCCGACGCAGATTGGACGCCTGAGGCGTTACAGAAGCTCAGTGCCGAGCTGAAGGACAACGACGTGGCCGTGGTGCTGCATCATCGCCAGCCGAGTGATGCAGTGAAAGCCGCCATCACGGCAGGCGGTTCAACGCTGCTGGTGTTGAACGTCGACGGCGCGGACCCGGTATCGGAGCTGGAGATCAATGTGGACCAGGTGATCAAGGCACTCACGGTGCACTCACTGTAGGAGCGAGCTTGCTCGCGAAAAACTTGAGGGCGTTGCGGGGAGCCAGGTCTCCCGCGTCATCGTTGACATCTTTCGCGAGCAAGCTCGCTCCTACAGGAAGCCCCCCGATCACACCACATCGACGCCGACATGAATCGCATCATGCCGCCAGAATTCCAGGTCGCAGTCGATCAAGCGCTGGTGCTGGTCATAATTGACCCGGGCGATCCGCAAGCCCGGGCTGCCCACCGACACGCGCAATGCCGCCGCCGCTTCCACCGGCAAAGAGGTCGGCACGATCTCGAAGCGCACCCGCCCGTAATGCAAGTCGTACTTACGTGCATACAACTCGGTCATCGACTGATTCAGGTCGCACTCAAGAATCCCCGGGAAATACTGCGGGTTCAGGTAGTGCTCCACATACAACACCAGCCGCCCGTCAATCCGCCGTCCCCGGCAAATCTGGATCACCCTGGACAACGCCGGCAGCTGCAACCACGCACACACCGCGGCCGAGGCCGGCTGCAGCCGCGCACTGATCACTTCGGTGGATGCCACCCGCCCCTGGTCGTTGACCATGGCGTGAAAGTGGCTGCGCTGCATCAGGTTGTAGGCCAGGCGTGGCGGCGAAACGAACCAGCCCCGGCGCTCCTCGCGATAAATCTGCCCTTGGGCCTCCAGTTGTAACAAGGCTTCCCGCACGGTAATTCGAGTGGTACCAAACAACTCGCTGAGCTTGCGCTCGGCGGGCAGCTTGCTTGCAGGCGGCAACAGGCCGTGGTCGATCTGCTCTTGCAGCGCCAGCCCGATGGATGTCACCGCCTTGATTGCCTCATCACGCATCAATGTTACCTATCTGGACTAGACCAGCACTGTTCAGGTGCACAAACCGCTGCATAAGTGGGCTTGCACGACTGCTTGCCAGCCTAGGCACTCCTGATGACCGACAGATGACAGTCCCTGTCCCGTCCCTGCACCACACCCTGCAATACATCGGCCAAGTCCAGTCGCTGCGGGCATTTGAGCATGGTCTACGCTAAGTCTTCGCCGAGCGACATCAAGGCTTTAAAAACGACATCGACATGAAACTGTCATCCATCGCGTCTAGATTGGCTCAGGTATTGCTCTGACCTAGACCAACAACACCGTAGAAAACACCGCCGCGTTGAAAACGCCCAAAGGAGCTTCGGATGAAACAGCTTTTCCTGGCATCACTGTTAGGCTCGACCATTGCCATGTGCACCGCCGCCATGGCCGCTGATACCGATCTAAAAACCTTGGAAGCCGCCGCGAAGGCGGAAGGTGCCGTCAACAGCGTCGGCATGCCCGATGACTGGGCCAACTGGAAAGGCACCTGGGAAGACCTGGCCAAGACCTACGGCCTCAAGCACATCGACACCGACATGAGTTCGGCCCAGGAAATCGCCAAGTTCAAGGCCGAAAAAGACAACGCCAGCGCCGACATCGGCGACGTAGGCGCCGCCTTCGGCCCGATCGCGGTGAAGCAGGAAGTGACCCAGCCGTACAAGCCGTCCAACTGGGCTTCGGTGCCGGATTGGGCGAAAGACAAAGACGGTCATTGGGCCCTGGCCTACACCGGCACCATCGCGTTCATCGTCAACAAGAAGCTGCTGCACGGTTCCGAAGTCCCTACCAGTTGGGCTGACCTGCAAACCGGCAAATACAAAGTCTCGGTGGGTGACGTGAGCACTGCGGCCCAGGCCTCCAACGCCGTACTCGCCGCCGCCATCGCCAATAAAGGCGATGAAAAGAACATCGCCCCCGGCCTGCAATTCTTCACCAAGATCGCCCAGCAAGGTCGCCTCGGCCTGTCCAACCCGACCATCGCCACCATGGAAAAAGGCGAAGTCGAAGTGGGTATCGTCTGGGACTTCAACGGCCTGAGCTACAAAGCCAAGATGGCCAACCCGGATGACTACGTGGTGCTGATCCCATCGGACGGCTCGGTGAAATCCGGCTATACCACCATCATCAACAAATACGCCAAGCACCCGAACGCCGCCAAGCTGACCCGCGAATACATCTTCAGCGACGCCGGCCAACTCAACCTGGCCCGTGGCAACGCACGTCCGATCCGTGCCGAAACCGACCTGAAGCTGCCGGCCGACATCGCCAAGAACCTGATCCCGGGCGAGCAGTACACCAAGGCCAACCCGCAGCCGATCAAGGATGCCGATGCCTGGGAAGCGACTTCCAAGAAGCTGCCACAGTTGTGGAACGAGCAGGTCATCGTAGAAATGAAGTAAGCCTGTCGCCCACATTGGAAATCCACTGGAGATCCAATGTGGGAGGGGGCTTGCCCTAATGCCAGTCAGTTAAGGCTTTTTGTAGGAGCGAGCTTGCTCGCGAAAAACTCACAGGCGCCGCGTTCATTCAGGAAGCACGCGTTATCGTTGACGTTTTTCGCGAGCAAGCTCGCTCCTACAGGAGGCGATGTACGCTTAACTGACTGGCATTAGGGCTTGCCCCCTCCCACACTTTTGACCTCGTTCCTCCAGGGGAATTGAGTCAAGTCTATTGCTGCGGAGCGCTCTCCCCCATGAAGCACACTGTCATCCTTGTCGTGCTCGACGGCCTGAACTTCGAGGTTGCCCGGCACGCCATGGGACACTTGCAGGCCTATGTCGGCGCAGGACGCGCGGCCCTCTACAAGCTGGAATGTGAACTGCCCGCCCTGTCCCGCCCGCTGTACGAATGCATCCTCACCGGCGTGCCACCGATCCACAGCGGTATCGTGCACAACAACGTCTCGCGCCTGTCCAACCAGCGCAGCATTTTCCATTACGCCACCGACGCCGGCCTTACCACCGCAGCGGCGGCTTACCATTGGGTCAGCGAGTTGTATAACCGCACGCCCTTTCTCGCCGCACGGGATCGTCATACCGACGACAAGACGCTGGCGATCCAGCACGGGCATTTCTACTGGAATGACCACTACCCCGATTCCCACCTGTTTGCCGACGCCGACAGCCTGCGGCTCAAGCACGCGCCGGACTTCATGGTGGTGCACCCGATGAACATCGACGACGCCGGCCACAAGCACGGCCTCGACACGCCGCAGTACCGCAACAGCGCACGCTCGGCCGACATCATCCTGGCCGACTACCTGCAAGCCTGGCTCGATGCCGGTTACCAGGTGCTGGTGACCGCCGACCACGGTATGAACAACGACCGCTCCCACAACGGCCTACTGCCGGAAGAACGGGAAGTGCCGCTGTTCGTCCTCGGCGATGCCTTCAGCCTGGACACCCAAGCCGCACCGAAACAAACCGAGCTGTGCGGCACGGTCTGCGAACTGCTGGGCGTACCCCACGACAAACCTGTGTGCCGGGAGTTACTGAAGTGAGTTCAATATCCCGTGGCAAATGGCTGGCACTCCTGTGCCTGGTGCCTTTCGCGCTGTTCTTTATCGTGTTCGAAATCGCCCCGCTGGTATGGGTGCTGATCAATAGCCTGCAAACCGAAGACACCGGCTGGGGCCTGGACAACTTCACGCGCATCTTCAGTTCGAAGTTCTACCTGCAAGCCATCCAGTTCAGCCTGGAGATCAGCTTCTACTCGAGCATCTTCGGCATCATCATCGCCACGCTGGGCAGTTACTCCCTGCGCCGGGTGGATTCGCCGCTGCGCAACTTCGTCACCGCCTTCGCCAACATGACCAGCAACTTCGCCGGCGTGCCCCTGGCCTTCGCGTTCATCATCCTGCTGGGGTTCAACGGCAGCATCACCATCATGCTCAAGCAAGCCGGGATCATTCAGGACTTCAACCTGTACTCCAAGACCGGCCTGATCATCCTCTATACCTACTTCCAGATCCCCCTCGGCGTGTTGCTGCTCTACCCAGCCTTCGACGCACTGCGTGAAGACTGGCGCGAGTCCGCTGCGTTGCTCGGCGCCAATGGCTGGCAGTTCTGGCGACATATCGGCTTGCCGGTGCTCACCCCGGCGCTACTGGGCACGTTCGTGATCCTGCTGGCCAATGCCCTGGGTGCCTACGCGACGGTCTACGCCTTGACCACCGGGAACTTCAACGTGCTGCCGATTCGTATCGCCGGCCTCGTGTCGGGGGATGTATCCCTCGATCCAAACATGGCCAGCGCCCTGGCCGTGGTGCTGGTGGCACTGATGACCGTGGTCACCGTGGTCCATCAACTGCTGCTCAAGAGGAGCTACCATGTCTCGCGCTGAAGCCGGCCCGGCCTCCCTCTACCACCGCGTGGTGGTGTACCTGTTGTTCGCGATCCTGGTGCTGCCGCTGATCGGCACGTTCGTCTACTCCATTGCGAGCAGTTGGTCGGCAACCATTCTGCCGGCGGGCTTCACGGTGAAGTGGTACGTGCAGCTGTGGAGCGACCCACGCTTCCTGATGGCCTTCGGGCAATCGTTGCTGGTGTGCGTGGGTGCGTTGATCCTGTCGGTGGTGTTGATTCTGCCGCTGTTGTTCGTGGTGCATTACCACTTTCCCAGGCTCGACGCCTTGATGAACATCCTGATCCTGCTGCCCTTCGCGGTACCGCCGGTGGTGTCGTCGGTGGGCCTTCTGCAACTGTACGGTTCCGGGCCGTTGGCGATGGTGGGCACGCCGTGGATCCTGATCGGCTGCTACTTCACCGTGGCGCTGCCATTCATGTATCGGGCGATCACCAACAACCTGCAAGCCATCAACCTGCGCGACCTGATGGACGCCTCGCAACTGCTCGGCGCCAGCACCTGGCAGGCCGCGCTCTTCGTGGTGCTGCCCAACCTGCGCAAAGGCCTGATGGTGGCGCTGCTGCTGTCGTTCTCGTTCCTGTTCGGTGAGTTCGTGTTCGCCAATATCCTCGTGGGTACCCGCTACGAGACCCTGCAGGTGTACCTGAACAACATGCGCAACAGCAGCGGCCACTTCACCAGCGCCGTCGTGATTTCCTATTTCTTCTTTGTGCTGGTGCTGACCTGGGCCGCCAATACCTTGAACAAGGACAAAAGCCAATGAGCTTCGTCAGCGTCCAACATCTGCAAAAAGGCTACGCCGGCACCCCGGTGTTCAGTGACATCAACTGCGAAATCGCCAAGGGTGAGTTCGTCACCCTGCTCGGCCCATCCGGTTGCGGCAAGTCCACCCTGCTGCGCTGCATCGCCGGCCTGACCGCAGTGGACAGTGGGAAAATCCTGCTGGACGGCCAGGACATCGTTCCGCTGAGCCCACAGAAACGCAACATCGGCATGGTGTTCCAGAGCTATGCGCTGTTCCCCAACATGACCGTGGAACAGAACGTCGCCTTCGGCCTGCGCATGCAAAAGGTCAACGCCGATGACAGCCACAAGCGCGTGCAGGAAGTGCTGCAACTGGTGGAACTCAAGGACCTGGCCGGCCGCTACCCGCACCAGATGTCCGGCGGCCAGTGCCAGCGGGTGGCCCTGGCCCGCTCCCTGGTCACCCGCCCGCGCCTGTTGCTGCTGGATGAGCCGCTGTCGGCGCTGGATGCACGGATTCGCAAGCACCTGCGCGAACAGATCCGCCAGATCCAGCGCGAACTGGGGTTGACCACGATCTTCGTGACCCATGACCAGGAAGAAGCCCTGACCATGTCGGACCGGATCTTCCTGATGAACCAGGGCAAGATCGTGCAAAGCGGCGATGCCGAGACCCTCTACACCGCACCGGTGGATGTATTCGCCGCCGGTTTCATCGGCAACTACAACCTGCTGGACGCCGACAAGGCCAGCCAGTTGCTGCAACGCCCGATCAGCGGGCGCATCGCGATTCGCCCGGAGGCCATCGAACTGAGCCGCAGCGGCGAACTCGACGCGCTGGTGCGCAGCCATAGCCTGCTGGGCAACGTGATTCGCTACCGCATCGAAGCCCGTGGCGTGGAATTGGTGGTGGACGTGCTCAACCGCTCGGCGGACGATCTGCACCCGGACGGCCAGCGCCTGGCACTTTCCATCGACCCCAGTGCGCTGTGTGAAGTAGCCTGAGCAGCAGTGAATCTTGAGAGAGCGTAACGGATGGCATTGGTAATTTTTGATTTGGACGACACCCTGATCCATGGCGACTGCGCCACCCTCTGGAGCGAACAGATGGGGCGCCTGGGCTGGGTCGACCCGGCATCGTTCATGGGCAGGAACAACGAGCTGATGGACGCCTACAGCCGCGGCGAGCTGGCCATGGAAGACTTCATGGACTTCAGCCTGGAGCCGATGATCGGCCGCACCCCGGAGGAAATCGAGCATTTGGTGGAGCCATGGGTCGAGGATGTGATTGAGCCGCTGATCTACAGCGACGCCACCAGGACCATCGCCCGCCACCGCGCCAACGGCGACCGGATCCTGGTGATCTCCGCCTCGGGGACTCACCTGGTGAAACCGATTGCGGCGCGTATCGGCATTGATGAGGTGCTGGGGATTGAGCTGGAAGTGAGTCATGGCGTGTACAGCGGCCGTACCGTGGGGGTACTGACCTACCGCGAAGGCAAGATCACGCGCTTGCTGGAATGGCTGGAACAGGAAGGTGAATCGCTGGACGGCGCGTATTTCTATTCGGATTCGCGCAATGACTTGCCGTTGTTGCTGAAGGTGGAGCACCCGCAGGTGGTGAACCCGGACCCGGTGTTGCGCGCCCACGCCGAAAAATCCGGCTGGCCAATCCACCACTGGGTCTGAGACCGCCTATCCCGACTTGAAATCCAATCAAAGGTGGGAGGGGCGGTGCGACGATTCGACTTGCCCCCTCCCACATCGACCCTATTCCAATCCGGGATCAGGTCAGGCTCTCGTCAATTACCAACACCAGCTTCCCGGCGATCTGGTTAGTCGCCAGCTCCGCAAACGCCGCCTCGGCATCCTTGATCGGGAACGTCCTGGCCAATTGCGGGCTCAGGCGACCTTCGGCAAACAACGGCCATACATGCTGGCTCAGGTCGCTGAACAGGTCGGCCTTGAACTGATCGTCACGGCTGCGCAGGGTCGAACCCAGCAGTTGCACACGCTTGGCCAGCACCTGGGCCAGGTCCAGTTGCGCCTCGCGGCCGCCCATCAAGCCGATCAACACCCAGCGACCGTCCAGCGCCAGCAGCTTGAGGTCCAGCGCGGCGTAGTTGCCGCCGACCGGATCGAGGATCACATCGAATGGCCCGAAATCCCGCAGCCCTTCGATACCGTCAGTGCGCACTACGCCGCCCTGGGCGCCCAGGTCTTCACAGTAGGCCAGGCGCTGCGCCGAGCCGACGCTGACCCAGCACGGGCTGCCAAATGCCTTGCACAGCTGGATGGCCGCCGAGCCCACGCCACTGGCGCCGGCGTGCAGCAACACTTTCTCACCGGGCTTGAGGCCCGCCAGTTGGAACAGATTGAGCCACGCAGTGCTGTACACCTCCGGCAGCGCCGCCGCTTCAATCAGCGACAAACCTTCTGGCACCGGCAGCACATGACGTGCATCCACCACCACTTCTTCGGCCATGCCGCCACCGGCCAGCAACGCACAGACGCGATCGCCCACCTGCCAGGACGAACCCGGGCCCACTTCACTGATCACCCCGGAACACTCAAGTCCCAGTACGGCACTGGCGCCAGGCGGTGGCGGATAGAGCCCTGCACGCTGCAATAAATCGGCGCGATTAAGGCCCGCAGCCGCCACACGAATGCGAACTTGGCCTACATCACATGTAGGACTTGGTTCGTCCAACCACTCCACATGACCTTCAACGCCTTGCAATGCTTTCACAGTGCCTCCATAGTGAGTCTGGACTGAGCCCGTAGCAGTAGCGCCGGGCTTTTTGCATTATGCGACCGGCCCCTATGGAACCGGCAACTTCAAAGACGGCCTAATATGCGTTATCAATTGCCCCCGCGTCGAATCAGCATGAAGCATCTGTTCCCCAGCACCGCCCTCGCTCTTTTCATTGGTATCGGCTTCGCGTCGATGTCGACCAATACGTTCGCAGCCAACAGCTGGGACAACCTTCAGCCGGACCGCGATGAGGTGATTGCCAGCCTTAACGTCGTCGAGTTGCTCAAGCGTCATCACTACAGCAAGCCGCCGCTGGACGACGCGCGCTCGGTGATCATCTATGACAGCTACCTCAAGCTGCTGGACCCGTCGCGCAGCTACTTCCTGGCCAGCGATATCGCTGAGTTCGACAAGTGGAAGACGCAGTTCGACGACTTCCTCAAGAGCGGCGACCTGCAGCCCGGCTTCACCATCTACAAGCGCTACCTGGATCGCGTGAAAGCGCGTCTGGACTTCGCCCTGGGTGAGTTGGACAAGGGTGTCGACAAGCTCGACTTCACCCAGAAGGAAACCCTTCTGGTGGACCGCAAGGACGCGCCTTGGCTGACCAGCACCGCCGCCCTCGACGACCTCTGGCGCAAACGCGTCAAGGACGAAGTGCTGCGCCTGAAGATCGCCGGCAAAGAGCCCAAGGCTATCCAGGAGCTGTTGACCAAGCGCTACAAGAATCAACTGGCACGCCTGGACCAGACCCGTGCCGAAGATATCTTCCAGGCCTACATCAACACCTTCGCGATGTCCTACGATCCGCACACCAATTATCTGTCGCCAGATAACGCGGAAAACTTCGATATCAACATGAGTCTGTCCCTGGAAGGCATCGGTGCCGTCCTGCAAAGCGACAATGACCAGGTGAAGATCGTGCGCCTGGTGCCGGCCGGTCCGGCAGACAAGACCAAGCAGGTTGCGCCTGCCGACAAGATCATCGGTGTGGCCCAGGCCGACAAAGAGATGGTCGATGTGGTCGGTTGGCGCCTGGACGAAGTGGTCAAGCTGATCCGTGGGCCGAAAGGCAGCGTGGTGCGCCTGGAAGTGATTCCGCACACCAATGCACCGAACGACCAGACCAGCAAGATCGTGTCCATCACCCGTGAAGCGGTGAAGCTCGAAGACCAGGCCGTGCAGAAGAAAGTCCTCAACCTCAAGCAGGATGGCAAGGACTACAAGCTGGGGGTGATTGAAATCCCGGCCTTCTACCTGGACTTCAAGGCCTTCCGTGCCGGTGACCCGGACTACAAGTCCACCACCCGCGACGTGAAGAAAATCCTTACCGAGCTGCAGAAGGAAAAAGTCGACGGCGTGGTCATCGACCTGCGCAACAACGGCGGCGGTTCCCTGCAGGAAGCCACCGAGCTGACCAGCCTGTTTATCGACAAGGGCCCGACCGTGTTGGTACGCAACGCTGATGGCCGTGTCGACGTGCTCGAAGACGAGAACCCGGGTGCCTTCTACAAAGGCCCGATGGCGTTGCTGGTCAACCGTCTGTCGGCTTCGGCTTCGGAGATTTTCGCCGGCGCCATGCAGGACTACCACCGCGCGTTGATCATCGGCGGCCAGACCTTCGGCAAAGGCACCGTGCAGACCATCCAGCCGCTGAACCATGGCGAGCTCAAGCTGACGCTGGCCAAGTTCTACCGGGTTTCCGGGCAGAGCACCCAGCATCAGGGCGTACTGCCGGACATCGATTTCCCGTCGATCATCGACACCAAGGAAATCGGCGAAAGCGCCCTGCCGGAAGCCATGCCGTGGGACACCATCCGTCCTGCGATCAAGCCGGCCTCGGACCCGTTCAAGCCGTTCCTCGCGCAGTTGAAGGCTGACCACGATACCCGCTCCGCCAAGGATGCCGAGTTTGTGTTCATCCGCGACAAGCTGGCCCTGGCCAAGAAGTTGATGGAAGAAAAAACCGTCAGCCTCAATGAAGTGGACCGTCGTGCACAGCACTCCGACATCGAAAACAAGCAACTCGCCTTGGAAAACATCCGCCGCAAGGCCAAGGGCGAAGAACCCCTCAAGGAGCTGAAGAAAGAAGACGAGGATGCGCTGCCGACCGAAGCGGATAAAACCAAGCCGGAAGACGACGCTTACCTGGCCGAGAGCGGCCGGATCCTGCTGGACTACCTGAAAATCACCAAACAGGTGGCCAAGCAGTAAATGATGGCGATTTAATGTGATCGCTCCCTGGAGTGTCATCATATAGACATCATTCTGTCGTGAAATGAAGGACCGTCGGCGTAACGCCCACGGTCCTTTTTTTTCGATCGAGATCGCCATGACTATGACCGAACAGCTGAGTGCATTGGGCTCTATCCTGGCTCAAGGCAGTTTGCACAGCCTGTTCCAACCGATCATCTGCCTGTCAGAACGGCGCATCCTTGGCTACGAAGCCCTCAGCCGCGGCCCGTCGAACAGCCCGCTGCACTCCCCCATCGCGCTGTTCTCGGTGGCGCGCCATGCCGGTCGCCTCAGCGAACTGGAAATGGCCTGCCGCGAAAGCGCATGCCGCCGCTTCAGCGAGCAAAAGCTGCCGGGCAAGCTGTTCCTGAATGTCTCGCCCGAATCCTTGATGGAGACCGCTCATCAACCGGGCCGCACCCTGCAATTGCTGCGCGACTTCGGCATTCCGCCGAGCCAGGTGGTGATCGAACTCACCGAGCAGACCCCCACCGACGATTTCGACCTGCTGCAAACCGCCCTGCACCATTACCGCAACATGGGCTTTTCGATTGCCTTGGATGACTTGGGTGCCGGCTATTCCAGCCTGCGCTTGTGGTCGGAGCTGCGCCCGGATTACGTGAAGATCGACCGCCACTTTATCGACGGTATCCATCAGGATGCGCTCAAGCGTGAGTTTGTCGGCTCTATCCTGCAGATCGCCAGGGCCTCACGGGCCCAGGTGATCGCCGAGGGCATCGAATTGCCGGAAGAGCTGGCGGTATTGACCGAGATGGGCGTCGACCTGGTCCAGGGTTACCTGCTCTGCCGTCCACAGGAGCAGCCGCCACAGGAAGCGCGCCAGATGCTGCCCAAGCCCGATCAGGCCAATGTGGCCCTCAGCGAAGAAGCCGGCGACCTCAGCGCCCTGCTCAGCGAACAACCGGCGGTCGATCAGGACACCGCCACCGCCCAGGTGTTGGAGGCGTTCCGCCGCCAGGCCAACCTTAACTCCCTGGCGGTTCTGGATGGACGCGGCCACCCGGTGGGGATCGTGCACCGGCATTCACTCTCCGATGCGCTGCTCAAGCCGTTTGCCACCGACCTGTTTGCGCGCAAGCCCATCAGCCGGCTGATGAGTACGGATTTTCTGGCGGTAGAGTTGAGCCAGTCGCTGCAACAGGTCAGCCGCCTGCTGACCAGCCGCGCACGGCAACGTATCGAAGAAGATTTCATCATCACCCTCAATGGCGATTACCTCGGCCTGGGCCGGGTAATCGATGTACTCAAGCTGATCACCGAACTGAAAATCCAGCAGGCGCGCTATGCCAACCCGCTGACCCTGCTGCCCGGCAACGTGCCGATCCAGCAGTGCCTGACGCGACTGTTGCAGCAACAGCGAGAATCGGTGATCTGCTACGTGGATATCGACAGCTTCAAGCCGTTCAACGACATCTACGGCTACGGACGTGGGGATGAGGTGTTGCTGTGCCTGGCGCAGTGCCTGAACGACCGGGTCGACCCCAGCCGCGACTTTGTCGGGCACATCGGTGGCGATGACTTTCTGCTGGTATTGGGGCCACAGGATTGGCGCAAGCGGCTCAACCAGCTACTGGACGATTTCCATACCCAGTGCAGGCGCTTCTACCGCGCCGAGCACCTCGACGCCGGCTGCTTCGTGGCGCTGAACCGCCAGGGCGTACGCCAGGAGTTTGCGTTGCTGTCACTGTCGATCGGGGTGGTGCATTTGTATCCACAGGCCTGTGGACAACTCGATGCCAGCCAGCTGGCGGAACTGGCCTCGCAGGCCAAGCACCATGCCAAGGATATGACCGGCTACAGCATCCATGTGATCGACAGCATGGACATATTGCCCCAGGCACTTTAAGCCTCGGCAGACTCCGGATACTCGTATTCGAACACCCGCACCACTTCCGAGGCATGCCAGGAGGCGGCGGCCACACCATCGGACGGCCCGCTGAAACGCCCCAGGCGCTCCACACACTCAAAGAACCCGGTACGCGGCAGGCGGCTGGCGCCCTGGCTGATCACCAGGGAGCTGCGCAACGGTTGCTCGGCCTTGGCGTCCAGCGCCGCCAGGTGCTCCAGGGCAGCGGCCAGGGTTTGCATCGCCGGCGTCGGAAATTGCAGGCGCTCCAACAGTGCTCGGTAGGTCAGCAGATGGCGCTGGCGGCGCGCCTGGTCCAGTTCGTTAAGTAACCCATCCCAATGTTGACGACTGATACGTAGGCTCAAGATTCATCCCTCCAACCTGCAACGCCTAATTCCCAGGCCAGGCTGCGGCGGATTGCGGCATCCGGCTGACGTTCACCACTTTCGATCAATCCTAGATACGAGGGGCTGATGCCCACGGTGCGGGCCAACGCTTCAATCGCCAGGCCCTTGGCTTCACGCAAGCCGCGCAGGTCTGCGAGCGGGCGCAAATCCTGGTCAGGTGCGGCGTGTGCAGTAGGAGAAGGCGTCGGTGAAGGCTGTTGCTGACCGGCGGCTTTTAGCAGCGCCTGGTACTGATCCCATGGCAACACCGCGTACTCGGGTTCGCCATTGCGTGAAATTATCTGAATATCCATGACCGCCCCGTAGGATAACTGCACTTACTGAGTAAGCTCTTTCCTTAGGAGTGTAATCCTAACAGCCACAAAGGTCGCAGGGGGATAGCCACGTCATCCGTTTTTTTGCGGGTTTTCCTTGGCCAGCAAGGCCGGGGTGGCAGGCAAACGCTCAACCACCGCGAGTTTTTCCGGGCGCTGTGCGTCACGCCAGGCGCGAAACGCGCTCAGTTCACCTTCCAGGGCCTTCATGACCCACGCCAGTACGGCGATGTCGTCGAGCATGCCGAACATGGGGATAAAGTCCGGGATCGCATCAATCGGGCTGAGGAAATACATCAACCCCGCCACCACAGAGATCAGCGCCTTGGGGCTGATGGCTCGGTACTCGCCACGCCAGTAGGCCAGGCACAGGGATTGAAGCAGCTTGAGATCATCCTTGAGCTTACCCAGGCGGTTGCCCTGGCTGGAGCCTTTGGCGGCGACAGCGAACAGCAGGGTCGGCAAACGTCCACGGCCCAGCAAGCGTGCCGCCATGGGCAGGAAACGGGTGAAATTGAAGGGTGGTTTCATCTGTCACTCCAGTTCCATCAAACAGAAAGGTTATCCACACAAATTGTGGATAACCTTGTGAACAGAGCCTGTTTTACCGGCTGAAAGCCACGGTCTACAAGGCTTCCAGTCAGATCGGGCGTTTTTTGCGCACATCAAAAAAACCCAAGAATTCATTGACTTGGCGCAGATGTGCCGATACCCGTACTCGAGTCTTACATCAGACTGTTACAGCGTACGGGCGTTCGATCGGATGTCTACAGGGACTGATTTTGAAAACCCCGAAAACAACAACGCCCCGTCAAGACGGGGCGTTGCGTGTTCAAGCGCCGATTACTTCTTGGCGGCAGGTGCAGCAGGGGCTTCAGCCTTGGCTGGGTCCTTGATGGCCAGCAGTTCCAGGTCGAATACCAGCACCGAGTTTGCCGGGATTGCCGGGCTCGGGCTCTGGGCGCCGTAGGCCAGGTCGGACGGGATGTACAACTCGACCTTCTCGCCTACGTGCATCAGTTGCAGGCCTTCGACCCAGCCAGGAATCACGCCGCTGACCGGCAGGTCAATCGGGCTGCCGCGATCCACGGAGCTGTCAAAGGTGGTGCCGTTGGTGAGCTTGCCGGTGTAGTGAACAGTCACCACGTCAGTTGGCTTAGGCTGTGGGCCGTCGGCTTTCTTGGTGATCTTGTACTGCAGGCCGGAAGCGGTGGTGACTACGCCGTCTTTCTTGGCGTTGTCTTCGAGGAATTTCTTGCCGGCGGCTGCCGACTCTTCGCTCATTTTGGTCATGCGTTCTTCAGCACGCTTCTGCAGTGCGGCAAACGCTTCAACCAGTTCGTCGTCTTTGAGCTTCTGCTCTTTCTTGCCGACGGCATCTTCGATGCCTTGGGCTACCGCTTTGGAATCCAGGTCATCCATGCCTTCCTGGGCAAGGCTTTTGCCCATGTTCAGGCCGATGCCGTAGGAAGCTTTCTGCGCCGGGGTTTTCAGCTCTACGCTGGTCTGCGAATCACAACCCGCAAGTACCAGGCTAACCAGGGCCACCGCCGCCGCCAACCGATGCTGTTTCATGCTATTTCCTTGTTCATGCGCCAAAAGGGCATTCGAATAAAGTCGCGAGCTTATCAGGCGGCCACGACCAATGGCTACCGGCATGTGAGCAGGAAACTTCCGATAAGTTCACGTGTTTAAAAGCATTTTCATTCATTATGGGAGCCCGCGACGGATCGCGGGACCGCCTCTCATCTGACTCATGGCCACTTGCCGCACCCGTGGCGTAGTGGCATAACAACGCGACCACTCGACAAGGCCGAGACAAGGATAGCCATCTTGCGCATTTTTTCCCGTGTTTTACTGCTGATACTCATCGCGCTGGGCCTGATCCTGGCCGTGGTGCTTTACTACACCGTCAACCCCAGGCTGCCCGACTACGTGCCGGTGGAACAGGTGCGCTACCAGGACCAATGGAGTGCCGCCGACCGCCAGACCTATTACTTCACGCCCCAGGGCACCCAAGTAAAAGGCCTGCACTACAACTGGTTCACCGCCCTGGAACTGCCGTTCTCCGAGCGGCGTTTTGCCACGCCGGAGTACCTGGCGCGCTTCGGTTTCCTGGTGGACCCCAAGCAGGTACCCACCACGCAAAACCCCGGCAACCTGCCCGTGGGCTTCGCCCGGCACAAAAACGCCGACAGCAACGTCGAGTACCTGGATATTACCTGCGCCGCCTGCCATACCGGCGAATTACACTTCAAGGGCCAGGCCCTGCGTATCGACGGCGGCTCGGCCCAACACGTACTGCCTTCCAGCGTACCCACCTTGCGCGGTGGCAGTTTCGGCCAGGCCCTGGTCGCCAGCCTCGCCGCCACCTACTACAACCCCTGGAAATTCGAGCGGTTTGCCCGCCAGGTGCTGGGGGATCGCTACGACGCCGAGCACAGCCAGTTGCGCGAGGACTTCAAACAGTCGCTGAACCAGTTCCTCAAGGTCGCCTGGAACGACACCCACCGCGGCCTCTACCCCACCGAAGAGGGACCAGGCCGCACCGACGCCTTTGGCCGAATCGCCAATGCCAGCTTTGGCGATGCCATTTCGCCAGACAACTACCGCGTCGCCAATGCGCCGGTGGACTACCCGCAGCTGTGGGACATCTGGACCTTCGACTGGGTGCAATGGAACGGCTCGGCCCAGCAACCCATGGCGCGCAATATCGGTGAAGCCCTCGGTGTAGGCGCGACATTGAGCTTTTTCGACGCCGCCGGCCAACCGCTTCAGGGCGATGCGCGCTACCCGTCGAGCGTCAGGGTGCGTGACCTCAACCGGATCGAAGAAACCCTGCAACGCCTCAAACCACCGACCTGGCCCGAGGACTTGTTCGGCCCCGTCGACAAGCCCCTCGCCGCCCAGGGCCGCGCGCTGTTCGCCGAGAACTGCGCCGGCTGCCATGTACCGGCCGTCACCGAGGAAAATGGCCGCCCGGTGCAGCAGCTGAAAATGCTGCCGGTGGAGTACATCGGCACCGACCCCGGCACCGCCAGCAACATTGCCGACCAGCGCTATGACCTCAGTGCCCTGCAGTGGGACCCGGCGGAACTGGCCAAGCTCAATGTCGAACTGCACCCCACCCCCACCGAGCCGCTGGACCTGAAGAAAATGTCCGTGGCCAAGGGCCTGGCCTACGTCACCGCCTTCGTCGAAGATCACGCCTACCGCGCCGCCGGCGTCACCGCGGCCGAGCGCCCGCGCCTGGATGGCTACGGCCTGCCCATTGGCGTGCGCGAGTTGCGTGCCTACAAGGCCCGCCCGCTGGCCGGTGTGTGGGCGACCCCGCCGTTCCTGCACAACGGCTCGGTGCCGACGATCTACCAGTTGCTCTCGCCTCAGGATGAACGCAGCACCACCTTCTATAAAGGCACCTTCAACTACGACCCGCGTCACCTGGGCTTTGAGACCGCAGCGTTCAAGAATGCCTTCCTGTTCGATACCAAACTCACCGGCAACCACAACAGCGGCCACGAATTCCGTGCCGGCAAGCGTGGCAATGGCGTTATCGGCCGCAGCTTGCTGCCGCAGGAACGCTGGGCACTGCTGGAATACCTCAAAGTGCTGGGCGGCCCGCTGGAGCAACAACTGCCATGATGATCCGATCTCGATACGACCAACCTTCCCTGCTCGCCCGCCTGTGGCTGGGCCTTGGCCGGTTTCTCGGCAAGACCCTGTTGTGGCTGGTGGGCCTCGGCCTGCTCGGCTGGCTGGCGAGCACGGCCTGGTTTGCCTGGCAGCACAGCGGACCGGTGTCGCCGGACGAGCAGATCCCTGCGGGTGAAGCGGCAATGACCCAGGGCATTATCCAGACCGCCGTGCGCATCGTTGACCAGCATCGCGAAGGCACGCGCTACCTGCGCGATGCCCACGCCAAGGCCCATGGTTGCGTGAAAGCCGAAGTCAGTGTGCTGGCCGATCTCGACCCGGCGTTGCGCCAGGGCGTATTTGCCGAACCAGGCAAGACCTGGCAGGCCATGATGCGCTTGTCCAACGGCAACGCCTACCCGCAGTTCGACAGCATCCGCGATGCCCGGGGCATGGCGCTCAAGCTGTTGGATGTGCCGGGCAAACAATTGCTCGCCGACCAGCAGGCCCGCACGGAACAGGACTTCGTGATGTTCAGCCACCCGAATTTCTTTGTCAGCGATGTGGCGGAGTACGCGCAGAACATCGGCGCCCAGGCGGATGGCAAGAAAGTCCTGGCGTTCTTCCCCAAGGCCGATCCGCGCAGCTGGCAGGTGCGTCACCTGTTTATCGCCCTGGCAACCCTGGCACCCGCACCGGCCAGCCCGACGCAGACCACCTATTTTTCGGTATCGCCCTACAAGTTCGGCGCGGCCAATGCCAAGTTCCGTGTGGCGCCCGACCCACAGAGCTGCCCGGAATACGCCCTGCCCAAGCAGAACCAGGACCTGCCGAACTTCCTGCGCAGCGCCTTGAGCCAGCAACTGTCCACTGACCGCGTGCCGGCGTGTTTCGTGTTGCAGATCCAGCGGCAGAACCCGCAGAAGTTCATGCCGATCGAAGACACCAGCATCGAGTGGAAGGAGAGCGATGCGCCCTACGAGAGCGTAGCCAAGGTGCGGATCCCGGCCCAGGATTTCGATACGCCCGAGCAGAACCTGGCGTGCGACAACCAGTCGTTCAACCCATGGTTTGGCGTAGCCGAGCATCGGCCCATCGGTGGCATCAATCGCTTGCGCAAGGCGGTGTATGAAGCGGTCAGCGATTACCGCCACAGCCGCAACGCCCCGTAAAGACTGCGTAACAATGGGCCCGGCGTCGTAAGGATTGCGTCGGGTCTATTGAGGCGCTTTCGCCGTAACTCTACCGTGGACGCCTACTCCATCACGTAGGAAGCCCATCGTGGAAAGCTCAACCCTAGGCATGATCGTCCTGAGCATAATCGCCGTGTTCGGCACTGCGTCTTTTTGCTTCGAGCACTTGGCCACGCGCCAGCCACGCAAGAAAAAGGTCAGGTAGCGTCAGCGCAAAGGCAAGGCGCAGAAAGGTCAAATCGCAGGCAAAAAAAAACCCGCTCAATGAGCGGGATTTCTGTGGTGACCTGGCGTTCAGTGGGCCAGGTAACCGAATATGGCGCAGCGGACGGGACTCGAACCCGCGACCCCCGGCGTGACAGGCCGGTATTCTAACCGACTGAACTACCGCTGCGCGTAACACGTGAAGCGAATGGTGGGTGATGACGGGATCGAACCGCCGACCCTCTGCTTGTAAGGCAGATGCTCTCCCAGCTGAGCTAATCACCCTTCGTTTCGGTGTGGGCGCATCATACACCAAAAAATCGTAATGTCTTGATTTAAATGCAATTTATTCAAAAAAAGTTCATCGTACGATTTTTTGCCATATTCCGGACAGCAAAAAGCCCGCGATCAGGCGGGCTTTCTGTGGTGACCTGGCGTTCAGCGTTCCAGGCTACAGAATATGGCGCAGCGGACGGGACTCGAACCCGCGACCCCCGGCGTGACAGGCCGGTATTCTAACCGACTGAACTACCGCTGCGCGTAACACATGAAGCGAATGGTGGGTGATGACGGGATCGAACCGCCGACCCTCTGCTTGTAAGGCAGATGCTCTCCCAGCTGAGCTAATCACCCTTCGTCTCGGTGTGGCGCGCATTCTACGGAGCGACCTTGGGTCTGGCAAGCACTTTCTTAAATCTTTTTTTTGAGGCCTTCCAATGGCTTAGGCAGGGTTGGCCTGGGGCGCTATCAAGAGAATAATGCCCCCCTTTGTATAAAGGAGAGACTCACCCCATGTGGTTCAAGAACCTGCTTATCTATCGCCTGACCCAAGATCTGCCTGTTGATGCCGAGGCGTTGGAAGCGGCCATGGCCACCAAACTGGCGCGCCCTTGTGCAAGCCAGGAGTTGACCACCTACGGTTTCGTCGCGCCTTTCGGTAAAGGCGAGGACGCTCCCCTGGTTCACGTCAGCGGTGACTTCCTGCTGATCGCCGCCCGCAAGGAAGAACGCATCCTGCCGGGTAGCGTGGTGCGTGACGCACTGAAAGAGAAAGTCGAAGAGATCGAAGCCGAGCAAATGCGCAAGGTCTATAAAAAGGAACGCGACCAGATCAAGGATGAAATCATCCAGGCCTTCCTGCCCCGCGCCTTTATTCGTCGTTCGTCGACCTTTGCCGCCATCGCGCCGAAACAGGGCCTGATCCTGGTGAACTCCGCCAGCCCGAAACGCGCCGAAGACCTGCTCTCCACCCTGCGGGAAGTGATCGGCACCCTGCCGGTTCGCCCACTCACCGTGAAGACCGCGCCCACGGCCATCATGACCGAATGGGTCACCACCCAGAAACCGGCCGCTGACTTCTTCGTCCTCGACGAATGCGAACTGCGCGACACCCACGAAGACGGCGGCATTGTGCGTTGCAAGCGCCAGGACCTGACCGGCGAAGAAATCCAGTTGCACCTGACCACCGGCAAAGTCGTGACCCAATTGTCCCTGGCCTGGCAGGACAAGCTGTCCTTCATGCTCGACGACAAGATGACCGTCAAGCGCCTGAAGTTCGAAGACCTGCTGCAAGACCAGGCGGAACAGGACGGTGGTGAAGAGGCCCTGGGTCAACTGGACGCCAGCTTCACGCTGATGATGCTGACCTTCGGTGACTTCCTGCCGGCGCTGATCGAAGCCCTTGGCGGCGAAGAAACCCCGCAAGGTATCTAAGCCGTTTGAAGATCAAATTGTGGGAGGGGAATTGCCCCTCACACATTTGATCGCATTTGCACTTCAAGAATCTAATAACAAGGACACCCCCATGCGCGCACTCGCCGCCTTGAGCCGCTTCGTCGGCAATACCTTCGCCTACTGGGTGTTGATCTTCGCCGTCGTGGCTTTCCTCGAGCCCAGCTGGTTCATCGGCCTGAAAAGCGCCATCGTCCCGCTGCTGGGCCTGGTGATGTTCGGCATGGGGCTGACCCTCAAACTTGAAGACTTCGCCGAAGTCGCTCGCCACCCGTGGCGCGTGGCTCTGGGCGTGGTCGCGCATTTCGTGATCATGCCGGGGGTGGCCTGGCTGCTGTGCCAGGCCTTTCACCTGCCGCCGGAAATTGCCGTCGGCGTGATCCTGGTCGGTTGCTGCCCAAGCGGCACCTCCTCCAACGTGATGACCTGGCTGGCCCGTGGCGACCTGGCGCTGTCGGTGGCCATCGCTGCCGTCACCACCCTCCTCGCCCCGCTGCTCACCCCGGCGCTGATCTGGCTGTTGGCCTCGGCCTGGTTGCCGGTGTCGTTCATGGAGTTGTTCTGGTCGATCCTGCAAGTGGTGCTGCTGCCGATCGTGCTCGGCGTGGTCGCGCAACGCGTGCTCGGCGAGCGGGTCCGCCATGCGGTGGACGTGCTGCCCCTGGTGTCGGTGGTCAGCATTGTGATCATCGTCGCCGCGGTAGTGGCTGCCAGCCAGGCGAAAATTGCCGAATCGGGCCTGCTGATCATGGCTGTGGTGATGCTGCACAACAGCTTCGGCTACCTGCTGGGCTACTTCACCGGCCGCGTGTTCAAGTTGCCATTGGCCCAACGCAAGTCGTTGGCGCTGGAAGTGGGCATGCAGAACTCAGGGCTGGGCGCCGCCTTGGCCAGTGCGCACTTTTCGCCGTTGGCGGCAGTGCCCAGTGCGTTGTTTAGTGTCTGGCACAATATTTCCGGGGCATTGCTGTCGACGTATTTCCGCCGCATGAGCGAGAAGGAAGACCGCCGCGTAATGGAGAACACGCCGCAAACTTGATCGCATGATCAATTTTCGGCACTCTACCGAGCTTCGCGGGGACGACCTCGCGACGCTGTCGAGGCGCACAATCCGGGGACGACCCCGCCTATGGAAGCGAGGTCATCATGTCCTGGATCATTCTGTTTTTTGCCGGCTTGTTCGAAGTCGGCTGGGCCGTCGGCCTCAAGTACACCGACGGTTTCAGCAAGCCACTGCCCACGGCCCTGACGATTGCAGCCATGGCTATCAGCCTCGGCCTGCTGGGGCTGGCCATGAAAGAACTGCCCCTGGGCACCGCCTATGCCATCTGGACCGGCGTGGGTGCGGTGGGCACCGTGATTGCCGGGATTGTCCTGTTCGGGGAGTCCATGGCGTTGTTTCGATTGGCCAGTGTGGCGTTGATCATTTGCGGGCTTGTTGGGCTTAAGATCAGCGCTTAGGCCGCTACCGCCATCGGGGGCAAGCCCCCGATGAGTCCGGAACATCCAGCACAGAACTACCTGACACTCCCCCGCAAAACACCCACCACCGCCTGCAACTGCGCAGGCGTAGCCGCCCCCACGGCAACAGGCTCACCCGCCACCAATACCACCCGCGACCAGATCCGATGAAAGAAGCCCTTGTGCGGATCGCGGCTGAAGAAACTCCCCCACAGCCCCTGCAACGCCATCGGAATCACCGGCACCGGTGTCTCTTCCAGGATGCGCGTCACCCCACCACGGAACTCATTCATCTCGCCATCCGCCGTCAATTTGCCTTCCGGGAAGATACACACCAACTCCCCGTCCTTCAGGTACTGGGCAATGCGCGTGAAGGCCTTTTCGTAGATCTGGATATCTTCATTGCGCCCGGCAATCGGAATCGCCCCGGCGGTGCGGAAGATAAAGTTCAGCACCGGCAAACGGTAGATCTTGTAGTACATGACAAAGCGAATCGGCCGACGCACCGCGCCACCGATCAACAACGCATCGACAAACGACACGTGATTGCACACCAGCAACGCTGCGCCTTCGTCCGGGATCAGGTCGAGGTTGCGATGCTCCACGCGGTACATGGAGTGGCTGAGCAGCCAAATCATGAAGCGCATGGTGAACTCGGGGACGATCTTGAAGATGTAGGCGTTGACCGCGATGTTGAGCAGCGACACCACCAAGAACAACTCCGGGATCGACAGCTTGGCCACGCTCAGCAGCAGGATCGACACGATCGCCGATACCACCATGAACAGCGCATTGAGAATGTTGTTGGCGGCGATCACCCGCGCCCGCTCGTTCTCGGCGGTACGCGACTGGATCAGCGCGTACAGCGGCACGATATAGAAGCCGCCGAACACACCCAGGCCAAGGATATCGAACAACACCCACCAGGCTTGGCCGTAGCTGAGCACCGCGAGCCAATCGTTGGCCTGGACGTTCTGCGGGAAACCGCCGGAATGCCACCACAGCAGCAGGCCGAACACCGTCAGGCCGAACGAGCCAAACGGTACCAGGCCGATTTCCACCTTACGCCCGGAGAGTTTTTCGCAGAGCATCGAGCCCAGGGCGATGCCCACCGAGAACACCGTGAGGATCAGGGTGACCACGGTTTCATCGCCGTACAACCATTCCTTGGCGTAGGCCGGGATCTGCGTCAGGTAGATCGCGCCGACAAACCAGAACCACGAGTTACCGACAATCGAGCGCGACACCGCGGGCGTCTGCCCCAGGCCCATGCGCAGCGTGGCCCAGGACTGGGTGAAGATATTCCAATCCAGGCGCAGTTGCGGCGTGGATGCGGCCGCCCGTGGAATGCTGCGGCTGGCCAGGTAACCCAGCACCGCCACGCCGACAATCGCCACCGCCACGATCGGCGCGTAATGGGTGGACGACATCATGATACCGGCGCCAATGGTGCCGGCCAGGATGGCCAGGAACGTACCCATCTCCACCAGGCCGTTGCCACCTACCAGCTCATCTTCGTGCAGGGCCTGGGGCATGATCGAGTACTTCACCGGACCGAACAGCGCCGAATGGGTACCCATGGCAAACAACGCCAGCAGCATCAATTCCAAATGGTTGAACAGGAAGCCTGTGGCACCGACGGCCATGATCACGATCTCGCCGATCTTGATCGCACGGATCAACGCATCCTTGTTGAATTTTTCGCCAAACTGCCCGGCCAGCGCCGAAAACAGGAAGAACGGCAGGATAAACAGCAAGGCGCACAGGTTGACCCAAATGCTGCGGTCACCGTCGATGGTGAGCTTGTAGAGAATCGCCAGGATCAGCGATTGCTTGAAGATGTTGTCGTTGAAAGCGCCCAGCAACTGGGTGATGAAAAACGGCAGGAAGCGCCGTGTGCGCAGCAAGGTGAATTGTGAGGGGTGGCTCATCGTCCGTGTTCCTGCGTGGCCTAATAGTTATCAGGCCACGACTTTACCTAACTCCGCTTACTTATTCCCTAGTCCTGCAATGCACGGCGAAACAAAAAGCTCTCCCTTATAGGCGCCCTGCACGGTGCGCTTGGCCACGATCAGCCACATCAGCGCCAACGCCACCACCAGCAGGCTACCGAAGGCGCTGAAGAAGCCCAGGTGCAGCAGGCTCGCCAACTTCAGCGTGGCCAGGGCGTACACCCCCAATGGGAAGGTAAAGCCCCACCAACCGAGGTTGAACGGGATACCGCCGCGCAGGTAACGCAGGGTGATCAATACCGCGATCAGCATCCACCACAAGCCGAAGCCCCACAGGGTGATGCCTGCGACCAGGCCGAGCCCATTGGCTATTTCACCCACGCCGGACAAGCCATTGGCGGCAAAGATCGCCGGAGCATCGCCGCCCAGCAACAACATGCCCAGGGCACCGGTACCGATCGGGCCCAGCGCCAGCCAGCTCGACGCCGCCATGTTGGCGTGGGGCAGTTTGTGCAGGGCCATGCGCAACATCAGGATGGTCAGGATGCTGAACGCCACCGGCAGGGAAAACGCCCACAACACGTAGCTGGTCACCAGCATCACCAGTTGCGAATGAGCGTCCGCCAGGTGCGGCGCGAGCAAGCCGCCGCTGGCTGCGGCGACTTCGGCCGCCACCACCGGCAGCAACCAGACCGCAGTCATCTGATCGATGCTGTGTTCCTGGCGGGTGAACATCATGAAGGGAATCAGCACACCGCAGGCCAGGGCCATCGCCACATCCAGCCACCACAGGGCTTCGGCCAACGCAATCACATCGGCGCCCCAACGCGGCAGGCCAAACAGCAGCAAGCCATTGAGAATGGTCGCCAGGCCCATGGGGATGGTGCCGAAGAACATCGAGACCGTGGAGTGCCCGAAAATCCGCCGCGCCTCCTGGAAAAACATCACCCAGCGCGCGGTATACAGGGCACTGAACAGAATGAACAGACCAATGGTGAACCACCACAGTGCTTCGGCAATGACCTGCACACCTGGCAGGTTGACCGGCCATTGCGCCAGGGCCAGCGCCAGCACGCCGGTGCCCATGGTCGCGGCGAACCAGTTGGGGGTGAATTGGCGAATCACTTCCCGAGGCCGGGTCAGGTGACTGAAGGGTTTGTAGCTGATGGTCGTCGAGCAGTTCATGATGGCAATCCTCTTCCTCGCATGAGGTTGAGGCCATGGTAGAACCTGTTCGAATATCTATATAACGGGTAATATCTCTAACTGTTATCTACTTTACAGATATGCAGGCCGCCTTGGATTTTGCCGAATCCTGCAGCAGCAAGGCGACCAACGCCCCGAGGGCCAGCAGGATCAGTACAGCGCCGTAACCGTCGGTGGTGACGATCAGGCCAAAGCTGCGAATCAGGTTGCCCGCCAGCAGCGAAGGTAAGCAGAACGCCAAATAACTCAGCACATAGAATGCCGACATCAAGCCTGCCCGTTCATGGGGCAAAGCCAGCGGCACCACACTGCGCAATGCGCCGAGAAAGCCGGCGCCGAAGCCGCTGCCGGCGATCAATGTGGCGATAAAAAACAGCGGCAGGCTGGCGCTGTGCACCGCAGTAAGGATCAGCGCCACCCCCACCGCCAGCAGCGTCGCGCCCAGGCGCAGCACCTTGCTGGCCGGGCGATTGCGCAGGGTGAAGATCATCAGCGCGCCACTCAACGTCAGCACCGCCACCAGGCCGCCACCGATAAGGTTCGATGTAGAGCCTGTCGCCGCCCGTACCAGCGACGGCGCCAGGGACAGGTAAAAGCCCCCCATCGCCCACACCGCCACGTCCACCGGCAATGACAGCCACAACGCGCGACGCGCCTGGGGCGGCACATGCAGCGTGGGGCGCAGCGAGGCCAGTGCACCGGGAATACGATCAACGGTTTCCGGCAGGCGCCACACATACAGCGCCTGCATCAGCATCAGCGTCAGCAGCGTCCAGTAGATCAACTGCGTCGGCAGTGGCGCGAACTCCGCCAGCACGCTGCTGCCCATCGCACCGCACGCCATGCCCAGCAGCGGCGCCACGCTGTTGACCAGCGGGCCCTGCTGGCGGTCGGTGTCGAGCAAGGCCGCGCCCAGCACCGCCGTGGCCATGCCGGTGGCAAACCCCTGTACGGTACGCGCAGCGATCAGCCAGGCCACGCTGTCTTCATTGATAAACAGCAGCATCGCCAACATATTCAGGACCAACGCCGTAAAAATCACTGGCCTGCGTCCCAGGTGGTCCGACAGCGCGCCCACGGTCAACAGCGCCGCCAACAGGCTCAGGGCGTACACGCCAAAGATCAGCGTGAGCGTGCCCGCCGAAAAATGCAGCCCCTCCTGGTACAGGTGATACAACGGTGTCGGCGCACTGGAAGCGGCGAGAAACGTCAGCAACGTGACCGCGAGGAACACCAGGCTGGAACGATGAGAAGTGAGGCTGGACATGGGCACGCTCCGCTAAAGCTAATTTTTTGCTTTTGCGGAGTGTGCTACTCGCCGGCGCTTAAAGCAAATTCTTTGTGTTAAGGTCACACGCATGGCGATAAAAGAAGGCCTCCGCCCGGGGGGCCGCAGTGCCCGGGTACAGGAATCGGTCCATTCGGCCGTGCGTGAATTGCTCGAAACCCATGAGCGCTCCAGTGTCACGGTGCCGATGATTGCCGCGCGCGCAGGCGTAACGCCCTCGACCATCTATCGGCGCTGGGGCGACCTCTCGGTGCTGCTGGCGGATGTGGCCCTGGCGCGCATGCGCCCCGACAGCGAGCCCGCCAACACCGGCAGCCTGCGTGGTGACTTGCGGGCGTGGGCCGAGCAATACCTGGATGAGATGAGTTCGGAGCCGGGCCGCAACATGATGCGCGACCTGCAATGCAGGGGGACGCCGGGCTACTGCGTGAGCATCTTGAGTGGGCAGCTGCAGGCGATTGTCGACCGTTATCCGCACCAGTCGCCACCGAGCGTGGACCACTTGATCAATCTGCTGGCAGCGCCGACGGTGTTTCGTATTCTGTTCTCAAGCGCGCCGCTGACGGTTGAAGAGCTGCACGCGCTGATCGAGCTGGCACTGAAAGCCTGAAGACCTGACACAAAAACCAAATGTGGGAGGGGGCTTGCTCCCGATAGCGGTATGTCAGTCAGCTTATCTGTAGCTGACACATCGCAATCGGGAGCAAGCCCCCTCCCACATTTTTTGACCGCGTTTTATCAGGTACGCATCCCGCGCCCGCTCACCAGCAGCTTCGCGCAACCGATATACAACACCACAGTCGCCACCAGCATGAAGGTGATCGCCACGCTGATCTTGATATCCGACACGCCCAGGATGCCGTAGCGGAAGGCGTTGACCATGTGCAGCACCGGGTTGGCCAGCGACACGGTCTGCCAGAACGGCGGCAGCAAGGTGATGGAGTAGAACACCCCGCCCAGGTAGGTCAGCGGCGTCAGCACGAAAGTCGGGATGATCGAGATGTCATCGAAGTTGCGTGCAAACACGGCGTTGATAAACCCCAGCAGCGAGAAGATGGTCGCCGTCAGCACCACCACCAGAATGGTGACGCCGAGGTGATGCACCTGCAGGTGGGTGAAGAACAGTGATAGCAGCGTCACGATCACGCCCACCATCAAGCCGCGCAGTACGCCACCCAGGGTGTAGCCGATCAAAATGGTATGCGGCGACACCGGCGAGACCATCAGCTCTTCGATGGAGCGCTGGAACTTACTGCCGAAGAAACTGGAGACCACGTTGCCGTAGGAGTTGGTGATCACCGACATCATGATCAGGCCCGGCACGATGTACTCCATATAGGTGAAACCACCCATGTCGCCGATCTGCCGGCCGATCAGGTTACCGAAGATCACAAAGTACAACACCATGGTGATCGCCGGCGGCAGCAGGGTCTGCGGCCAGATCCGGGTAAAGCGCTTCACTTCGCGGTAGACGATGGTCTGCAGTGCGACGAGGTTGGGTTGCAGCTCAGAACTCATACCGCCACCTTCGTCAGATTTTTCTCCACCAGGGACACGAACAACTCCTCAAGGCGATTGGTTTTATTACGCAGGCTCAGCACGTCGATGTTCTGCGCCGCCAACTGGGTGAACAACGCAGTGATGCCCATGGCTTTATCCACCTGGACTTCCAGGGTGTGGCTGTCCACCAGGCGGCTGGGGTAGCCGAGCAGTTGCGGCGGTGCCGACAGGTTGTTCTTCAGGTCGAGCAGGAAGGTTTCCACATGCAGTTGGCCCAGCAGGTTACGCATGCTGGTGTTCTCGACGATGGTGCCGTGGTCGATGATGCCGATGTTGCGGCACAGCTGCTCAGCCTCCTCCAGGTAATGGGTGGTGAGGATGATGGTGATGCCCTTCTCGTTCAGCTCGGTGAGGAAGGTCCACATCGAACGACGCAGTTCGATGTCCACGCCGGCGGTGGGCTCATCGAGGATCAACAGGCGCGGTTCATGCACCAGTGCGCGGGCAATCATCAGGCGACGCTTCATGCCGCCGGACAGCGAGCGGGACGGCACGTCGCGCTTGTCCCACAGGCCCAACTGGGTCAGGTATTGCTCGGCGCGCTCCTTGGCAACTTTCGCCGGGATGCCGTAGTAGCCAGCCTGGGTCACGACAATGTCGAAAGTCTTTTCGAACTGGTTAAAGTTGAATTCCTGGGGCACCACACCGATGGAGCGCTTGAGCGCCGCCGGGGATTTGTCCAGGTCGTGGCCGAAGATATTCACCGTGCCGCTGGTCTTGTTGACCAGAGTGGAGAGGATACCGATGGTGGTGGATTTGCCGGCGCCGTTGGGGCCGAGCAAGGCGAAGAAGTCACCTTCGGCAACGTCCAGATCGATACCACTCAGGGCCTGGAAACCGTTGCCGTAGGTTTTGGTTAGCTGCCGGATGGACAGAGCGGAACTCATATCGGAATACGCACCAAAGAAGGGAATAGAAAGAGTAGATGAGGGCGCAGCGCAGGTAGTTCAACGGCGGCGCATGACAGGCATGGTGCTTGCCCGCGCCGCACAAGTACAGTCACCTGTATTAATAGTCAGTATTAAGTCAACGCGGTCATGACCGCCTTGCGGTAGGCCGGGCGCTGTTGCAGACGCTGGTACCAGGCCTCTAGGTTGGGCATCGCAGGGCGTTCGATGGGCATCTCGAACCAGGCGTAGATAAAGCAGCCGAGGGGAATATCACCGATGCCAAAGGTGTCGCCCGACAGGTAAGGCTGGTGGGCCAATGCGCTGTCCACGGTGCTCAGTGCATCGATACAGGCCTGACACCCAGCGTTGATGCTGTCCCAGTTCCGCTTTTCCGCGGGGGTGCGCACAACGCCCCAGAACACGGCCTTGAACGGCTCGGCGAGGGTCGAGGTGGTCCAGTCCATCCATTTTTCGGCGCTGGCACGCACTTGCAGGTCGCTCGGGTAAAACGCCGACCCGTGCTTGGCACAGAGGTAGCGCACGATGGTGTTGGACTCCCACAACACAAAGTCGCCGTCCTCGATCATCGGCACCCGGCCATTCGGGTTCAATGCCCGGTATTGCGGCGTGTAGACCACACCAAAAGCCCCGCCCGCATCAATTGCCTCATAGTCCAGGCCGAGTTCCTCGGCGCACCACAGTGCTTTCCTGACGTTTGATGAATTTTTACGACCCCAGATCTTCAGCATGACCGCGCCTTTTTGTTGATGAACATGGCTGGATGAACGCAGCAGCATACGCCGGTTCACCCGCGGCTCAAATCGCTCGGCAAGTCGCCCGACAAGATCGGCATCTGTTCAGCAAACAGGTGTGGGTAACATTTCTCCAGATGGGCGAAGAAGAAATCCTCGGGCACATCGGGAAACTGCCCATGGTCCACCACGTACTCCATCGAGCGCTGCCCCTGGCGGTTGAATGCATGGAATACGCTGTCGCTGATCCCGTCGAAGTCCAGTGGTGGTACGTCGAACACCTCACAGAGTTGGCGGTTGAACGCCGGCGTCGCCTTGACCCAGCGGCCGTCCAGGTAAAGCTCGGTGTAGCCATGCATGGCAAACACATCGCTTTTGAGCAACGCGATCAGGCGCGGTGTCGACAGGTGATTGCGCACATCCGCAAGACCGATGCGCGCCGGGATGCCGCAGTGACGGGCGCAGGCGGCGAGCAAGGTGGCCTTGGGCACGCAATAGCTTTCGCCGGCGGCCAGGGCGAAGCTGGCATTCAAGGTGGCGGGATCGCGGCTGAAGGTGTAGGGGTTATAGCGAATCGCCTCACGCACGGCGTAATAGAGACTGACCGCCTGGTCACGTAAATTCGCGCTGGAGCCGCGGTGTTTTTCGGCGAACTCCACCACCGCAGGGTGGTCACTATCGATGAAGCGGCTGGGACTCAGATACGTATCCATGAGCTTGATCTCCGAAGGAAGCCTGGAGTTTAACGACAGGTCCGCCACGGAGATAACGACGATTCGGCCAAATGTCGGCGCCTGATGCCAGGTGTTCCCAGTACAACTTGTAACACCCTGATCACCCCGCTTGTTCGGATGCCGACTAAGCTCCCTGGTGGTTTCGCCCCTGGTTTCACGGAGGATTGAATATGCTGTTGTTGTGGATACTGGTTCTGGTGGTCGGCATTGCCTACCTGGCACATCGCCGCGTCGCCCCCCTGCCCGCCCTGGGCGTGGTCGCCGTTTACCTGCTGGCGATGGGCGCCTGGAGCCATGCACCGGGTTGGCTGCTGCTGATTTTCTGGGTATTGATCGCAGTGGTGGCCGCGCCCTTGCTGCTGCCGGACCTGCGCCGCCAATACTTCACCAAGCCGCTGTTCAGCTGGTTCCAGAAAGTCTTGCCGCCGATGTCCGAGACCGAGCGCGACGCCATCGACGCCGGCACCGTGTGGTGGGACGGCGAACTGTTCAGCGGTCGTCCCGACTGGGACAAGCTGCTGGCCTACCCCAAGGTGCAACTGACCGAGGAAGAACAGGCCTTTATCGACGGCCCCACCGAAGAACTCTGCGCCATGGTCAGCGACTGGGAAATCGGCCAGGCCATGGACCTGCCGCCGGCAGCGTGGGAGCACATCAAGACCCACGGTTTCTTCGCCCTGATCATTCCCAAGGAATATGGCGGCAAGGGCTTCTCCGCTTATGCCCACTCCCAGGTCGCGATGAAACTCGCCACCCGCAGCGGCGACCTGGCCTCCACAGTGATGGTGCCCAACTCCCTCGGCCCGGCCGAATTGCTGTTGCATTACGGCACCGACGAACAACGCAACCACTACCTGCCACGCCTGGCGCGTGGCGATGACATCCCCTGCTTCGCCCTCACCGGCCCGCTGGCGGGCTCCGATGCCGGCGCCATGCCTGACACGGGGGTGATCTGCAAAGGCGAATGGGAAGGCAAGGAAACCCTCGGCCTGCGCCTGAACTGGGAAAAACGCTACATCACCCTTGGCCCGGTCGCGACCCTGCTGGGCCTGGCCTTCAAGGCCCACGACCCAGACCACCTGCTGGGTGAAGAAGAAGACCTGGGTATCAGCCTCGCGCTGATCCCGACCGACACCCCCGGTGTGGAAATCGGCCGTCGCCACCTGCCCCTCGGCGCCGCGTTCATGAACGGTCCGAACTCCGGCAAGGACGTGTTCATCCCCTTGGAATACCTCATCGGCGGCCAGGAAATGCTCGGCAAAGGCTGGATGATGCTGATGAACTGCCTGTCGGTCGGCCGTTCGATCTCCCTGCCCGCCGTGGGTACCGGCGCCGCCAAGTTCACCAGCCTGGTCACCGGCCAGTACGCCCAGGTGCGCGAGCAGTTCAACGTACCGCTGTCAGCCTTCGAAGGTATCCAGGAAGCCCTGGCGCGCATCGGCGGCAACGCCTGGCTGATGGACAGCGCACGCATGCTCACCGCCAATGCCGTGGACCTTGGGGAAAAACCCTCGGTGCTGTCGGCGATCCTCAAGTACCACCTGACCGAACGCGGCCGTGAGTGCATCAGCCACGCCATGGACGTACACGGCGGCAAGGGCATCATCATGGGCCCGAACAACTACCTGGGCCGCAGCTGGCAGGGCGCGCCGATCTTCATCACCGTGGAAGGCGCGAACATCCTCTCGCGCAACCTGATGATCTTCGGCCAGGGTGCCATCCGCTGCCATCCGTTCGTGCTCAAGGAAATGGCGCTGGCCGGGCGTGAGGACCACGATCAGGCGCTGAAGGAGTTCGACGGGCTGCTGATGCAACACATTGGTTTTGCCGTGAGCAATGCCGCCAGCACCCTGGTGCTGAACCTCGGCGTGGGGCACTTCGAGAAAGCCCCGGGCAACCGTTTGAGCCAGGGTTATTTCCGCGCATTGAACCGCCAGGCTGCCGCGTTCGCGCTGCTGGCGGACCTGAGCATGATGCTGCTGGGTGGCGAGTTGAAACGCCGCGAACGCCTGTCGGCACGCCTCGGTGACGTGCTAAGCCATATGTACCTGGCGTCGGCGGCACTCAAGCGTTACCACGACCTGGATTCGCCGGATCACTTGGAACCGCTGTTCGCCTGGGCCATGGAAGAAAGCCTCGGCGAGTCCGAGCGTGCGTTGGATGAGCTGCTGAGCAACTTCCCGAATAAAGTGCTGGGTTGCCTGCTGCGGGTGATTGTATTCCCGTTCGGGCGTCGCCATACCGGTCCGTCCGATGCGCTGGATGCCGAAGTGGCCGCGGTGATTGGCCGCGCCAAAGGCGACCCGACCCTGGAAGAATTGCTGGCCGGCTGCTACCGCCCACAATCGGCAGAAGATCCAGTGGGCGCTCTGCAACACGCCTACGATCTATTGGGTGCCAGCCATCCATTGCAGAAAAAACTGCACACCGCGCTCAAAAGTGGCCAGGTCAAACCCGCTGCCGGCGAACATGCGATCGATGCCGCCCTGCACGCCGGTGTGCTGCAACCGGCGGAAGCGCAGAGCTTGCGCGACGCCGAAGCGGCACGGCGCAAGGTGATCGACGTGGATGATTTCAGCAAGGAAGAGCTGGTACACGCTGAAGGTAAAGTCCGCTGAGTCCGGCGGTCATATAAAAACGGGCGCGAGAGGCATATACTCTCGCGCCCGTTTTTGCTTTAGAGGACTTATCTCGTGTCCAACGTCGTTGCCGATCATCTCGTCTTGCTCGACCACCTGCGCAGCATCCTGGTTGCCGTCGGCGAAGCCGAACAGGTGCCCGAGGAAAGCCACACCCTGTTCCTGGAGCGCTTCGACGAACTGCGCGCCCTGCTGCCGATCGACCCGATCGAAAGCCAGTACCTGGGCCAGGACCTGATGAGCCAGGTCATCCTGCGCTACCCGCAGATCGCCCACCTGGTCCCGCGCGACCTGCTGTGGTTCTTCGGCGGCGATTGCCTGCACTTCATGCCCGACGAAGAACTGGACCTGTACCAGGCCCTGGAAGAGCGTCGCTTTGAAGCCGAACAAAACGACGAACCCTTCGACTGGAACCAGGAAAAGCAACTGCTGGCCATGCCGCAGGACCAAAGCAAACACTGATTGTTCAAGACACTGCATAACTGAATGCGGGAGGGAGCAAGCCCTCCTCCCACATTTTCGACCGTGCGCCTATCGCCGGCGCAATGTCGGCTCCCTCGCCATGCACTCCACCAGATAATCGATAAACACCCGAAGCTTCGGCGGCAGGTAACGCGTGGGCGAATGCAACAACCACGCTTCGCCATGGTAGGACGCAATAAAGTCCCACCCGGGCAGCACCTGTACCAACCGCCCCTCCTCCAACGCATGCCGCGCGGTGAAATACGGCAAGCTGCCAATTCCCACGTGCTGCAACACCGCATCCAGCCGAACGCCGGTGTGGTTCGCCGCATAACGTCCACGCACGCCGACCGTCACCGCCTTGCCGCCCTGGCGGAATTTCCAGCGTGAATCCCCCGGGGTTTCACCGAGATAGATGCAACTGTGCGCCAGCAAATCATGGGGATGCTCCGGCGCACCATGCTCGGCTAGATACTGCGGCGTGGCACAGAGTAAATGCTCAATCGGCAATAACTGCCGCCCCACCAGGCCCGGCGGCGGGCTGTCGGTGATGCGGATGCTGAGGTCGACATTGTCATCGATCAGGTCCACATGCCGGTCCTCGAGGATCAATTGCACATCCACCCTGGGATAACGCCGCAGGAACTCCGGCATATGCGGGTGCACCACAAACCGCCCCACCGCCTTCGGCACACTGACCCGCACCAGGCCCTCGGCCTCGTGGGTGAACTGGCCGCTGATTTCCATCACTGAGCGCGCCGCGCTGACCATTTCCTGGCAGCGCTTGAAAACCTCCTCACCGGCTTCACTCAGGCGCAATTTGCGCGTGGTGCGTTGCAGCAAACGGGTGGACAGGGCCTTTTCCAGGCGCGAAATACTGCGGCTTACAGCCGACGGCGAAACGCTCAACTGCCGCGCCGCTTCGGAGAAGCTGCCGGTCTCTACTACCTTGACGAAAATCGCCATTTCGCCCAGCAGCGGCAAAGGAAGATTGATGCTCATGACGCACAGGTCCATTGATATTTGAGCGGATTATCACCTATCCAGGCAATATTTATACTGCCCGCAGAACCCTGATGCGGATGTAGAAAATGACCGAGCGCCTGTTTTTCACCCATGACCACCTGACCGCCGAGCTTGAAGTACTCAGTTGCACCCCCTGCGAGGGCCAGTTTGCGGTCGTTTTGCAGTCGACGATTTTCCATCCCCAAGGCGGTGGCCAGCCGTTCGATACCGGCTGGCTGGGCGACAGCCAGGTGCTGCGAGTCACCCAGGAAACCGATCGCGTGGTGCACTATGTCAACCAACCGGTGGAACCGGGCCCCATCACCGCGCGGGTCGACGAACCACGCCGCGCCCTGCACACCCGCCTGCACTCCGCCGGGCATTTGATCGGCAACGCTGGCGAAACCCTGGGTTGGATGCCGATCAAGGCGCACCACTGGCCAGGTGAAGGCAAGATCACTTTTATCCGTGGCGAAACCGCGCAAGCCATGGACGCCGAGATCATTCAACAGCAGATCAACCAATGGATCGCCGCCGACTACCCGCGCCATATGGCCCTGGACGACGGCACCCGCGAAGTGGGCTTCGGTGATCTGCCCACCTACGCTTGCGGCGGTACCCATGTGCAAACGCTGGGCGAGTTGGGTCAGGTAACGATCCTGGCGCTTTCGGAGAAAAAGGGTGCGTTGTCGGTGCGTTACAGCCTGGACTAGAGAGCAGAGTCGGGTGCTATCGAGTTTTTAGATAAGCCTCCCAGTGGTCTCCCGGGCACACCTTGGCAGTGGTAGTGTGTCGAAATATTTCTGACATATTGATCAGGAATCCCCCATTTCCCTTTGCAAAGGAATGCCCCTGACCATGCACTTTCGACTCAAGCAATTAGCGGCTGCCACCCTGTTCGCGGCCGGCCTTTCGGTGATGACCACACCTGCCTTTGCCAACATCACCCCAGAGCAAAGCACGGCGATCCTGACGAGCTTCAGCGAAACGTCGGTCACGGATTTCCGTGGTTTCCTCGGCACCCTGGCCAAAGGCGACCTGGGCAAGGCCAACGACGTAGGCCCGGCGATCGGTGCCTTCCTCGATAACAAAACCCTGACCGCCGACCAGCAGAACGAAATCCATCGCCTTTTGGGTATTTACACCCGAGTGAAATACGGCAAAGCCGCCCTCGATACCTTGCGCGAACTGGTGGAAATTCCGACCTTCAACGTGGACGGCATGCCGCAGTACAAAAATCCGGAATTCATCCGGATTGCCGCCAAGATCCAGGCCCTGGCCAAGACCTTCAACCTGAACTTCCGCAACGTCGACAACCGCGTGTACGAGATTTCCCTGGAAGGCAACGGCGACGAAGTGGTGGGTATCCACGCCCACGCCGACGTGGTGCCGGTGACGCCGGAGAACTGGGTGTTGAAAGACGGCACCAGGCTCGACCCGTTCAAGGTCACGCTGATCGGCGACCGCATGTATGGCCGTGGCACCGAGGATGACAAAAACGGCATCGTGGTGGCGATGTACGCCATGAAGGTGATCAAGGAAGAGAAGTTGCCGCTGGCGCGCAATTTCAAGCTGCTGGTGGACACCACCGAAGAAACTTCCGGCGACGCGATCCCCTATTACTTCGAACGCAACCCGACGCCGCAGTACAACCTGGCGCTGGATGGCGGCTACCCGGTGGTGATTGCCGAAAAAGGTTATGGCACTGTCATGGCCACCTTCCCGCGCCGCAAAGGGGAAGGCCAAGGCGCGGAAATCATCGCTATGACCGGCGGCATGGCCACCAACCAGATTCCCTCGGCCTCGGTTGCCACGTTGATCAGCGACACGCCTGCCGAACTGGCCGCCAGCCTGCAAAAAGCCGGTACGGAGTATGCCAAACGCAACGGCGGTGACTTCGAAGTAACAGCCAAGGTGGTTGGCAAAGAGGTCAAGCTGACAGTGACCGGGGTTTCCGCGCACTCCTCCGAGCCCGAATCCGGTATCAACCCGGTGTCGCGCATGCTGGAGCTGATCCACAGCATCGACGGCAAGATCGCCCTCAAGCACAACCACATCACCGACGCGGCCCGTTATGCCTCGGACAACTGGGGTCTGGATTATCTGGGCGGCAAATTGGGCGTGGGTTTCTCCGATGATTTCATGGGGCCGCTGACCACCTCGCTGACCTTTGTCGGCCTGGATGACAAAGCCTTCAAGCTGGCGGTGAACCTGCGTGTACCAAAGGGCAAATCGCCGGAGAAACTGAAAGCCGAAATTTCCGACAAGTTGAGCGCCTGGGACAAGCAAACCAAGGTCAACGTGGACTTCACCTACTCGGTCGCCGAACCGATGTACCGCAACCCGGAAGGTGAGTGGGTGAAGGCCTTGTTGGCCGTGGCCAGCGAAAACCTCGGTATGGAGCACAAATTCGGCACCTCGGCCGGCGCGACGTCCGTGCATGAACTGCCCAATGGCGTGCAATTCGGCCTGGCGCGGCCGGAAGTGAAATACACCGGGCACACCGACAATGAGTTCAAGACGGTCGACCAGTTCTTGCTGGATCTGCAGATCGTCACCGAAATGATGGGGCGTATCGGACAGTTGCCGAAGCTCTGACAGCGATTGAAGTGTGCGCAAAAAAACGCCGATCAGTGATGATCGGCATTTTTACTCAGGTTCTTCATGCGCCCTGGTATCGCTTGCGCTCCTGCTCCCGCTGCAACATGTCCAGGGGTGGGTAGTAGATATACAGGGAAGACTCGATGGCAAACCATGCCGACGCCAACATTACCCCGCCCGCTACCACGACCATGCTGGCCAGAAACAGCCCCGTATCACCCAGTACATGCATGGCCGAGAAAATCAGCGAACCAGTGCCGAATCCAAAATATGGCACCGCCCAATCCACGACGGACAGCACCAAACAACCAAACACCAAGTGCGCGACTTTGTTCATCATCAACCGGTGCTGTTCTCGCAACTGCACATGCCGCTGATACCAGCTAAGCAGGAAATCACTGTTTTCCTTCAGTGCCAGGTCCAGAAGGTCGTTGGCCCACACATAACCGATCCCCCTTGAAGGAGGTGTATAGGCATCACCCAAGAGCTTTGGAAAGGCCATTCGCAACCTTGTGCCGATCCCACGAACGATTTCCGTCAACAGCGGCAGAACGAAAGACACCACCAGCGCAAAAGAGGCCGCGGTGACCGCCAGGAACCCCAAGTCAGCGAGCAATGCATCGCTGCTGGTCGTCCACTCCACCAAGGGCGTCCGGGTACGGATTAGCAAAGCGATATCGAGAAACAGCACAACGCTGACAAAGCGCATTGCCCAATGGAAATCCCATGCTTTTTCCAAGGCGCTGATACCCAATGGGGCGACCTTGGTTTCACCGGACGATTGAGAAGTTTCTGCCATCACGCGTGCTCCTTGAACTCAAACGCCAGACTATATCTCGAACACGCCAGGAACTGAGTCAGGAAGATGACAGGTTCAGGCAGATGAACAAATAACGCACAAACAAAAACGCCGATCATCACTGATCGGCGTTTTTGTTGAATATGGAGCGGGAAACGAGACTCGAACTCGCGACCCCGACCTTGGCAAGGTCGTGCTCTACCAACTGAGCTATTCCCGCAAATGGCGTCCCCTAGGGGACTCGAACCCCTGTTACCGCCGTGAAAGGGCGGTGTCCTAGGCCACTAGACGAAGGGGACACGCTACTGAAACACATGGTGTGTATTTCAGTGCCCAGAGGCCTCGTCCGAAGACTTGGTCCTGGTTTCACTCAGTGCCGCCCGAAAGCCACACTGCTTGTAAATTGGAGCGGGAAACGAGACTCGAACTCGCGACCCCGACCTTGGCAAGGTCGTGCTCTACCAACTGAGCTATTCCCGCATATGGCGTCCCCTAGGGGACTCGAACCCCTGTTACCGCCGTGAAAGGGCGGTGTCCTAGGCCACTAGACGAAGGGGACACACGTACAACATTCACTCCCTACCGCGTTTCGCTGTGTGCTTTACGCTGTAAGTGGCGCGCATTCTATGGATGGATTGAAAGGTCGTCAACCCCCAAGGATAAATTTATTTAAATCAATGACTTCGCCCGTGTTTACCGGCCCGCGCGGGGCATTCTGCCCGTCCAGGCCTTGACGCCTATATTCTGGCGTCCGACAAGGCGCTATAGTTCGTTCCAGCAAGTGATGGCAATGTGCATCTACGCAGGGAGCGGCTACTTATATAGAAGAACTACCTGGGTAACTGGTCGATCAGTCCTATCCGTCGACAAGCCCAGTCACTACACTCCACTGTAAACCCTATCAAAGAGGTCACACCGGTGACACCACTCATGATCACCCTGCTGGTAATTGCCGGGATCGTAATACTGATCGCCATTGGCTACATGAACCACGTGGTGGAAAACAACAAGCTGGAAAAGAAGCGCACCGAGATCGAGCTTAATGATCGCCTGCGCCGTTGCGGTGAGATCACCGAGACCTTCCCTGGCCAACTGATGACGCCGGCGCTCAAGCTGTTATTGGCCCGCCTGGAGCTCAACGTCAATCAGCGCCTGTTGAACCTCAACAAGACCAGTGCACCGCTCAAGGCCCGTATCACCGAGCTGAACACGCTGGTGGCCCAGGGCGAGTCCATCCCGGTGAACAACCCGCCGGCGCCGATCCAGACCGAAGCCAAGGCCAAGGACGTGCGCTTCCTGCTGGAAGCCCTGCATGGCCAGGTCACCCGCGCCGCCCAGGACGGGTTCCTGCCGACCAACGAAGCCAAGCACTGGATCAAGGAAATCCGTCATATCCTGGTGCTGTTGCACATAGAGTTCTTCAACAACCTCGGCCAGCACGCCTTGCAGCAGGGCCAGCCTGGCCAGGCGCGCCTGGCCTTCGAGCGTGGCGTGCAGTACCTGCGCAAGCAGCCTGAACCGGTGCTCTACAGTGCACAGCTGCAATTGCTGGAAGGTCAACTGGCCCGCGCCAACTCGACCGTGCTGGCTAACAGCAAACAGGCGGCGGAGGAAGTCAACGAATTGACCGAAGGCATGAAAGAAGTCGACGCCGATGCCGAGTGGAAAAAGAAAGTCATCTACGACTGATCTGCCCACTCCCCTGGGGTGAGCGGGCTGCCCGCTCGCCCCAACATGCCATCAATTTGCATCTATCGCCCCGCCCCCGACTAGCGTAAAAAAGTGCCCCTCACTCCGTGAAGTCAGAGGCCCGCTATGCCTATCGCCGTCATTGATGGACAACCGCTGCATTACGTCGACCAGGGCACCGGCCCTGTCGTCCTGCTCGGCTCAAGCTACCTGTGGGACCGCGACATGTGGGCCCCGCAGATCGAAGCCCTGTCACAACAGTACCGGGTCATCGTGCCCGAACTGTGGGGCCACGGCGAATCGGGCCAACTCCCCGCCCCCACCCACACCCTCGACGACCTTGCGCGCCAGGTCCTGGCCCTGCTTGACCATTTGGAGATCGCACAGATCAACCTGGCAGGCCTGTCGGTGGGCGGAATGTGGGGCGCACGCCTGGCATTGCAGGCCCCCGAGCGGATCAACAGCCTGGTGCTGATGGACACCTACCTCGGTGCCGAGCCAGAGGCCACGCGCCAGTATTACTTCTCGTTGTTCAAGATGATTGAAGATGCCGGCGCCATTCCTGAGCCGTTGCTGGATGTGATCGCGCCGATCTTCTTTCGCCCCGACATCGACCGCGAATCGGCGCTCTACCAGGATTTTCGCAAGTCACTGCAGGACTTTCCCCGGGAACGCCTGCTGCACAGCATCGTCCCCCTGGGTCGATTGATCTTCAGCCGCGAAGATGTACTGGAGCAACTACCGCGGCTGGACGCCGATACCACCTTGGTGATGTGTGGCGAACAGGACAAGCCTCGGCCACCCGCCGAATCCGAGGAAATGGCCGAACTGATTGGCTGTGCCCTGATCCTGATTCCAGACGCCGGGCATATCTCCAGCCGGGAGAACCCGGATTTCGTCAACGAAGCGCTGCTGACCTTCCTCGCCAACCACGCCTGATCGCCCTCCCTTTTGATCGCCGCCTCGGGGCGACGATCAAAGGCGGAAGTGCCCCACCATCCCCTTGAGCTCCGCCCCCAACTGCGCCAGCTGGATGCTCGACGCCGCATTGCCCTGCATGCTCAACGCCGATTGATCGGCACTCGCACGAATACTGGTGACACTACGGTTGATCTCTTCGGCCACCGAGCTCTGCTCCTCAGCCGCAGCGGCAATCTGCTGGTTCATCTGCTGGATCAACGACACCGCTACCGCAATGCTGCCCAGGGCACTTTCGGTTTCCAGCGCATCGCTGACCGCCAGCTTGACCAGTTCGCCACTTTGCTGGATCTGCTGCACCGATGATTGCGCCGCGCTGCGCAAGGTACTGACCAGCCGCTCGATTTCTTCGGTCGACTGCTGGGTGCGCTTGGCCAGTGCCCGTACTTCATCGGCCACCACCGCAAAACCCCGGCCCTGTTCGCCTGCGCGGGCGGCTTCGATGGCTGCGTTCAGGGCCAGCAGGTTGGTCTGTTCGGCGACGCTTTTGATCACGCTCAGCACGGTGCCGATATTCTGGATTTCGGCACTGAGGCTCTCGATGCTGGTGCTCGCGCGTGTACTGGACGTGGCCAACAATTCGATACGCTGCAAACTCTGGCGCACCACCTGCTGGCCGCTGTCGACTTTTTCATCCGCCGTCTGCGCGGCTTGTGCGGCCTGCTCGGCGTTGCGTGCCACATCGTGCACGGTGGCGGTCATCTGGTTCATCGCGGTAGCGACCTGCTCGGTTTCTTCCTTCTGGCTGCTGACCTCGACATTGGTCTGCTCGGTCACGCTGGACAGCGACTGCGCCGAGCTGGCCAATTGTTCGATACCGGCCTGCAGGCCGCTGACCATCTGGCTAAGGCCGCCGCCCATCTGTTGCATCGCCTGCATCAACTGGCCGATTTCATCACGGCGGCTGACCTCCATGCGCCCGCTCAGATCCCCGGCGGCAATCTGTCGGGCTACCGCGATCACACTGCGCAGCGGCGCGACAATCAAGCGGGTAATCACCCAGGCCGCAATCAACCCCACCAGCAAGGCCAGGGCCGACGAGCCAATGATCAACATCGCGCTTTTCTTCAGTTGCGCCTGCATCGACAGGTCTTCAGCGTCATAGGCCTGGTTGACCCGGCTGACGACTTGGTCAGCTCGATCATGCAGTTGTTTGTAGACGACTTTTTCCTGGGCCAGCAGGCCGGTGTATTCCCCCAGCTTTTCGCTGAAGGCGGCGATATGCCCGGAAACTTCGTTGAGCACCGTCTGATAACCAGGGTCCTTGACCGACGTTTTCAATTGCTCGACCTGGGCCAGGGCCTGGTCGGCCTGCTCGATCTTGCCTTGCTCGGCGTCGTCAGCATCCGCCTTGCGGCTCTGGTCCAGGCGCACATGGGCTTCGTTCATGGCCTGCAACATCAAGCGGGAAACCTGACTGATCTGGCCTGCCTGCTCGATAAACTCGGCCCCCTCCTTACCTTGGCTTTCCTTGAGGCCATAGGCGCCGTCGTCCGCCAGCCCGGCCTGCAATACATCCAGGTTATTCGCCACGCTGGACACCGACCAACTGGCCATTTCCAGCGCCAGATCCTTGGTCTGCGTCAGCTCGACGAACTCATCGAACGCCTTCCGGTAGGCTGCCAGAGCCTGCTCGACCTCGGCCATCACCGGCACATTCGCCGCAGACCGGGCCTTGAGGCCGGCCGCCTGGGCCGCCAGGGCATCGAGACTTTCATGCAAGGCGTCGACGGCCTTGGGGTCGGCGTGTAGCGCGTAGTCCTGTTCGATCAGGCGCACCTTGAGCAAGCCGCTGTTGAGCGACGACATGGCTTTGAGGCCTTCAAAACGCTGGCCAACGGTTTGCAGGGACCACACGCCGATAGCCGCGACCAACGCCGTCAGCAGCAGCACCAGGGTGAAGCCCAAGCCCAGTTTTTTCGCCATACCCAGGTTGGCGAAACGTCGTTGCACGCCTGAAATCATTGCACTTGAATCCTCTTGCAATGGCGGACGCCATCAAGTCCGATGGACAAGCAACGAGATTCGCAACCAAAAGGCACTGAGCACAAGGCACTGGCGCCACAATAATGGCAAAAAGCTACACACTCGTCGTTTTCAGAATGGTCGAGGTCGATCTGGCGGGCCCCATCGCACGGAACAACGCCAAGGCACGTTGATCAGTAGCATAGGCGACATTAAGGCGTAGCCACTCACTGTGCCCGCCGGTGGGACTGAACAACGCCCCGGGCGACAACAACACCCCCAACTGCCGGGCGCACGCCTGCAACCGCGAAGGCTGCGCCGTCCCCGGGCGTGCCCACAGGAACATACCGCCGGTGGGTACGGCGAACACCTCCCACTCTTCGTCCTCCAGCACTTGCAGGGTCACGGCCATTTCACTGCTCAACCGCTTGCGCAGGCGCTGCACCCACTTGCGATACGTGCCATTGGCCAGCAACGTGGCGACCACCGCTTCAGCAAACCGGGAGGTGCCGAAGCCGCTCAAGGTCTTGAGGCTGGCCAGTTGCGTGATGATTGCGCTGCTGGCGCAGAGGTAGCCCACGCGCAAGGCGCTGCTCAGGGTCTTGGAAAAACTCGCGACGTAGATCACCCGATCATCATGGGGCAATGCAGAAAGCCGCGTGCAACTGGCCTGTTGCAGATCGCCGTAGACATCTTCCTCGATGATCAGGAAGTTCTTGCGGTGTGCCAGTTCCAGCAAGCGCTCGGCCACCAGCCGGCACAGGCTGGTGCCCGTGGGATTGTGATAGAGGCTGTGGATGAACAGGCACTTGGGATGATGGTGCTGCAGCAGCGCTTCAAGCGCCGGGAGGTCGGGGCCGCCTCGGGTACGCGGTACTTCCAGCAGTTGCACGCCCTGGAACGCCAGCTGCCGATAGAGGTTGGCATACCCGGGGGTTTCGACCACCACGCTGTCGCCGGCCTTGAGCAGCGTACGTATCAGCAGGTCCTGGGCATGGCTGGCACCTGCGGTGGTCAGGATGCGCTCCAGGCTGGTGGCGATGTGAATCTGGGTCAGGCGCTTGAGCAGTTGCTCGCGCAGCGCAGGCAGACCCAGAGGGGTGCTGTAGTTGAACAGGCCAGCCGTGTCGGTGCGGGTGACTTCACGAATCGCGTAACTGATGTCATCGCTTTCGCGCCAGGCATCGGGCAACCAGCCACAGCCCAGCTTCAACTCGCCCAACGGATTGTCGGCAAAGGCGCCCCACTCGCGCTCCGCCCCCTCATACCAATTGCCTTCGTGGCAGGCAGCCGGCTGGGCCACCACAAATCCCGAGCCCTGCCGGGGCGCCAGCACCCCTTGGGCGACCATCCGTTCGAATGCTTCGATCACGCTGGATTGGCTGAGCAGGTTATCCAGGGCCAACTGGCGGACGGACGGCAAGCGCGTTCCGGGGCTCACGCCGTCCTTGCGAATCCATTGCACCACTGCACTGACGATTTGCTGCACTACCGGTACAAGGGCCTGTCGATCGATCCCTAAATCCATGAGCCACTCACTTCAACTGTCTGTTATCAACCCGGAGAGTTAAGCACAGAAGCAGCAGGTTGCCGGCCGCATAAATTTATTAAATTATTGATTTTATTGACTTATTTACCTACTGACACATATTCGGTCACAGCGTTTTGACAGCTTTGGAAAAGCCCCACGCGCGCCCAGACGTTTTCGAACAAGGGGCCGGCGCCAGGTCCTAGATAGCCGTCGCGCCACCGTCCACGGCCAAGGCGTGGCCGGTGGTGAACGCCGCTCCGTCGCTGCACAGGTACAGCACTGCGCTGGCGATTTCCTCCACCTTGCCGATACGCCCGACCGGGTGCATGGCGGCGGCGAATTCGGCCTTGCGGGGGTCGGCTTCATAGGCGCGCCGGAACATATCGGTATCGATCACCGCCGGGCAGACGGCATTGACGCGGATTTTCTTCTTCGCGTATTCGATAGCTGCGGACTTGGTCAGGCCGATCACCGCGTGCTTTGAGGCCGCGTAGATACTCATCTTCGGCGCCGCGCCCAACCCCGCCACCGACGCGGTGTTGACGATGGCCCCACCGCCCTGGGCCAGCAGCAGCGGCAACTGGTACTTCATGCACAACCACACACCCTTGACGTTGACGCCCATGATCGCGTCGAACTCATCCAGGCTGCCGTCCGCCAGCCTGCCCTTCTCGATCTCGATGCCGGCGTTATTGAACGCATAGTCCAGGCGACCATAGGCGCCGATGGTCTGTGCCATCAACTGCTGCACATCCGCCTCCTGGGTGACGTTGCAGCGCACGAACAGCGCCTCGCCCCCGGCCTGGTGGATCAGCGCGACCGTACCCTCGCCGCCAGCTACGTCCAGGTCGGCGACCACGACCTTCAAGCCTTCGGCGGCGAACGCCAGCGCAGTGGCGCGACCAATACCGGCGGCGGCGCCAGTCACCAGGGCGACCTGGCCGGAAAACGTCATGCTCATGGAGGATGTCCTATTGGGATTAATGGCAGTGGCACGAGTCTAGCCAACGCCGAGACGCACACGTCAGCACTATCAGAAGTCCGGTTAGTGCTGCATGAGTCATAGTGATAAGGCAACCGGGCTCACTATCAATGGCACCTATCGATGAGCATTCGCACCCTAGGCTGACCTTGCCCCCGGGCCGTCCAAGGTCTATCAATCATGCTTCACTTCTAAAGAGTCCTTGCCATGACCGCCCAGACCAACCGCCAATTCCTGCTCGCCAAACGCCCGGTCGGCGCGGCCACGCGGGAAACCTTCACTTACCAGGTCGTGCCGGTGGGCACGCCCGGGGACGGGCAGGTGCTGGTGCACAACGAATACCTGTCCCTCGACCCGGCCATGCGTGGCTGGATGAATGAAGGCAAGTCCTACATTCCGCCCGTAGGCCTCGGCGAGGTCATGCGCGCGCTGGGTGTAGGCAAGGTGATTGCCTCGAATAACCCGAAATTCTCCGTCGGGGACTACGTGAATGGCGCCCTGGGCGTGCAGGATTACTTCCTGGGCGAACCGCGCGGCTTCTACAAGGTCGACCCCAATCTGGCGCCCCTGCCCCGCTACCTGTCTGCGCTGGGCATGACCGGCATGACCGCCTACTTCGCACTGCTGGACACCGGCGCGCCCAAGGCCGGTGAAACCGTGGTGATCTCCGGCGCGGCCGGTGCCGTGGGCAGCATTGCCGGGCAGATCGCCAAGCTCAAAGGCTGCCGCGTGGTCGGCATTGCCGGCGGCGCCGACAAGTGCAAGTTCCTGGTGGATGAGCTGGGCTTCGACGCCGCCATCGACTACAAGAACGAAGACGTGCCCGCCGCCCTGAAGCGCGAGTGCCCTAAAGGCGTGGATGTGTATTTCGATAACGTCGGCGGCGACATTCTTGACGCGGTGCTCAGTCGGCTGGCGTTGAAAGCCCGCGTGGTGATTTGCGGGGCCATCAGCCAGTACAACAACAAGGAAGCGGTGAAAGGCCCGGCCAACTACCTCTCACTGCTGGTCAACCGCGCAAGGATGGAAGGCTTTGTGGTGATGGATCACGCGGCGAACTTTGCCGCCGCCGGGCAGGAAATGGCCGGCTGGATGGCCCAGGGCAAGCTCAAGAGCAAGGAGGATATCGTCGAGGGGCTGGAGACGTTCCCGGAGACGCTGATGAAGCTGTTCAACGGCGAAAACTTTGGCAAATTGGTGCTCAAGGTCAGCTGATACACGGCAGATCCGCGCGTTCCCACGCGAACGTGGGAACGCGCATCGATCAGGCGATCTCGGCGACTACCGCCGCCAACGCCTTGGCCGGATCCGCCGCCTGGCTGATCGGACGACCGATCACCAGGTAGTCGGAACCCGCGTCCAGTGCCTGGCGCGGGGTCAGGATGCGGCGCTGGTCGTCCTGGGCACTGCCCGCAGGGCGAATCCCCGGGGTCACCAATTGCAACGACGGATGGGCAGTTTTCAAGGCCTGGGCTTCCAGCGCCGAGCACACCAGGCCATCAAGGCCGGCTTTCTGCGCCAGGGCGGCCAGGCGCAGCACCTGCTCCTGAGGCTCGATATCCAGGCCAATGCCCGCCAGGTCCTCGCGCTCCATGCTGGTCAGCACGGTCACGCCGATCAGCAACGGCTTGGGACCGCTGCGCTGTTCCAGCACTTCGCGGCAGGCGGTCATCATGCGCAGGCCGCCGGAGCAGTGTACGTTGACCATCCACACGCCCATCTCGGCCGCAGCCTTGACCGCCATGGCGGTGGTGTTGGGGATGTCGTGGAATTTCAGGTCGAGGAACACCTCGAAGCCTTTGTCACGCAGGGTGCCGACGATTTCCGCGGCGCAGCTGGTGAACAGTTCCTTGCCGACCTTGACCCGGCAAAGCCTGGGGTCCAACTGGTCAGCCAGCTTCAGTGCGGCGTCACGGGTGGGGTAATCCAGGGCGACGATGATAGGAGTCTGGCAGACGGACATTGGAATGGGCTCTCAGGCAAGTCGAAATCGGCGCGGATTGTAGCGCAAGCAGCGCCGTTGCGGGATCCGATGATCGGTAAATACTGACCAACCGCCATCAGCCAGGCATTCCAGATGATTATTTCAAAGCTGATACATTCATGACATGCCCACAACACGCCCTGCCGCTAGCCTCGCCCGCACGACCCACCGACCAGCACTACCAGCCATGGGGCTGGGCGCCTATGCTGACCGTAACAACCAGGCAGATGATCGCACTATGCATACCCCTTCCGTCCCCGTGAACGACGAGCAAAAAGGCGCGGTGGTCGCCGATGACAAGCGCTGGAACACCCGTGCGCTGATCGTCGACGACGATGTGCCGATCCGCGAATTGCTGATCGACTACCTGGCACGCTTCAATATCCTCGCCACCGGCGTGACCGACGGCGCCGCGATGCGCCTGGCCATGCAAGCCGAAACCTATGATGTGGTGGTACTCGACCTGATGCTGCCGGGGGAAGACGGCCTGACCCTGTGCCGCTGGCTGCGCGCCGAATCGGATATCCCGATCCTGATGCTCACCGCCCGCTGCGAGCCCACCGACCGCATCATCGGCCTGGAACTGGGGGCCGACGACTATATGTCCAAGCCCTTCGAACCCCGTGAACTGGTAGCTCGCATCCAGACCATCCTGCGCCGCGTGCGCGATGACCGCACCGAACAGCGCGCGAATATCCGCTTCGACAACTGGCGCCTCAACAGCGTGTTGCGTCAATTGGTGGCCGACGATGGCCTGGTGGTGCCGCTGTCCAACGCGGAATTCCGCCTGTTGTGGGTGTTTATCGAACGCCCGCGCCGGGTGCTGAGCCGGGAGCAGCTGCTTGATGCCGCCCGTGGCCGCTCGATAGAGGCCTTTGATCGCAGTATCGACTTGCTGGTGTCACGCCTGCGGCAAAAACTCGGGGATGACCCCAAGGCACCGCAGTTGATCAAGACCGTGCGCGGCGAAGGCTACCTGTTCGACGCCCGGGATATTGGCTGATGCGCGCGCCCTTCAACACGCTGTTCGGTCGGCTGTTCGGCGTGTTACTGGTGGCGATTGTGCTGGCCCATGGGCTGGCGTTCTTCTGGTTTCACCACTACGGCCAACCGCCGCCGCCCCCTCCTGAGCGATTTATCGAGCAGCCGGACGGGACCCTGGCGCCGATGCGCGACAAGCACCCACGCCCCTGGTTTGGCGGCCCGGTGGTGCCCCTGACCTTTCAATTCGTCTCGTTGATTATCGCGGCCTGGTACGGTGCCAAACTGCTGAGCCGGCCGATACAGCGCCTGAGTGAAGCGGCGGAACGCTTGAGCCTGGACCTCGACAGCCCACCCCTCGATGAATCCGGCCCGAGGGAAGCACGGCAGGCCGCCTCGACCTTCAACCTGATGCAAAGGCGTATTCGCGAGCAGGTCAGCCAACGCGCGCGCATGCTCGGCGCCGTCTCCCATGACCTGCGCACCCCGCTGTCACGCCTCAAGCTGCGCCTGGAGCAGATCGAGGACACCCGGCTGCAGGGCCAGATGCGCCAGGACCTGAACGACATGATCGACATGCTCGACGCCACCCTGAGCTACCTGCACGAACAGCGCACCAGTGAAACCCGGCATTGGCTGGATGTGCAGGCGCTGGTGGAGTCCATGAGTGAAAACGCCCAGGACCAAGGCTCCGATGTGCAATGTGCGGGCAGCTGCCTGCCCTTGCAGGTGCAACCGATGGCCCTGCGCTCATGCCTCAACAACCTGATCGACAACGCCTTGCGTTATGCCGGCACCGCCCGCGTGGAGCTGGAGGACAGCCGCGAAGCGCTGGTCATCCGTGTGATCGACCACGGGCCGGGGATTGCGCCCGATAAGCGTGAGGCGGTGTTCGAGCCGTTCTATCGGCTGGAAGGCTCGCGTAACCGCAATTCCGGCGGCGTTGGCCTGGGCATGACCATTTCCAAGGAAGCCGCGGAGCGCCTGGGCGGCCGCCTGAGCCTGGAAGAGACCCCAGGCGGCGGCTTGACCGCCGTGATGTGGTTGCCCAGGGCTTAAAGGGGCTTGTCTTCACGCCGAACCTGGGCCTGGGTTGCGCTCCAATCCATCAGCAGGCTGTAGGCCACGGCCAGCAGGGTCGGGCCGATAAACAGGCCGATAAAGCCAAAGGCAATCAAGCCGCCGAAGACCCCGAGCAACACGATCACCAGCGGCAGGTTGCCGCCACGGCTGATCAGGTAGGGCTTGAGCACGTTGTCCACGCCGCTGATGATGAACGTCCCCCACACGCCAAGGAACACCGCATAGGTGTAGTCGCCTTTCCACGCCAGCCAGGCCGTGGCCGGGATCCATACCAGCGGCGGGCCCATCGGGATCAGGCTGAGCAGGAACGTCACGATCCCCAGCACCAACGCACCCGGCACGCCGGCGATCAGGAAGCCGATCAGTGCCAGCAGGGCCTGGGCGGCGGCAGTGCCGATCACACCGTTGACCACCCGCTGCACCGTACCGGCCACCAGTTCGATGTAGTAACCGGCACGGTCACCGATCAGTCGTTCCAGCAAGCGATGCACGAACATCGCCAGACGCGGCCCATCACGATAAAAAAAGAACACGAACACCAGGCTCAGGGTCAGTTCGAGGATGCCGCCGCCGATCTGCGCACTGCGCGCCAACAGCCAATTGCCCACCTGCCCCAGGTACGGCTTGAGGCTGACCATCAGCGCCGCGCCCTGCTCGTCGATGCTGTTCCACATGCCGACCAGGCGTTCCCCCACAAAGGGAATCGCCCCCAACCAGGCTGGCGCCTCGGGCAGCCCATCGACCTGAATATCCTTGATCAACGCCACGGCATCGCGCACATGGTCCGCGAGATTGAACCCCAGCCATACCAGCGGCACCGCCACCAGCAACATCCAGCCCAGGGTCAGGATGCCGGCGGCCAGGGATTCACGGCCACCCAGCGCGCGGGTCAGCAGCACCATCAGCGGCCAACTGGCAAACGCCAGCACCGCCCCCCAGAACAGCGCCGACCAGAACGGCGCGATCACCCAGAAGCTGGCACCAAACAGCACCAGCAGCAGGATTTGCACCAGCAGGCGATCGTTATTGAGCATGGGGTATCTCTAGAAAAGGCTGTAGGAAGAGAGCTTAGGCGAACGGCACGGGTCCGTTCGCCCTGTTGCGGTCAGCGTATCAGATGCAGGTGCAGGCCTTTGGTTTCAGTGCTGCCGGTTTCCAGGCGCGCGGCACGCACGCCTTTGTCGACCAAAGCCTGGCGCCAGGCTTCGGCTTTCGGGCCGGTCAGGCTGACGCGCAAGGTCGTATCGAGGTTCAAGCCCCGGGAAATCAGGGTCAGCCAGGTGTCGTCGGGGTCGCCGCCAAGCGCGGGGAAATCCAGCTCACCGGTGCTTTTGAGCTCGCGCAACAAGGTGGCCGAGGTGGGCAGCAGGTCGCCCAGCGGTGCGCCGGCATCCAACTGCTCCACATGCAGGTAGGCACGACGGTTGCCTCGGGTGATGCCGTAGATGGCCACCAGGGAGTTTTCCTGCGGGGCGGCGAGACGCAGCAGCAGGTATTCCTGCTGGCCGTCGGCACCTACCAGCTTGGCATTACCGAACACTTCGTTGGCCCACAGGCTGCTTTCACCGCAATCGCGGGCCTGGCACCAGAACAACAACTGCGCGCCGTTGGCCTGCAACGCTTCGCGCGTCGACGTGAACGCAGCACTGGAGGTGTGTTCGGCAGGCAGCTCGTAGGTAATCGCTGTGGCTTGCCCACGGGCGGTGGCCTGGCCCTCATAACGCAACTGGCCACTGATCTTGCGGATCGCCCCCATGGGGTAGATGCGTTCCTTTTCTTCAGCGGGACGGTAATCGACGATCTGTGCGTCGACCTGACGGGCCACGGCAGGCAGGTCCTGGCTTCCCGGCACATCGGCGGCGAACACCAAGGGGCTGAAACAGCACAGTCCGAGAGCACGTATACATCCTTTACGCAGGCTCATCGGATCGGTGAGCCCTGGCCATCGGAGGTCGCAGCAGTGTTGAGTTGGTTCATGGTTGACTCCCTTTCAATCCGCCCAGCCTCGGCAGTTGACCGCCCCAAGTCAAGGCGCGGAGAAGAACCGATTGAAACAGTCTGCAACAAGGACCGCACCAGGCTCATCATTCAGGTGTAAATGATGGCCACCCGGCAACGTGGTTACCGTAAAGGGTAGCTGGGAAAGCAATTCGGGATGTTTCGCCAACATGCCATCGGCGGCGACCACCAACTGCGTAGGGCAACCCACGCGGCGCACGAAAGCCATCGCCTGCTCATCGGTCAGGCGCATCGGCGATGCCAGGGTCAGGCGACTGTCCGAGCGCCAGGTATAACCGCCCGGCACCGGCATCAAACCGCGCTGGGCCAGCAGTTCTGCGGCTTCACGGCTCACGGCGACCAGACCTTTCATACGCGCCTCAACCGCCCGGTCGAGGGTGGTGTAGACCGGCTTGCGCTTATCCTGCAGATTCAATTGCGCCTGCAAGGCCATGCCCAGGCGCTCGGCGGCGTTCTCACCGCTGGCAGTGGGCGGGATCACGCCGTCAATCAAACCCAGGTGCGTCACCCGTTCCGGCAAGGCACCGGCCAGCACCAGGGACACGATGGCGCCGAGGGAGTGGCCGAGTAATGCAAAACGTTTCCAGCCCAGTTGCTCGGCAACGTGCAGCACGTCGTGGACGTAATCCCACAAGGCATAACCGGCACCTGTAGGACGATGCGCCGAATGCCCATGGCCGGCCATGTCCAGCGCCACGATACGCAAACCCGCAAGCTTCGGCGCCAGGCGTGCAAAGCTGTTGGCATTGTCCAGCCAGCCATGCAGGGCGATCACCGGCAAACCGTCCTCGGGGCCAAACAGATGGGCCGCCAACTCAATGTGCGGCAGGCTCAGGCGAACCTCTTCGACGGGTGTGCTCATGCGCAGCTGCGCTCCCGGGCTTCCCAGCGGGCGAACAGGGTCTTGATCAAGGTCGCGGTGTCCTGGGGGCGTTCGAGGGGAAACATATGGCCGCCGGGCATGGTGAGCATTTCGCCCATGGGCAGACGGTCGACGCCGCTGGCGTGGTGACGCATCACCACGCGGCTCTGGCGACCGCGCACCACCGCCAGCGGCACTTTCAATTGGCGCACCTGGCCGGGACTGGTGTGGGGCACGCCCCGGTAGATGCTGATTTCGGTGGCCGGGTCGAAACGCAGGCGCAGGCGATCACCCGCCTGGTACAGGCCGTGTTGCAGGTAGGCGTCGAAGCATTCCGGGTCAAAGCCTCGGAACAGGGTCTTGCCGGCGAAGTAGCTGCGCGCGGCGTCCAGGTCGCTGAATTCTTCACGACGGCCCAGGGTGCGCCCGGCCGGCGTGAGGCGGTCGATAAAACCGAAGCGCTTGGCGGCGCGGATCACCCAACGGTCGGCGCGGGTCAATACCGGCGAATCGAGCATCACCACCCCGCGATACAGCTGCGGGCAGCGCAAGGCCGCGTGCAAATGCAGCACGCCACCCAGGGAATGGCCCACGCCCCAGACGGGCTGCGGTTGCTGCTCCAGATGATGGATCAACTCGTCCACCAGGTTCTGCCAGTTATCGTCCACTGGAAACCTGGGGTCGTGACCGTGTTGCGGCAAGTGAGCCACCGCATACTCCGGGGCCAGGGCGGCAAACAGCTTGCCGTAGGTGGCCGAGGGGAAGCCATTGGCGTGGGCAAAAAACACGTGCTGCGACATAGCGGATCCATCTGCAAAAACCGAGATTGATTGTCACCAGGCCCAAGCCCCACAGCAATGACCGTAACTGCCAGGAATGATGACACTCACGCCACACCTATCGCGCCGGAGGGGTTTCGCCCAAAGGCACCACGGCCATGGTCAGCCGTGAGACACAGTTGCACTTGCCGTCATCGGTGGTCAGGCGAATGTCCCAGACCTGGGTGGTGCGGCCGATATGGATCGCCTTGGCCACCGCCGTCACCCGCCCGCTGCGCACACCGCGCAGGTGATTGGCGTTGACCTCCAGGCCCACGCAATAGAACTTGCTCGGGTCGATGCACAAATAGGCCGCCACGGAGCCGACGCTCTCGGCCAGAACCACCGACGCACCGCCATGCAGCAGGCCGTAGGGCTGGTGAGTGCGGTGGTCGACCACCATGCTGGCGGTGAGGGATTCCTCGTCGAAGCTTTCAAAACGGATGTCCAGCAGTTCACCGATGGTGTTTTTCTGGCCGGCATTGAGTTGCTCGATATTCGGTTGGGTGCGCCACAAGCTCATGGAATTGTCCTTATTAGTTTTATTACGGCCCTAATCCTGCCACACAACTGCCTCGCTGCGCTCGCTCCAACGAAAAGCGACGGACATAAGACCCGATCCTCTGTGGCCTGGCGGTAGCCTACGGATTCTTCACGCTGACCAGGCTCATCAACCCCGCCAGCGGGAAGTCGCCCTCAAGCTCTGCCAGGCTGGCGGTGGACATCGGCTGCGGCTGGCGCTGATGGCCATGCTGCAGAAAACTGATCAAGCTGCCGACCAGGGGCTGATGACTGACCAGCAGCACGTTGTCATCACTGTCGAGCTTGCTCAGGACCTCCAGCGGATTGCCCTCCGGCGTGAGCCAAGGCACCGTGCGGATGTCCGGCGCAAAACCCAACGCGTCCCGCACCAGCTGTGCCGTCTGCTGCGCACGCACGTACGGGCTGGCAATGATCGCGCTGAGCGGCTGGCCGATCAGGTGCGCCGCACTGCGCAACACCTCGGCGCGGCCATGTTCGGTGAGGTTGCGCTCGGCATCCGTGCGGGCATGCGCCTCGGCCTCACCGTGACGCAAGACCCACACCTTCATAGCTTCGGCTCCTCATCCCGCACCGGGTGCGGCGCCGGCGGCACGCTGTGGGCGGCTTCGCCCTCGGGAGCGCGCGGGGTTGGCCAGTCGGCGAACGGCCAGGGCTTCTGCTCGGTGTGGAAGCTGCCAAAGCTGCCGATCTGGGCAAGAAACTGGCTGAGGCTGTCGCCGAAGTTCATCAGGCCCAGGTTCGGCGCGCTGTAGACCAGGCGGTAGATCAACTGCACCACCACCAATGCGCCGAGCAGGAACTGCGCCACCTGCCACACCAGGGCAAACACCAGCATCCACAGGATGCGCAGGACAATGGACTCGTACTTGGGGGCTGCTTTTGGATCGTTCATGGCGCGTTCCTCAGTTGAAACCACTGGTGGAAATAAAGTCGACGTCGGTTTTGGGCTCGGCCCGCATCAGCAACTCGATGACCTGGTTCAAGGTGCGCCCTTCAAACAGGATCGCGTGCAGCCCGGCGACCAGCGGCATGTACACACCGACTTCCTGGGCCTTGGCCTTGAGCACTTTGAGGGTGTTGACCCCTTCGGCCACTTCACCCAGGCGCGTCACCGCGTCTTCCAGGCTCAGGCCCTGGCCCAGGGCGAAACCCACCTGGTAGTTGCGGCTTTTCGGCGACGAGCAGGTGACGATCAAGTCGCCCACGCCGGCCAGGCCCAGGAAGGTCATGGGGTTGGCGCCCTGGTTCACCGCGAAGCGGGTCATTTCCGCCAGGGCACGGGTAATCAGCATGCTCTTGGTGTTTTCGCCCATGCCCAGCGCCACCGCCATGCCGGCGATGATCGCGTAGACGTTTTTCAGCGCCCCGCCCAGTTCCACGCCAAAGCGGTCGCCACTGGCGTACACGCGGAAGGTCCGGCCATGCAGCACCGCCTGGACGCGCTCGCACAACGCCTCATCCTCGCTGGCGATCACCGTGGCGGTCAGCGCGTGCTCGGCGACTTCCCGCGCCAGGTTCGGCCCGGACAGCACGCCAATGCGCGCCTGGGGGGCGATCTCGGCGAGGATTTCGCTCATCAACTTGAAGGTCTGCGCCTCGATGCCCTTGGTCAGGCTGACCAGCAGCTTGCCCGCCAGGCGCTCGGCATGGGGCGCCAGCACCGCGCGCAAGGCGCTGGAAGGCAGCGCAACAAAGCACAGGTCGCAGTCCGCCAGGGTGGCCAACAGGTCGGTGACCGGCTCGACCGCCGGATGAATCTTGATGCCTTTAAGGTAACGCGGGTTTTCGCGGTGTACGCGAATGGCCTCGGCCTGCTCGGGATCGCGCATCCACTGGCGCACCGCATGACCGTTCTCGGCCAGCAGGTTAGCCACGGCGGTACCAAAACTTCCGCCTCCCAGGACCGCAATAGGGCGCTGTTCAGTCATATGCAATCCGTTAATCCATACCAGTGGCGATGGCGGCATTATACGGGGCGACCCGCTTGCGGCCAGCCCCCGTATCAAATCGTGGGCCTGTCGGGAAATGCCACGCCTGTGGGACGGAATTGCAAGGGCGGCGACTGGCAAATAGCCTCGCCTCGGTTAACATGGACGGCTATCCGTCACTATCAAGGCCATGTCGTGTATTTGGGCCCTCCTTCCCGTTCATCTCTACTGCTTATGCTGTTGTGCAGTGCACCTGCGCTGGCTGACGACCTGTTCCTCGACAGCCAGCCGCTGCCGCAGGTCTTGACCGCCACGCGCCTCAAGCAATCGGCCGCCGCCGTGCCGGGCAGCATGACCGTGATCGACAGCGAGTTGATCAAGGCCAGCGGCGCAAGGGATATCAGCGAGCTGCTGCGCCTGGTGCCGGGGATGATGGTCGGCTACACCACCGGCAACCAGGCGGCGGTGAACTACCACGGCACCAGCGCCAGCGATGCGCGACGCATGCAGGTGTTGATCGACGGGCGTTCGGTGTACCGCGCCGGCCTGGCCACGGTGGACTGGAGCGACATTCCGGTGGCGATGGAAGACATCGAGCGCATCGAGGTCTTCCGCGGCCCCAACACCGTCAGCTACGGGGCGAATGCCTTGATGGCGGTGGTCAATATCCTCACGCGCTCACCGGCCAACAGCCATGGCTCACGGGTGAAGGTGATTCGCGGTGAGCGCGGTATCAATGACTTTTATGCCAGCCAGGGCGTGGGCTGGGAAACCGGCGATCTGCGCCTGTCGCTGTCCGGGCAACAGGACGATGGCTTTGACAGCGATGCCGTTGGCGCCGACCGCCGAGACGGCCGTCGCCTCAACCGCTTCAGCCTGGCAGTGAGCCAGACCTTGAACGCGCAACAGAGTATCGACTGGCAACTGAATGCCAAGGAAGGCACCAACCAGCGCCCTTACACCTACACCCCCGTATTCGCCGGGATTACCGAGGGCGGCGACAATTCCGATGTCACGGCCAAGGACTACGCCGGTTCCCTGCGCTGGAACTTTGATTTCAACCCAGAACACAGCCTGTATATCCAAGGCTCGGCCCAGCAGTGGGACCGCCGGCAAATCTGGAAGGCCTGTGACGCCAAGGTCTCGTTCAGCCCCGAGCTGACCCAGTTGTGGCAGCTCAACCCCAACTATGCCGAACGGCTGGCCCGGCATATGGACACCTACAGCCAGGGCACCGCACCACCGGGCAGCGCCGCCGAACAAGCCTTGGCCAACCAGGTACTGGACCAGTGGCGCAACGGCGCCAACCAGAGCGTATGCGGCGACATCGACCAGAGCACCCGCGAAAGCCGCTACGATGTGGAAATCCAGGACACCCTCAGCCTGTCCGACAGCCTGCGCCTGGTCAGCGGCATGAATTACCGCTACGACCGCGCCGACTCCGATACCTACTTCAACGGCACCCTGGACGACACCACCTGGCGCCTGTTCGGCCAGTTGGAATGGCGCGCCAGTGAACATTGGCTGCTGCAAGGCGGCGCCATGTTCGAAGACACGCACCTGAGCGGCCATTCGCTGACGCCAAGGGTGGCGGTCAACTATTTGATCAACCCGCGCCACGGCTTGCGCGCGGTGTACTCGGAAGCCATCCGTTCGCCGGACATGTTCGAGAACAATGTCAACTGGAGCTACCGCGTCACCAACCTCAGCTCACCGACCTATGGGCAGAGTTCCGGACAGTACTTCGTGAAGACGCGGGGCCCGGGCAACCTCGACAAAGAACTGATGCGCTCGCGGGAACTGGGCTACAACGGCTTCTTTGCCGACATCGGGCTGAACATGGACGTGAAGGTGTTCTACGACGAAATCACCGACATGATCAGCTCGCCGCTGCGCAATAACCAGTACATTGCCAGCAACGCCAACAGCTCACGCTTCACCGGCGCCGAGTCCCAGTTCGACTGGCGCGTGAGCAACGCCGACCGCCTGCGGCTGACTTACGCGTATGTCGACGCCACCACCAGCAACCCACTGGACAAAGCGCAGACCGCGCGTAACAGTGGCTCGGCCGGCTGGTTGCGCGAATGGGGCCAAGGTTGGTCCAGCGCGCTGTTCTACTATGGCGACGACGCACTCAACCAATATCGTTTCGAACGGGTCGACCTGCGGGTGGCCAAGCGCATTGCCCTGGGCAAAGCCAACGTGGAGCTGGCCGGCATGTTGCAACAACGCCTCGATAACCAGCCCACCACCTGGGCCGACAACACTTACGACCATCGTCACGTACTCTACTTCAGCGCGGAGCTGGAGTTCTGACATGGGCGACTCGTCACGGATGACCTTCTTCTTTATCTATAGGCTGCGGCAACTTGCCGGGCTGCTGGCCGGCCTGTTGCTGTGCGCACCGGCGTGGAGCGCCGAGATCCTGCTGACCGCCGCCGAAGACGGCGCCGGGGTGCAGGCCTTTACCCAGGCGCTGGCCCGGCAACGCCCCGAAGACCGCGTCACCTTCACGTCCCTTGCGGCCTTGCCGGCACCCAGCCACCTGCCCGCCGGCACGCGCCTGATCCTGCTCGACCTGCCCGGCCTCGACTGGCGCCTGCGGGATACTCAAGGGCCGCCGACGCTGGTGCTGCGTATCAGTCGGCTCCAAGCCCATCAGCGCCCGGAGGCCTCACGGCACGCGCGGGTCAGCCTGTTGTGGAGCGACCCGCCGCTGGAGCGGCAGCTGCGCCTGATCAGCAGCGTCCTGCCCCAGGCACGGCGCATCGGCGTGCTCTACGGCACCGACAGCGAATTCCTGCTGCCCGAATTGCGCCAGCATGCGGCGGCCCTGGAGCTGGAGATCGTGCCGCAGCGCTGGGACAACACTAACGACAGTCGTCCGCTGCAAACCCTGTTCAGGAACAGCGACGTGCTGCTCGGCCTCGATGACCCGCAGCTGTACAACCCGAAGACCGCTAAAAACCTGCTGCTGAGCAGCTACGCCCAGCAATTGCCGCTGTTCGGGCCCAATGCAGGGTTTGTGCGCGCCGGCAGCCTCGCCAGCACCTACAGCGACCAGGAAGATTGGCTGGCGGTACTCGATCGTTTGCTCGACCAGCCGCCGGCCGCTTGGCCACGCGCGCTGTACCCCGACCACTTCAAAGTCGTGGGCAACGCGCAGGTCGCACGCTCACTGGGCATCGAACAGGTGGACGAAGCCAGCGTCGCCGCCCGAATGGCCGAAGGAGAAAAACGCCCATGACCTTGCGTCGTCGTTGGGACATCAATACCCGCACCCAGCTCATAACCCTGGGCCCGGCGCTGTTGCTGACGTTGCTGTTGATCAGCTTCTTCACCTTCGTGCGTATCCAGGACCTGCGCCAGGAACTGGACCACACCGGCCAATTGATCGCCAACCAACTGGCACCCGCCACCGAATATGGGGTGATCTCGGGCAACAACGATGTGCTCGACAGCCTGCTGCGCGCCACGCTGGCCACGCCCCATGTGCGCTTCCTGGAGATTCAGGACAGCAGCGAAAATATCCTGGTGTACGTCGAGCAACCCGCGGAGAAACACGACCGCGCGCTGTCGGTCAAAGTGTTCCAGGCGCCGATCCGCCTGCAGCATATCCAGTTGGGCAACGACTTTTTCCAGGACAACCTTAACGAACCCAAGGCCCCCCGCGCGGACTATCTGGGCCGGGTGATCGTCGGCATGTCCAATGACGCCTTCAGCCAGCGCCAGCAGGAGATCCTGTTCAAGGCCGGTATCCTCGCGCTGTTCGCCCTGCTGTTTACGTTCCTGCTCGCCCGGCGCCTGGCGGCGAGCCTGTCGCAACCGATCAGCGCCATGGGCAATGCGGTCAAGGCCATCCAGCAGGGCGACTACAAGACGCCGCTGCCGATTGTGGATGACTCGGAGCTGGGCGACCTGTCGCGGCATATCAACAACCTCGCCGAAGGCCTCAACCAGGCCAGCCGCGAACAACAGCAGGCCATGGCCCAGTTGATCCAGACCCGCGAAGAGGCCGAACGGGCCAACAACGCCAAGTCAGACTTCCTAGCCATGATGAGCCACGAACTGCGCACGCCGATGAACGGTGTACTGGGCATGCTACAACTGCTGGAAACCACCGACATGACCGAGGAACAGACCGAATACGCGGCGCTGGCCTCCGAATCCACCGAGCATTTGCTCAAGGTGATCAACGACATTCTCGACTTCTCGCGCATCGAACGCGCGGCCCTGGAGCTGGAACATATCCCCTTCAACCTGGCCGACCTGATCAACAGTTGCGCCCAGGCCTTCCAGCACAGCGCCCAGCAGCGCGGGCTGGCGCTCAAGCTGCCGATCCCGCCCGGCATGGACGCACTGCGGGTACAGGGCGATCCGACGCGGATCCGCCAGATCCTGGTGAACCTGATCGGCAATGCCTTGAAGTTCACCGAATACGGCACCGTCAGCGTCGAGCCCCATTGGCAGGTGCTCGACCATGAGTTGGTGTGGTTCACCTGCACCGTGCGTGACAGCGGCATCGGGATTTCCGCCGAGCGCCTGGAATTGATGTTCGATGCGTTCCAGCAGGCCGACAGTTCCATTTCAAGACGTTACGGCGGTACCGGTCTCGGGCTGCCCATCGCCCGTACCCTGGCCGAACGCATGGGTGGCACGCTGCGCGCGCAGAGCGAAGAAGGCCGTGGCTCGGTGTTTACCCTGGAAATCCCGCTGGCCATCGACCCCCACAGCCAGCCGTCGATCGCCCTGGATGCCGAGGGCAAGCACAGCGCCGGCGAGGGTCGCAATGTGTTGCTGGTGGAGGACAATCCGGTCAACCGCGCCGTGGTCGAAGCCATGCTGCGCAGCCTGGGCTTTGAAGTCAGCCTGGCCACCGATGGCGCCGAGGCGATCCGCAGTGCCGAGAGCCTGATATTCACCGCGATCCTGATGGATTGTCGCCTGCCCTTGATCGACGGTTATGAAGCCACCCGGCAGATTCGCCAACTGCCCGGCTGCGCCGACCTGCCGATCATCGCCCTGACGGCCAACGCCTTGCAGGGCGACCGGGAAGCCTGCCTTGCGGCTGGAATGAACGATTACCTGGCCAAGCCGTTCAAACGCACGGATCTGCAGCAAATCCTGCAGCGCTGGGTGCAATAGCGGCGCGCCACTAGCCAACTCCGACTGGCGTGAAAGACGAAAGTGCGGCAGTCTTAGGCACCCGAACGGGCCCATAAACAGGCTCGGTTTAAAATTTCAGTGAACAAGTGTACATTCAGTACCTTGCCGCTGTGACTTTCACTACAACGCAATAGTCTATGTGTAGGCTGCCGACATGAGGCATGAACGCTTCATTCGGTTCGGGAAGATTTGCCCTACCCTGCCGCATGGGATTATTGAGGAGCTCGCATGACCAAACAAAACGCCTTTACTCGGGAAGACCTGCTGCGCTGCAGTCGCGGTGAGCTGTTCGGCCCAGGTAACGCGCAACTGCCCGCCCCGAACATGCTGATGGTGGATCGCATCACCCATATCAGCGAAGAGGGTGGCAAGTACGGCAAAGGTGAATTGGTCGCCGAGCTGGATATCACCCCGGACCTGTGGTTCTTCGCCTGTCACTTCGAAGGTGACCCTGTCATGCCTGGCTGCCTGGGCCTCGACGCCATGTGGCAACTGGTCGGCTTCTACCTGGGCTGGCAAGGCCTGCCAGGCCGTGGCCGCGCCCTGGGTTCGGGCGAAGTGAAGTTCTTCGGCCAGGTCCTGCCGACCGCCAAGAAAGTCACCTACAACATTCAAATCAAGCGCGTCCTCAAGGGCAAGCTGAACCTGGCCATCGCCGACGGTTCGGTGACTGTCGACGGTCGCGAGATCTATACTGCCGAAGGCCTTCGGGTCGGCGTATTTACTTCCACTGACAACTTTTAAGGGTTATCCGCATGCGCCGCGTCGTTATCACTGGTCTGGGCATCGTTTCTTGCCTGGGCAATGACAAAGAGACCGTCACCGCTAACCTGCGTGCAAGTCGCCCTGGCATCCGCTTCAACCCGGAATATGCCGAAATGGGTCTGCGTAGCCAGGTTTCCGGCTCCATCGACCTGCCCCTCGAAGAACTGATCGATCGCAAGATCTATCGCTTCGTGGGCCACGCTGCCGCCTATGCCTACCTGGCCATGAAAGACGCCATCGCCGACTCCGGCCTGAGCGAAGACCAGGTATCGAACGTACGCACCGGCCTGATCGCCGGCTCCGGCGGCGCATCGACCCTCAACCAGATGGAAGCGCTGGACATCCTGCGCGAAAAAGGCGTGAAGCGCGTTGGCCCGTACCGTGTCACGCGGACCATGGGCAGCACCGTTTCGGCCTGCCTGGCCACGCCGTTCCAGATCAAGGGCGTGAACTACTCGATCTCCTCCGCATGCGCCACCAGTGCACACTGCATCGGTACCGCCGTCGAGCAGATCCAACTGGGCAAGCAGGACATCGTGTTCGCCGGCGGCGGCGAAGAAGAACATTGGAGCCAGTCGTTCCTGTTCGACGCCATGGGCGCCCTGTCCACCCAGTACAACGAAACCCCGGAAAAGGCCTCCCGCGCCTACGATGCCAAGCGTGACGGTTTCGTCATCGCCGGCGGTGGCGGCATGGTGGTGGTCGAGGAGCTGGAGCACGCCCTGGCCCGTGGCGCCAAGATCTACGCGGAAATCGTCGGCTACGGCGCCACTTCCGATGGCTACGACATGGTTGCGCCAAGCGGTGAAGGCGCCATCCGTTGCATGCAGATGGCCATGTCCACCGTGGATACCCCGATCGACTACCTGAACACCCACGGCACCTCGACTCCGGTCGGCGACGCCAAGGAAATGGAAGGTGTACGCGCGGTATTCGGCGACAAAGCCCCAGCCATCAGCTCCACCAAGAGCCTGTCGGGTCACTCCCTGGGCGCCGCCGGCGTCCACGAAGCGATCTACTGCCTGCTGATGATGGAAGGCAACTTCATGGCCGGTTCGGCCAACATCGACGAGATCGACCCGGTCGTCGCCGATATGCCGATCCTGACCAAGACGGTTGAAAACGTCAAAGTCGACACCGTGATGAGCAACAGCTTCGGCTTCGGTGGCACTAACGCCACCCTGGTGCTGAAACGCTGGCAGGGTAAGTGAGCCCCGCAGGTTGATCACATGAAAAGCCCCGACTGGTTCGGGGCTTTTTTATGGGCGACGGGATTTGAGACCGTAACCGCAGTTGCGTGAGACGAAAACGCAATATCAACGCGCACCCTCATCGCCGCGAGGTTTAGGCAGGATGGCCAGGAAGTTGTCCCTCGCCACTTTGCGGGCAACGTCTTCAGGCAATGCATCCAGGAAGACATCAAAGCGGTGCATTTCCTCACCCAGCTTGTTGAAACGCCCGACGACATCCGAACCCAGCATAAAGCGCTCCGGGAAGCGCTCCACCAGCGTTACCCACTCCGGCCGAGGCTTGCCCCCATCATCCAGCAAGTACGGCGTGAGCATGCTCCAGGACAGGTCGATATACAGGTTGGGGTAAGCCTCGAGCATACGGTTCAAGGTGGGCAGCAAAAAGTCCATTTGCACCTGGTGGCGGTGAATTTCCTTGCTGGTGCCGGCGTGAGCCCAGATAAAGCGGGTGTGCGGGTGGTTGCGCAGCGGCTCTTCCACTTCGGCGAGGTACAGCGGGTTACGCTCGCGCTTGGAGGTGATGTTGGAGTGCAGCATCACCGGCAAGTCGTTTTCCGCCGCCAGGTGATAGATGCGCGTCATGGCCTCGTTGTTGGCGCGCGGGGTATCCCCCGATGTGAGGGCGGTAAGGTCGTCGTGACGGGTAAACACTTCACCGATGCCCTGCCACAGCCCCGGGTTGAGGTCGAGCATGCGCTGGATATGGGCATCCGAATTCTTGTCATTGGGGTTGAAGCCGGACAGAAATGGATGAAAGTGCTGGCGCTGTTCAGGTGTCAGTTTATTTACCGCTGCGGCAACAATCACGTCCGTGGCGCTGTACCAATAGGCATCCGCGTCATCACCGGTGTAGTAGCGCGGGCGCTTGGGCTCGTCTTCGTGCCATTTCTTTGCGACGGGAATGCCGGAAATCATGACATGCTCGATGCGATTTTCTGCCATCGCCTTGAGCAACGTGTCCATCCCCGCCGTTTCCTGGAAGAAATCCACGTAATGCAGGTGGGCATCGCTGTAGGCATAGTCGCGAGCCTGCGCGGCAAGACTGTTGGCGGCGAGCAACAGGGCGAGACTCAAGCGGGTCCAGGGCACGGTATAACCTCGATAAGGGCGAATACCGGTAGACCTTGCGTGTCGTACCGGGGTTCAGCCGGCAAAAAAATGTGGAACACCCCCGTGCCAGCATGCTCTATAACTGCATGACCTTCCTTCTGCCACCCCGTGAGGTTTGCCATGCCTGTTACCGTCAATACGCTGAACGCCGACAACTTCCGCCACAGCGTCAATATCAATAACCACGAGCTGTTTACCGACCTGCCCAAGAGCCTGGGTGGTGACGACTCGGCGCCCTCCCCCCACGATTACTTCGACGCCGCGCTGGCATCGTGCAAGGCGCTGACCGTCAAGCTCTATGCCCAGAAAAAAGACATCCCCCTGACCGGCGTGACCGTGGAAGTCACCCACGACGCCAGCGAAGAGCAAAAGGGCAAATACAGGCTCAACGTCAAGCTGACGCTCAAGGGCGTACTCACCGACGAACAGCGCGACGAGCTGCACCGTGTGGCCGATCGCTGCCCGGTACACAAGCTGATGACCACCGCCGAGGTCACCATCGAAACCCGCCTCTCTGAAGGCGCGTTCAGCCAATAGCGGCAACCTCCCGTCGAGCGGGTTATGCTCATTACCCTACAACCCGCTCAGACTGGGACGCACCATGACCACCCTCACCGTGATCCGCCCACGCCCCGAAGATGTCGAAGGCCAGCCGATCCTGCGCCCGCTGCCCTCGCGGGAATGTCGCAGCGTCGGGCCCTTTGTGTTTTTCGACCATGTGCTGCCTACCCGCTATGCACCGGGCAGCGGCATGAACATCCGCCAGCACCCGCATATCGGCCTGTCCACCCTCACCTATCTGTTCGAAGGCGCACTGCAGCACAAGGACAGCCTGGGGTCGGATCAAGTGGTAGAGGCCGGTGATGTCAGCTGGATGACTGCAGGCGGTGCAATCGCCCATGTCGAGCGCACACCCGAGGCACTCAAGGCCCACGGTTTCAGCATGCATGGCCTGCAAGTGTGGCTGGCGTCGCCCAAGGACCACGAAGCGGGGCCGGGACACTACAGCCATCACCCTGCAGCGAGCCTGCCGGTGAGTGACAACCTAGGCGTGCGGATTCGCCTGATCGCCGGCAGTGGCTTCTGCCTCAAATCACCGGTGCCGGTGCTGTCGCCTACGTTGTATGCAGATGTACACATGCAAACGGCCACGACCCTGCTGATTCCTGACGAGCACGAGGAACGCGCGGTGTATGTGCTGGAGGGTGAAGCCCAGTTGGAGGGTGAGCGGCTTGAGGTGCACAGCCTGGTGGTATTGCCGGCCGGGCAGGCAATGACCCTGTTCGCCGAGAGCGATTGCCAGTTGGTGGTGTTTGGCGGAGCACCGCTGGATGGGCCACGGCGGATCAATTGGAATTTTGTCGCGAGCGATCCGTTGAAGATCGAGCAGGCCAGGCAACGCTGGGCCGCTGGGGATTGGCCGACGGTGCCGGGTGAAACTGAAAGAATTGAGTTGCCGGTGAGATAGCTATCGGGGGCAAGCCCCCGATGACGCCGGAACAGGCGCTGAAGATTCAGCCCTTGAACACTTCATCCAGCAAGTTATGCATCGACCGGAACGCCCGTGCAGCGGTCTTGGCGTCATACATCATCTTGCCCGGCACATTGGCATCCGGGTCAGTGAAGGAATGCACCGCACCGCCGTAACTCAGCAATTGCCAATCCACGCCGGCCGCGTTCATTTCATCTTCGAACGCCGGCAGTTGCTCTTTCGGCACCAACGGGTCGGAAGCACCGTGCAGTACCAGCACTGGACCCTTGATGTTTTTCGCGTCTGCCGGGTTCGGCGTGTCGAGGGTACCGTGGAACGATACGGCAGCCTTCAATGGCGCACCGGTACGTGCCAGCTCCAGGGAGCAGCAACCGCCGAAGCAGAAACCAAAGGTGGCCAGCTTCGAGGTGTCCACTGCCGCTTCGGTCTGGCCCTGCAGCTGCTCAAGGGCAGCCTGCATGCGTTTGTTCAGCAACGGGCGATCATTCTTCAACGGCATCATTGCGGCGCCGGCTTCATCGCCATTCGACGGGCGCACGGTTTGCCCGTAGAGGTCGGCGATCAGCACCACGTAGCCCTTGGCGGCAACGCTCTTGGCGATCTCCTCGGCACCCGCACTCACCCCCATCCAGTTCGGCGCCATCAGCAGGCCGGGCAGCGGGTTCTTTTGGCTGGCATCGAACGCCAGGCGGCTTTCATAAGACTGGCCATCAATCTGATAGACCACGGAACGCACAGTGACTTGGCTCATCATTTTCTCCAGTTGAAGATCACTAGAACGGAAATAGGCTGTAGGTGCGAGCTTGCTCGCGAAGAACCTCAACGATCACGCGGGCAACCTGACACCCAGCGCCGCCCGCAGTTTTTTCGCGAGCAAGCTCGCTCCTACAAACGAAAAAACCCGCCGAAGCGGGTTTTTCTACAACGGTATCAAACCGACAGTTCAACCAACAGCTTGTTCAGTCGGCGCACGTAGGCGGCCGGGTCCTTGAGGCTGTCGCCAGCGGCCAGGGCCGCCTGGTCGAAAAGGATGTGGGACAGGTCGCCAAAGCGCTCTTCGCTCTGCTCGCCGTCGAGTTTCTCGATCAACGGGTGAGCCGGGTTGAATTCGAAGATCGGCTTGGAGTCCGGGACCTTCTGGCCGCTGGCTTCGAGGATCTGGCGCATCTGCATGCCCAGGTCCTGCTCGCCGATGGCCAGGATCGCCGGGGAATCGGTCAGACGGTGGGAAACCCGCACTTCGCTGACGGCATCGCCCAGGGACGCCTTGATCCGCTCAACCAGGCCTTCTTTGGCCTTGGCGACCTCCTCGGCTTCTTTCTTCTCTTCCTCGGAGTCCAGGTTACCCAGGTCCAGGTCGCCACGGGCCACGTCGACAAAGGATTTGCCGTCGAACTCGTTGAGGTAGCTCATCAGCCACTCATCGATACGGTCGGTCAGCAGCAGCACTTCGATGCCTTTCTTACGGAAGACTTCCAGGTGCGGGCTGTTCTTGACCTGTGCGTAGGTTTCGCCGGTGAGGTAGTAAATCTTGTCCTGGCCTTCCTTGGCACGTGCCAGGTACTCGGCCAGGGACACCACCTGCTCGCCCTCTTCACCCTGGGTGGAAGCAAAGCGCAGCAGACCGGCGATTTTTTCCTTGTTGGCAAAATCTTCCGCCGGGCCTTCTTTCATGACCTGGCCGAAGTTTTTCCAGAAACCCTTGTATTGCTCTGGCTCGTTCTTCGCCAGTTTTTCCAGCATGTCGAGTACGCGCTTGGTCAGCGCCGACTTCATGGAATCGATGATCGGGTCTTTTTGCAGGATTTCCCGCGACACGTTCAGCGACAGGTCATTGGAGTCGACCACACCCTTGATAAAGCGCAGGTACAGCGGCAGGAACGACTCCGCCTGGTCCATCACGAACACGCGCTGCACGTAGAGCTTCAGGCCTTTTGGCGCTTCACGCTGGTACAGGTCGAACGGCGCACGGGTCGGCACGTAGAGCAGCGAGCTGTATTCCAGCTTGCCTTCGACCTTGTTATGGCTCCAGCTCAGCGGGTTTTCGTAGTCGTGGCCGATATGCTTGTAGAACTCCTGGTATTCCTCGTCCTTGATCTCGGTACGCGGACGGGTCCACAGGGCACTGGCGCGGTTGACGGTTTCCCATTCCTGGGCAGGCTTCTCTTCACCTTCGGCAGCCGCTTGTTCTTTCGGCAGCTCGATCGGCAAGGCAATATGGTCGGAGTACTTCTTGATGATATTGCGCAGGCGCCAGCCGTCGGCGAACTCGTCTTCACCGGATTTGAGGTGCAGGACGATGCGGGTACCACGGTCAGCCTTGTCGATGGTGGCGATTTCAAATTCGCCCTCGCCCTTGGAAGCCCAGTGCACGCCTTCGCTGGCGTCAAGGCCGGCACGACGGCTGAACACTTCAACCTTGTCGGCCACGATGAAGGCCGAGTAGAAGCCCACACCGAACTGGCCGATCAGGTGCGAATCTTTCTTCTGGTCGCCGGACAGGTTTTTCATGAAGTCGGCGGTACCGGATTTGGCGATGGTCCCCAGGTGGGTGATCGCATCTTCACGGCTCATGCCGATACCGTTGTCTTCGAGGGTGACGGTATTGGCGTCTTTGTCGAAGCTCACACGGATTTTCAGTTCCGCGCCGCCTTCCAGCAGTTCAGGCTTGGACAGGGCTTCGAAACGTAATTTGTCGACAGCGTCAGAGGCGTTCGAGATCAATTCGCGAAGGAAGATTTCCTTGTTGGAATACAGCGAATGGATCATGAGGTGCAGCAGTTGCTTCACCTCGGTCTGGAAGCCCAGGGTTTCCTTTTGAGTTTCCACACTCATGGTCATCAAACTCCAATTGGATGGCAGTGGCCGCGCCCTGAAGGGTTGGCGGCGGGTTGTCATCAAAGTTGGGGGCTAAGAGCAGGATTTCAAGGGCGGACCACGTCCTCGATCTTGAAATGCGCACGGGCGGTGGCGATGGGCTCGGCGGCGGTGGTTTGCCAGGCGGTGATCGCCACATTCGCCACCCGTCGGCCCTGGCGCCACACCTGGCATTTGGCGTAAGTGTCGCGAAACTGGCCGGCGCGCAGGTAATCGAGGGAGAAATCGATGATTTTCGGGAGGCCCGGCGCTCCGGTAAACACCAGCAGGTGCAACGCCGCTGCCAGTTCCATGAAGCCGGCAATCACCCCGCCGTGAAGCGCCGGCAATATGGGGTTACCAATATTGTCCTTGTGGGCCGGCAGGCGAAACAGCAATTCATCCCCCAGCCGGGTGCATTCGATACCGATCAGTTTGGCGTAGGGGATCAGGTCCAGCAGCGCCTCGTAGTTGCCGCGCTGATGAGCCTGTTCCAGGCGGGTCTTGAATCGATGGGTCATGCCTGCTCTCCCTTGATCGCGCGCCCCAACCCGTGGGTGCCCTTGAGACGCTTGCCCATGCGCATGAAAGTGCCCACCACATGGGCGATGGGTTGTTGCGGATCGTCCTGGTAGGCAAAACCACGGGTGAAGATCACGTCGGTGGTCACCCGGTAGCATTGGGCGAAACCATATACCGGCTTATGCGGCTCGGCGGGATGCATATAGTCGACACGCAGGTCCAGGGTCGGGCACACCTCGAACTCCGGCAGGACACACAGGGTGGCCATGCCGCAGGCGGTATCCATCAAGGATGTCAACGCGCCACCGTGGATCACGCCGGTCTGGGGATCACCCACCAACTGCGGGGCGTAAGGCATGGCCAACGTGATGCCCTCCTCGCTGGCATGATGAACGCTGATACCCAGCACCTGACAATGGCGCAAGGCCGAGACAAAGCGCGTCGCGCGCTCTAACAAGGGATTTTCGGTCATTCGTTGCAGACTCTTATTAGTGTTGATGGGCGAAATAGACGGTGCGGGCGAAAGTTCCTTTGAGGTCGTTGTTTATATATCTGTGGAATAAAAGGAACTAATGCTGAACGGCCATGCTCGAAAGGCCAGTAGATATCTTCACTAAGGAGAAACACCCCATGCGTAAGACTTTAGCTATTTCCATGATGTTGGCCGCTGCCCTCGGTCTCGCTGCTTGCGACAAGAAATCCGAAGACAAAGCCCAAGATGCCGCAGCGCATTCTGAGCAAGCTCAAAAAGACATGGCGAAAGCTCAGGATAAAGTGAACGACGCTGCGAAAGAAAACGCCGATGCTGCCAAAGCTCAGGCTGAATCGAACGAAGCCGCCGCAAAAGAAGCAGCACCAGCTACTCCTGCCACCGGTTCCTGATACCGCTGCATGAAATAGCTTCGCTGCAATAAAAAGAAAGCCCGCTTATAGAGCGGGCTTTACTTTGCCTGTTGTTTTTAACTCAGCGCGTCACGCATTAAATCTCCTCTTTGGCGGGCTCAGGCATCGGTGTATCCGTCTGCGTATACACCATCACTTGCAGTACGTCGGAATGAAACTCCCGGCGATACAACACAAACACCACCCCGGCACTCATCAACATGAACAACCAGGGGCTGACGAACCACGCCAGCATGGTCATGCCGAAGTAATAAGAACGCAGGCCAAAGTTGAACTGGTTGGCGGCCATGGAGATCACCCGCGCCGCACGCAGGGCAAACGCCTTGCGCTCCTGCTCCGACACATGCCGTTCACCGATCATCGGTGCCGACCCGACCAGCACCGCGGCAAAGTTGTACTGGCGCATGCACCAACTGAAGGTGAAGAAGGCATACACGAAGACCAGCGCCAGGCAGAGCAGCTTGATCTCCGACATGCCCTGGGAGGCCTGCTGCACCATGGGTATGTCCGCCAGCAATGACACCGCCCGCTCGGAAGCCCCCAGCACCGTGAGAATGCCGGCGAGGATGATCAAGGTGCTGGAGGCGAAGAATGAGGCATTACGCTCCAGGTTGCCGATCACGCTGGCATCGGCGATGCGGTTGTCACGCAGCAGCATGCGGCGCATCCAGTCCTCGCGATACAAATGCAGCACGCTGGCCAGGCACGCGGTGTCTCGGGCTTTCCAGGTGGCATAACGGGTGTAGCCGCCCCAGCACAGGATGAACCAGAGGGCGGCAAGCAGGTGGATCTGATTGGCTTCGACGAACGACATGCGGGTCCTTGCAGAAAGAAGATTGAGAAACTTTTTGCGTCTGTTCGACGTTAGCGCAAAGAAAAAGACACTGCCTTGCGCTCAAAAAAAATGCCCCGTATCGATTGATACGAGGCATTTCCGTACTGCATGAAACCCGCTTGTTATGCGATGGCTTCGCTGCGCTTACCCAGCATGCGATCAATGACGACCGCCACAACCAGCGTCATCACCGACGGCACCAGCCACGCCAGGCCTTGCTCGCTCAGCGGCAGGTTCGCCAGCTGCGAAGGCATCCAGCCTGCCAGGCCTGCGCCCTTGAGCGCGTCGATGCAACCAAAGATGAACGACACCAGCATCACCGGCCCGACGATACGGCCCTGTTCCTGCCAGAAGTCTTTGCAGAAGCTCAAGGCCACCAGCACGATGCACGGCGGGTAGATCGCGGTGAGTACCGGGATCGAGAACGCAATCAGCTTGGTCAGGCCCAGGTTCGACACGAACAGCGAGAACAGCGCCAGGATCACTACCAGGGTCTTGTAGGACAGCGGCAGGATTTTGCTGAAGTACTCGGCACATGCGCAGGTCAGGCCGACGGCAGTGACCAGGCATGCCAGGGAGATCAATACAGCCAGGAACCCACTGCCCAGGGAACCGAAGGTGTGCTGAACATAAGCGTGCAGCACTGCGGCGCCATTGGCAGCGCCGGCAGCGACTTCATGGCTGCCCGACCCGAGGCGGAACAGGCTGACATACACCAGCGCCAAACCGACGCCGGCAATCAACCCGGCAATGATCGCGTAGCGGGTGATCAGCTTGGGCGATTCGACACCACGGGAACGGATCGCATTGACGATCACAATGCCAAACACCAGCGCCCCCAGGGTATCCATGGTCAGGTAGCCATTGATAAAGCCCTGGGAAAACGGTGCGGCGACGTATTCCGGGGTGGCGACACCCACCTCACCTGCCGGCAGGGCAAACGCGGCAATGCCGAGGATGGCCAGGGCGATGATCTTCAGCGGCGCCAGGAAGCGACCCACGGTGTCCAGCAGTCGGCCTGGGTACAAGGAGACAAAGAACACCACCAGGAAATACACCGAGCTGTAGAGGAACAGCGCCAGCGGGCTTTCGCCGGTCAGCGGCGCCAGGCCCACTTCAAACGACACGGTCGCGGTACGCGGGGTGGCGAACAGCGGCCCTACCGCCAGATACGCCGCCGCCGCGAGCAGGCCACCGGCGATCTTGCCGATCGGGCTGCTCAGCGCGTCCATGCCGCCACCGACCTTGGCCAGGGCGATCACGGTGACCACCGGCAGGCCAACGGCGGTGATCAGGAAGCCCAGCGCCGCCATCCAGACATGAGGCCCGGACTGCAAACCAACGATAGGCGGGAAGATGATGTTGCCGGCGCCCACGAACAGGGCGAAGGTCATGAAGCCCAACGCCAGGATGTCCTGGCTTTTCAACACTTTCATTTGAGGAAATACCACACTACTGAATCGGAATTTAGAGAGGGATTCCCTATGGATGAGGGAAATGCTGCCGGCCCTTATGGGCACCGACCGGTCTAGCGCGCAGCTTCCTTTTGGGAGGCGGACGCATAAAGAGGCGGCTAGGGTACAGAATTAGCCTGACAAACGCACTGTTGCGGGGCGTACTGTCCGATAAGCGACATCTCGATGTCGCGTTTTCATACTTAATTTGGCAATACAAACAAAATTGTGGGAGGGGGCTTGCTCCCGATAGCGGTGCGTCAGTCCCACATCAGCTGGCTGATGCACTGCAATCGGGGGCAAGCCCCCTCCCACATTTGAATCGTCAACAATCTGCAGAATGCACAAAGGCCACCCGAAGGTGGCCTTTGCTGGTAAAGCGTCAGCTAAGCGCGAGGCTTACTTGACAGCCCAACCGGTCAGCTCGGCCAAGGCCTTGCCGATGTCTGCCAGCGAACGCACGGTTTTAACGCCTGCGTCTTGCAGTGCAGCGAATTTCTCGTCTGCAGTGCCTTTGCCGCCAGAGATGATTGCGCCAGCATGGCCCATGCGCTTGCCCGCAGGGGCAGTCACACCAGCGATGTAGGAAACAACCGGCTTGGTCACGTGTGCCTTGATGTAGGCAGCCGCTTCTTCTTCAGCCGAACCGCCGATCTCACCGATCATCACGATCGCTTCGGTCTTCGGGTCTTCCTGGAACAGCTTCAGGATATCGATGAAGTTGGAGCCCGGGATCGGGTCACCGCCGATGCCGACGCAAGTCGACTGACCGAAACCGGCGTCAGTAGTTTGCTTCACAGCTTCGTAGGTCAGGGTGCCGGAACGGGAAACGATACCGACTTTACCTGGCAAGTGAATGTGACCTGGCATGATGCCGATCTTGCATTCGCCTGGAGTGATCACGCCTGGGCAGTTAGGGCCGATCAGGACTACGCCCAGCTCGTCGCACTTAACTTTAGCGTCCAGCATGTCCAGGGTAGGAATGCCTTCGGTGATGCACACGATCAGCTTGATGCCGCCGAATGCCGCTTCCAGGATCGAGTCCTTGCAGAAAGGAGCTGGAACGTAGATCACGCTGGCGGTGGCGCCAGTGGCAGCTACAGCGTCTTTCACGGTGTTGAACACTGGCAGGCCCAGGTGCTCGGTGCCGCCTTTGCCCGGGGTTACGCCGCCAACCATCTTGGTGCCGTATTCGATGGCTTGCTGGGTGTGGAAACTACCTTGCGAACCGGTAATACCCTGGCAGATAACTTTGGTGTCTTTATTGATCAGGACGCTCATTATTTGCCCTCCGCAGCTTTGACAACTTGTTGAGCAGCGTCGGTCAGGCTGGTAGCCGCGATGATGTTCAAACCGCTTTCTGCCAGTACTTTAGCGCCCAGTTCAGCGTTGTTGCCTTCAAGGCGAACAACAACCGGGATTTTAACGCCGACTTCTTTCACTGCGCCGATGATGCCTTCGGCAATCATGTCGCAACGAACGATGCCGCCGAAGATGTTGACCAGTACTGCAGCGACGTTGGAGTCGGACAGGATGATCTTGAAGGCTTCGGTTACGCGTTCCTTGGTAGCACCACCGCCCACGTCGAGGAAGTTGGCTGGTTTGCCGCCATGCAGGTTGACGATGTCCATGGTACCCATGGCCAGGCCGGCACCGTTGACCATGCAACCGATGTTACCTTCCAGGGCTACGTAGTTCAGTTCGAACTTGGCAGCGTGCGCTTCGCGCGGATCGTCTTGCGACGGATCGTGGAAAGTCTTCAGCTTAGGCTGACGGTACATGGCGTTGGCGTCGATGTTGATCTTGGCGTCGAGGCAGTGCAGATCGCCGTCAGCCTTGATCACCAGCGGGTTCACTTCCAGCAGGGCCAGATCGTGATCCTGGAACAGTTTGGCCAGACCTACGAAGATCTTGGCGAACTGGGCAACTTGCTTGCCTTCCAGGCCCAGCTGGAAAGCCAGCTCGCGACCCTGGAATGGCTGGGCGCCAACCAGTGGGTCGATAGTGGCTTTCAGAATTTTTTCTGGGGTTTCGTGAGCGATCTTCTCGATGTCCACGCCACCTTCGGTGGAAGCCATGAACACGATGCGACGGCTCGAACGGTCAACGACAGCGCCCAGGTACAGCTCTTTAGCGATATCAGTGCACGATTCAACCAGGATCTTGGTGACTGGCTGGCCATTGGCATCAGTCTGGTAAGTCACCAGACGCTTGCCCAGCCACTGCTGTGCGAAGGCCTTGGCGTCTTCTTTGCTGCGAACCAGCTTAACGCCGCCCGCTTTACCGCGACCACCAGCGTGGACCTGGGCTTTGACAACCCACTCGGTGCCGCCGATTTTGTCGCAAGCTTCTGCTGCTGCTTCCGGGGTGTCTACTGCGTAGCCCTTGGAAACTGGCAGGCCGTATTCAGCGAACAGCTGCTTACCCTGATACTCGTGAAGATTCATGCTTTTTACCGTCTTCGTTAGGTACTGCGCATTCGGCGCTGCGCTCATTATGAGTGCCGCGCCACCTGTGACTGCTGCTTGCGCAACTTGCGGGGCTCAAGGCCCGTAAAGCTGCGCAAGACTGCGTCCAGCGGATATTCCGCGGTGAGTCTTGCGCGCAAGGCTCACGACGGGCAACTCCGCCGTGGTTTCTTATTATCTCGCTTAGCGCTTCTTCTTGTTGGCGATGTGGATGGCATGGCCATTCACTGCCAACGCGGCTTCGTGCAGCGCTTCGGACAGGGTCGGATGGGAGAAGACCATCATGCCGATGTCCTCGGCACTGGTGCCGAATTCCATACCGATCGCGCCCTGCTGAACCAGTTCTGCTGCGCCTGGGCCAATCACGTGGACGCCCAATACGCGGTCAGTCTTGGCATCAGCGATGACTTTGACAAAACCACCGGTGTCGTTGGCTGCCATGGCACGGCCAGAAGCGGCGAACGGGAAGGTGCCGACGTTAACTTCAACGCCTTCAGCTTTCAACTGCTGTTCGTTCTTGCCGACCCATGCAATTTCCGGGTGGGTGTAGATAACCGATGGGATCAGGTCGTAGTTCATCTGGGTCTTGTGACCCTTGATGCGCTCGACAACCATGATGCCTTCTTCGGAAGCCTTGTGCGCGAGCATCATGCCGCGAACCACGTCGCCAATGGCGTAGACGCCCGGAACGGTGGTAGCGCAGTGATCGTCAACGTGGATGAAGCCACGCTCGTCGATGTTCACGCCGCTGTCGGAAGCCAGCAGGTCGGTGGTCACTGGACGGCGACCAACGGCCACGATCAGCTTGTCGAAAGTGATGGTCTGTTCGCCATCCTTGTCGGTGTAGGTCACGACGACTTCTTCGCCATTAACCTTAGAGCCGGTCACGCGAGCGCCCAGCTTGATGTCCAGACCTTGTTTGGTCAGGGTTTTCAGCGCTTCTTTGGACACCGCGGTGTCGGCAGCCAGCAGGAACGTGTCCAGGGCTTCCAGCACGGTCACTTCGGAACCCAGGCGGGACCAGACCGAACCCAGTTCCAGGCCGATGACGCCAGCGCCGATCACGCCCAGGCGCTTAGGCACGGCCTGGAATTCCAGGGCGCCGGTCGAATCAACGATCACGTTCTGGTCAACCGGAGCCGGTGGAATGTCGATTGGACGCGAACCTGGGGCCAGGATCACGTTCTCGGCTTCGATGATTTCTACCGAGCCGTCCGGCTTGGTGATTTCAACTTTCTTGCCGGCCAGCAGTTTGCCGTGGCCTTGCAGGGAAGTCACGCCGTTGGCCTTGAACAAGGTCGCAACGCCGGAAGTCAGGCCTTTAACGATGTTGGCTTTACGGCCGACCATTGCTGGCACGTCCATGGTCACGCCGGCATGGTTGATGCCGTGGATCGCGAAGCCGTCCTGGGCTTCGTGGAATTTCCAGGAGCTGTCCAGCAGCGCCTTGGAAGGAATGCAACCGACGTTCAGGCAAGTACCGCCCAGTGCCAGTTTGCCTTCCTTGTCGGTGTATTTTTCAATGCAAGCAGTCGAGAGGCCCAGTTGTGCGGCCTTGATGGCGGCAACGTAGCCGCCAGGACCCGCACCAATCACTACAACGTCAAATTTCTGCGACATGAAAATAGTTCCTCTATTTAGCAGCAAGCTTTCAAGCCGCAAGCCCCAAGCCCAACTGCCTTATCCGGCAATCTGTCACTTGAGACCTGCAGCTGCTTCTATCAGATATCCAGCAGCAGACGAGCCGGGTCTTCCAGCAGGTTCTTGATGGTCACCAGGAAAGTCACGGCTTCTTTACCATCGATCAGGCGGTGATCGTAAGACAGCGCCAGGTACATCATTGGGCGGATCACGACTTGGCCGTTGATGGCCATCGGACGCTGGATGATGTTGTGCATGCCCAGGATCGCGGCTTGTGGCGGGTTAACGATCGGCGTCGACATCATCGAACCGAAGGTACCACCGTTGGTGATGGTGAAGGTACCACCGGTCATCTCGTCGATGGTCAGCTTGCCGTCACGGGCTTTCTTGCCGAAGCCGGCGATGCCGCCTTCGATTTCAGCCAGGCTCATCAGTTCGGCGTTACGCAGGACCGGGACCACCAGGCCACGGTCGCTGGACACGGCAACGCCGACGTCTGCATAACCGTGATAAACGATGTCGCCGCCGTCGATGGAAGCGTTGACTGCCGGGAAGCGTTTCAGCGCTTCGGTGGCCGCTTTCACGAAGAACGACATGAAGCCCAGGCGCACGCCGTTGTGGGACTTCTCGAACAGATCCTTGTACTTCGAACGCAGGGCCATGACTTCGGTCATGTCGACTTCGTTGAAAGTGGTCAGCATCGCCATGTTCGACTGTGCTTCAACCAGGCGCTTGGCCACGGTGGCACGCACGCGGGTCATCGGTACACGCTTCTCGGTGCGGTCGCCGGCAGCGAACACAGGCGCAGCGGCAGCCGGGGCAGCAGCCTTGGCAGGCGCGGCAGCCGGAGCGTTTTTCTTGGCTTCAACAGCAGCGACCACATCTTCCTTGGTCACACGGCCGTCTTTGCCGGTGCCTTTGATGGAAGCCAGGTTGATGCCGTTTTCTTCGGCCAACTGGCGAGCAGCCGGTGCAGCGATTGGATCTTCGCCACCCGCAGCCGGAGCGGCAGCAGGTGCCGAGGCAGCGGCCGGTGCAGCAGCGGCAGCAGGAGCAGCGGCAGCGCTGCCCTCTTCGATCGAGCCGAGTACCTGGTTCGACAGAACGGTAGCGCCCTCTTCGGCAACGATTGCGCCCAGCACGCCGTCAGCTTCGGCCAACACTTCCAGCACGACTTTGTCGGTCTCGATGTCGACGATCAGGTCGTCACGCTTGACGGCCTCACCTGGTTTCTTGTGCCAGGTGGCAACGGTGCCATCGGCAACCGATTCCGGGAATGACGGGGCTTTGATTTCGATAGCCATTATCTGTGGGTCCTTAAAATTCGGTTTCAGTCAGCGCGAAGGCGTTAAACAGTGAAAGCATCTTGCAGCAGTTTTTCCTGCTGCTCGGCGTGCATCGACGCATAACCACACGCAGGTGCAGCGGAAGCATCACGGCCGGCGTATTCCAGGCCCAGGGCCTTGTTGTGGTTACCGATGCTGCGGCGCAGGTGATGCTGGCTGCTGTACCAAGCGCCCTGGTTCATCGGTTCTTCCTGACACCACACCACATTGGTGAGGTTGGTGTAAGGCGCGATGATCTCCATGAGGTCATCTTCCGGGAACGGGTAAAGCTGCTCGATACGCACGATGGCGATGTCTTCGCGGCCTTCGGCACGGCGTTTTTCCAGCAGGTCGTAGTAGACCTTGCCGCTGCACAGGATCAGGCGAGTGACCTTGGCCGCGTCCAGCGTATCGATCTCTGGAATCACGGTCTGGAACGAACCATCCGCCAGATCTTCCAGGGTCGAGATGGCCAATTTGTGACGCAGCAGCGATTTCGGGGTCAGCACTACCAGCGGCTTGCGCAGCGGGCGGATCACCTGGCGACGCAGCAAGTGGTAGATCTGCGCCGGGGTGGTCGGCACGCACACCTGGATGTTGTGCTCGGCGCACAGCTGCAGGTAACGCTCCAGACGGGCCGAGGAGTGCTCCGGCCCCTGACCTTCATAACCGTGTGGCAGCAGCATGGTCAGACCGCACAGACGGCCCCACTTGTGCTCGCCGCTGGTGATGAACTGGTCGATAACCACCTGGGCACCGTTGGCGAAGTCGCCGAACTGGGCTTCCCAGATCACCAGCGCCTGCGGCGTGGTGGTCGAGTAACCGTATTCGAACGCCAGTACGGCTTCTTCGGACAGGAACGAATCGTACAGGTCGAAACGCGGCTGGCCTTCGTACAGGTTCTGCAACGGGATGTAGGTGCCCGCGTCTTTCTGGTTGTGCAGTACCGCGTGACGGTGCGAGAACGTACCACGGCCGATGTCCTGGCCGGTCATGCGGATCGGGTGACCTTCGAACGCCAGGGTCGCGTACGCCATGGTTTCGGCATAACCCCAGTTGATCGGCAGGCCGCCGGCTTGCATCTTTTGACGGTCTTCGTAGATCTTCGCAACCTGGCGCTGCACCACGAAGCCATCCGGGATTTCCAGCAGCTTGGCGGACAGTTCCTGCAGGGTCTTCAGATCGAACGAGGTGTCGTGACGCGCCGTCCAGGTGTGACCCAGGTACGGACGCCAGTCAACGAACAGCTCTTTGTTCGGCTCCTTGACCAGGCTTTTTACGACATGCAGACCATTGTCCAGCGCGTTGCGGTATTCATCGATCTTCGCCTGAACCCGTTCATCGTCAACGATACCGGCCTTGGTCAGGCTTTCGGCATACAGCTCACGGGTGGTGCGCTGCTTGGTGATCTGCTGGTACATCAACGGCTGGGTGCCGCTTGGCTCGTCGGCTTCGTTGTGACCGCGACGGCGGTAGCAAACCAGGTCGATCACCACGTCACGCTTGAACTGCATGCGGTAGTCGACAGCCAGTTGGGTCACGAACAGCACGGCTTCCGGATCATCGCCATTCACATGGAGGATCGGCGCCTGGATCATCTTGGCAACGTCGGTGGCGTACTCGGTGGAACGCGCATCCAACGGGTTGCTGATGGTGAAGCCAACCTGGTTGTTGATGACGATGTGAACGGTACCGCCGGTCTTGAAGCCGCGGGTCTGCGACATCTGGAACGTTTCCAGGACCACGCCTTGACCGGCGAATGCCGCGTCACCGTGGATGGAAATCGGCAGGACCTTTTCACCGGTAGTGTCGTTACGACGATCCTGGCGAGCACGGACCGAACCCTCGACCACTGGAGAAACGATTTCCAGGTGGGATGGGTTGAACGCCATGGCCAGGTGAACTTCACCGCCGGTGGTCATCACGTTGGACGAGAAGCCCTGGTGGTATTTAACGTCACCGGAACCCAGCTCGACCTTCTTCTTGCCTTCGAACTCGTCGAACAGCTCACGCGGGTTCTTGCCGAAGGTGTTGACCAACACGTTCAGGCGACCACGGTGGGCCATGCCGATCACGATTTCCTTGGTGCCGTAGGAACCGGAACGCTGGATCAGCTCGTCGAGCATCGGAATCAGGCTCTCGCCGCCTTCCAGGCCGAAACGCTTGGTGCCCGGGTATTTGGTACCCAGGTATTTTTCCAGGCCCTCGGCTGCGGTCACGCGCTCAAGCAGGTGGCTGCGCACGTCGGCGGACAATACCGGACGGCCACGCACGCCTTCCAGGCGATGCTGGAACCAGTGGCGTTGCTCCGAATCGGTGATGTGCGTGAACTCAGCGCCGATGGTGCGGCAATATGTCTGCTGCAACGCTTCGTGAATTTCGCGTAGGCTCGCTTCCTCTTTGCCGATGAACAGGTCGCCGGCACGGAAGGTCGTATCAAGATCGGCATTGGTCAAGCCGTAATGATTGATCGACAGGTCTGCAGGTGCAGGACGCTGCCAGAGCCCCAGCGGGTCAAGCTGGGCCGCCTGGTGGCCACGCATCCGGTAGGCCTGGATCAGTCGCAGTACTTCAACTTGCTTCTTCTCGTGCTCACTGCTCACGCTGCCGGCGGAAACCGGCTGGGCGCGGCGCTGGTTCTTTGCCAGCAGCACGAACTGATCGCGAATTGTTGCGTGCGATACATCGGTGGCAGCGTTGCCGTCTGAAGACAACGTCTGAAATTTGGTGCGCCATTCTTCTGGCACAGCGTTAGGGTCGTGCAGGTAGAGCTCATAAAGCTCTTCCACATAGGCAGCGTTACCACCTGAAAGATAGCCGCTGTTCCACATGCGCTGCATCACGCTTTCTTGCATGCTTGGTCACCCTCGATTTGGGGACACCACCGGCGAAAACACCGAGTTTGCTTGCAAAAGGCCAAGTGCAGCGACCAAAACAAGCCACTTAGGATCACGCTGATAGTTCGGGTACCAACCCGAATGCCCCTGCTTGTCTCATTTCTTCAAAATAAGAGCCGCGGCTTTGTAAGTCGCTGCTCAAGTTAAAACTACGGCGCCGGTTGAAGCCTGCGCCGTAGCATTTACGGGCACAACGGTCCTGCCTTGTTACAACGTCAGTTACACGCCGCTTTGCAGCAGCATGTTACGGATGTGACCAATGGCCTTAGTCGGGTTCAGGCCTTTGGGACATACGTTGACGCAGTTCATGATCCCGCGGCAGCGGAATACGCTGAACGGGTCATCCAGCGAAGCCAGGCGCTCGGACGTCTTGGTGTCACGGCTGTCTGCCAGGAAGCGATACGCTTGCAGCAGGGCAGCTGGACCCAGGAACTTGTCCGGGTTCCACCAGAAGGACGGGCACGAGGTCGAGCAGCAGGCGCACAGGATGCACTCGTACAGACCGTCGAGCTTTTCACGCTCTTCCGGGGACTGCAGACGCTCGATGGCCGGAGCCGGCGTGTCGTTCTGCAGGAACGGCTTAACTTTCTCGTATTGCTTGTAGAAGATGCTCATATCGACGACCAGGTCACGGATAACCGGCAAACCTGGCAGAGGACGAACGATCAGCTTGTTGCCTTTGACAACAGCGGACAGCGGCGTGATGCACGCCAGGCCGTTTTTGCCGTTGATGTTCATGCCGTCGGAACCGCAAACACCTTCACGGCAAGAGCGACGATAGGAGAAACCCTCGTCCTGCTCTTTGATCAGTGCCAATACATCCAGCACCATCAGGTCTTTACCACCGGTATCGACCTGGAACTCCTGCATGAACGGCGCAGCGTCCTGATCAGGGTTGTAGCGATAAACACTGACTTTCAACATGGCAGCCACCCTTAGTAAGTCCGAATCTTCGGTTCAAACGTCGGAACCGTCTTCGGCGAGAAGTTCACGGCACGCTTGGTTACGCGCTTGTCACCCGGGAAGTACAGGGTGTGGCACAACCAGTTTTCGTCATCGCGATCTTCAAAGTCTTCACGAGCGTGAGCACCACGGGATTCCTTACGAACCTCGGCGGCGATCGCAGTCGCTTCAGCCACTTCCAGCAGGTTTTGCAGTTCAAGGGCTTCGATACGAGCGGTGTTGAACGCCTGGCTCTTATCGTTGATCTTGACGTTGGCGATGCGCTTGCGCAGATCGGCCAGCTGGGCAATACCCTTCTGCATGTATTCGCCGGTACGGAATACACCGAAGTAGTTCTGCATGCAGCTTTGCAGCTCGCGACGCAGGGTTGCCACGTCTTCGCCATCAGTGCGCTCGTTCAGAGCGTTCAGGCGCGACAGGGCGGCCTCGATGTTGGCGTCGGTGGCGTCATCGTATTCGATGCCGTCGGTCAGGGCTTTTTCCAGGTGCAGGCCAGCCGCGCGGCCGAATACCACCAGGTCGAGCAGCGAGTTGCCGCCCAGACGGTTGGCACCGTGTACCGATACGCAGGCCACTTCGCCTACCGCGAACAGACCGTGGATGATCTCGTCCACGCCTTCGGCGTTCTGGGTGATCGCCTGGCCATGAATGTTGGTCGGAACACCGCCCATCATGTAGTGGCAGGTTGGGACAACCGGAACCGGAGCAACCACCGGGTCAACGTGGGCAAAGGTCTTGGACAGCTCACAGATACCCGGCAGGCGGCTGTGCAGCACTTCTTCACCCAGGTGATCAAGCTTCAGCAGTACGTGGTCGCCATTCGGGCCACAGCCGTTACCGGCGATGATTTCCTTGACCATCGAACGGGCAACGACGTCACGACCCGCCAGGTCTTTCGCGTTCGGAGCATAACGCTCCATGAAACGCTCGCCGTGCTTGTTGATCAGGTAACCACCTTCACCACGGCAACCTTCGGTGACCAGTACACCGGCGCCGGCGATGCCGGTCGGGTGGAACTGCCACATTTCGATGTCCTGCACCGGCACGCCGGCACGCAGTGCCATGCCGACGCCGTCACCGGTGTTGATCAGGGCATTGGTGGTGGAAGCGTAGATACGACCTGCACCGCCGGTCGCCAGAACGGTAGCCTTGGCGCGGATGTAGGTGGTTTCACCGGTTTCGATGCAGATGGCGATCACGCCAACGAATGCACCGTCGGCGTTCTTCACCAGATCCACTGCGTAGTATTCGTTCAGGAACGTGGTGCCGGCTTTCAGGTTGCCCTGATAAAGGGTGTGCAGCAGCGCGTGACCGGTACGGTCGGACGCAGCGCAGGTACGGGCAGCCTGGCCGCCTTTACCGTAGTCCTTCGACTGGCCGCCGAATGGACGCTGGTAGATACGACCTTGTTCGGTACGGGAGAACGGCAGGCCCATGTGGTCCAGCTCGAACACTGCGGCCGGGCCTTCCTGACACATGTATTCGATAGCGTCCTGGTCACCGATGTAGTCGGAACCCTTGACGGTATCGTACATGTGCCAGCGCCAGTCATCGTTCGGGTCGGCGGACGCGATGGCGCAGGTGATGCCACCCTGGGCCGACACGGTGTGGGAGCGCGTCGGGAATACCTTGGTGATCACGGCAGTCTTGTGACCGCCCTGGGCCAGCTGCAGCGCTGCGCGCATGCCGGCACCGCCGCCACCAATGATGATGGCGTCGAAGGAAATAGTTGGAATGTTAGCCATGAATCAGATACCCCAAAGAATCTGCACACCCCAGACGAAGTAAGCGAACATCGCGACGCCGCATACTGCCTGGAAGAGGAAACGGACTGCGGTCGCGGACTTGCCCAGCGCCATCGGCGTCAGGTAGTCGGTCGCGATGGTCCACATGCCGACCCAGGCGTGAGCGCCCAGGGCTACAAGGGCCAGCAGGCTGAAGATTCGCATCGCATTGTGGGAAAACAGCCCGTGCCATTGCTCGTAGCCGATGCCCGGGTTTGCGACGAGGTATCCGATCAGGAAAATGAAATAAGCCGCGAGAACGACCGCAGACACACGCTGCGCCATCCAGTCATAGAGGCCCGAACGCGATAGGTTCGTAACGCTGGTTACCATATCCAAACTCCTGCCAGAACGATCAGCACCACGGAAATGGCGATGATGATTTTCGAGCCCAGGCGGCCGCCTTCCAGCGTCTCACCGATGCCCATGTCCATGATCAAGTGGCGCACACCGGCTACCAAGTGATACAGCAGAGCGGACAGGAGGCCCCATGCTACGAACTTGGCCAGCGGGCTGGTCAAGCATGCCTTCACCTCGGCGTATCCTTCCTCGGAACCCAGGGATTTGCTCAATGCATAAAGCATGATGCCCAAGCCCAGGAACAGGATGATGCCGGAAACACGGTGCAGGAACGACGTAACGCCGGTGATGGGGAGTTTGATGGTCCTTAGGTCTAGGTTTACAGGTCGTTGGCTATTCACGGCTTTTTTTCACACTGAAGAGCCCCTAACAATCAGGGCAAAGTTGTTGGGGAGTGCGACTGGTCAGGTAAGCACCACCCAGGGAGTGCGACCCCCAATGAAAGCAAGCCCAAAAGCCCTTGGCGGTCGGTGGCCGAGTATAGACAGTTAGGTTACTAATGACAACGCGCGCACCTCACCCTAATAGCGGATTGCGCTGGCGGGATAAAAGGCGTAAATGGCGGGCAATTTCGAGGAAAAAGTACGGTTAAAGCCTTCTGGGGCAAGACTTTAGGCAAATTGACATCTGAATTTATCTCACTATAGTGGTGCGGGCCCTGCGTGGGGGGTCTGTCTGATGATTTGAAGCATAAATAGGAGGCCACATGGCTGACAAAAAAGCGCAGTTGATCATCGAGGGCGCAGCCCCCGTCGAGCTGCCCATTTTAACCGGCACCGTTGGTCCCGATGTTATAGACGTACGGGGCCTGACGGCCACGGGCCGTTTCACTTTCGACCCAGGCTTCATGTCGACCGCCTCTTGCGAGTCGAAGATCACCTATATCGACGGCGACAATGGCATCCTGCTGCACCGGGGCTACCCGATCGAGCAACTGGCGGAAAAATCGGACTACCTGGAAACCTGCTACCTGCTGCTAAATGGCGAATTGCCAACAGCCGAGCAAAAAGCCCAGTTCGTCAGCACCGTGAAGAACCACACCATGGTTCACGAGCAGTTGAAGACCTTCTTCAACGGCTTCCGTCGCGACGCCCACCCGATGGCCGTCATGTGCGGCGTGGTCGGCGCCCTGTCGGCCTTCTATCACGACTCCCTCGACATCAATAACCCGCAGCATCGCGAAATTTCCGCGATCCGCCTGGTTGCCAAGATGCCGACCCTGGCCGCAATGGTTTACAAGTACTCCATGGGCCAACCCATGATGTACCCGCGCAACGACCTGACGTACGCGGAAAACTTCCTGCACATGATGTTCAACACCCCGTGCGAGATCAAACCGATCAGCCCGGTGCTGGCCAAGGCAATGGACCGGATCTTCATCCTCCACGCCGACCACGAGCAAAACGCCTCCACCTCCACCGTGCGCCTGGCAGGCTCTTCGGGTGCCAACCCGTTCGCCTGTATCGCCGCCGGCATCGCCGCGCTGTGGGGCCCTGCCCACGGCGGTGCGAACGAAGCCGTATTGACCATGCTCGATGAAATCGGCGATGTGTCCAACATCGACAAGTTCATTGCCAAGGCCAAGGACAAGAACGATCCGTTCAAGTTGATGGGCTTCGGTCACCGGGTCTACAAGAACCGCGACCCACGCGCCACCGTCATGAAGCAGACCTGCGACGAAGTGCTGAAGGAACTGGGCATCAACAACGATCCGCAACTCGAACTGGCCATGCGCCTGGAAGAGATCGCCCTGACCGACCCGTACTTCATCGAACGCTCGCTGTACCCGAACGTCGACTTCTACTCGGGGATCATCCTCAAGGCGATCGGCATTCCAACCAGCATGTTCACCGTGATCTTCGCCCTGGCACGGACCGTGGGCTGGATCTCCCACTGGAAAGAAATGCTCTCCAGCCCGTACAAGATTGGCCGCCCGCGCCAGCTGTACACCGGCTACGAGTCGCGTGACATCACCAAGCTGGAAGATCGCAAGTAAGCACCTTTCAGCAGCACCGAAAACGGCCTCCCTCAGTGGAGGCCGTTTTTATTTGTGTCGACTGATCTACCACCATCGGGGGCTTGCCCCCGATGAGGCCAGTAGCAGCCCCCCATAAACCCCAGGCAAAAAAATACCCCGGCCTTTCGACCGGGGCATTTCTTTATCCAGCTACAACCTTAGTGATTAACCGCCCCACTCGCCCCCAGGCCAGTCTGCGAACGCACAAACTGCGGGAAGTACAGCGCACGCTCTTTCTCTGCCGCCGCCGACTTGTCGGTGATGGAGAAGAACCAGATACCGATGAACGCAATGATCATCGAGAACAGCGCCGGGTACTCGTACGGGAAGATGGCTTTTTCATGATGCAGGATCGAGACCCAGATGGTCGGACCCAGGATCATCAGGCCAACGGCACTGATCAGGCCCAGCCAGCCGCCAATCATCGCGCCACGGGTGGTGAGGTTTTTCCAGTACATGGAAAGCAGCAGTACCGGGAAGTTACAGCTGGCGGCAATCGAGAACGCCAGGCCGACCATGAACGCGATGTTCTGGCTTTCGAACAGGATGCCCAGGCCAATCGCCAGCACTGCCAGGGCGATAGTGGTGATCTTCGATACGCGAATCTCATCCTTTTCGTTGGCCTTGCCTTTCTTGATCACGCTGGCGTACAGGTCATGGGACACCGCCGAAGCACCGGCCAGGGTCAAGCCGGCAACCACTGCCAGGATGGTGGCGAAGGCCACAGCCGAGATGAAGCCCAGGAAGATGCTGCCGCCCACCGCGTTGGCCAGGTGCACCGCCGCCATGTTGTTACCGCCCAGCAAGGCGCCTGCAGCATCCTTGAACGCCGGGTTGGTGCTGACCAGCAGGATCGCGCCGAAGCCGATGATAAAGGTCAGGATGTAGAAGTAGCCGATGAAGCCCGTGGCATATAGCACGCTCTTACGCGCTTCCTTGGCGTCACTTACAGTGAAGAAGCGCATCAGGATGTGCGGCAGGCCGGCGGTACCGAACATCAGTGCCAGGCCCAGGGAGAACGCGGAGATCGGGTCTTTCACCAGGCCGCCGGGGCTCATGATCGCTTCACCTTTAGGGTGAACCTTGATCGCCTCGGAGAACAGCATGTTGAAGTCGAAGTTGACGTGCTTCATCACCATCAGCGCCATGAACGAGGCACCGGACAGCAACAGCACCGCCTTGATGATCTGCACCCAAGTGGTCGCCAGCATGCCGCCGAACAGCACGTACATGCACATCAGGATCCCGACCAGGATCACCGCCACGTGGTAGTCGAGGCCGAACAGCAGCTGGATCAGCTTGCCCGCCCCCACCATTTGCGCGATCAGGTAGAACGCCACCACGACCAGGGAACCACAGGCCGACAGGCTGCGGATCTGGGTTTGCCCGAGGCGATAGGACGCCACGTCGGCAAAGGTGTACTTGCCCAGGTTACGCAGGCGCTCGGCGATCAGGAACAGAATGATCGGCCAGCCCACCAGGAAGCCGATCGAGTAGATCAGGCCGTCGTAGCCGGAGGTGAACACCAGTGCGGAAATACCCAGGAAGGACGCGGCCGACATGTAGTCGCCGGCAATCGCCAGGCCGTTCTGGAAACCGGTGATCTTGCCGCCGGCCGCATAGTAGTCGGCCGCCGACTTGTTGCGCTTGGACGCCCAGTAGGTGATGCACAACGTCGCGCCGACAAAGGCCACGAACATCAGGATCGCTGCGATATTCAGCGGTTGTTTGTGCACTTCACCGGTCAATGCATCCGCCGCCCAAACAGCGGGTGCAAAGACCGAAGCGCCGAATACAGCCAATAGACGACGGATCATTGCGCAGCCTCCTTGAGAATCGCATTGTTCAGGTCGTCGAATTCGCCGTTGGCGCGTCGCACATAGATGCCGGTGAGGACAAAGGCCGAGACAATCAGCCCGACACCGATGGGGATGCCCCAGGTGATGGACGAACCGGGACTGAGCTTGGCCCCCAGTACTTGTGGCCCGTAGGCGATCAACAGGATGAAGCCGGAGTACAGCCCTAGCATGATCGCCGAGAGAATCCAGGCGAACCTTTCCCTTTTTCTTACCAGCTCCTTGAAACGCGGGCTGTTTTGAATCGAGAGGTAAATGCTGTCGTTCATTGTTTTTATCCTCGCAGCACAGCTTTTTTATTATTGGTACGTATCCACTGTATGCGGCTGCGGAACAGGTTCCAGACGACCTTAGTATTAGACGGAGTGTAGCGAGGGATTGAGAGGGCGCAGAAACATTTGCGGGTGACGAAAATAATGTGGGAGGGGGCTTGCTCTCGATAGCGGTGAACCAGTCAGATCATTGACGACTGACACACCGCAATCGCGAGCAAGCCCCCTCCCACAGGGGTTGTATCAAGGCATTGGGGGGGTTATTTACCGGTCCACTCGGCTACGCGCTCAGGGTGCTTGGCAACCCAGTCCTTGGCCGCTGCATCAGGCTTGGCGCCTTCCTGGATAGCGAGCATGACTTCGCCGATCTCATCCTTGGAGGCCCACTGGAATTTCTTCAGGAACGCCGCGACTTCCGGCGCTTTCTTCTCCAGGCCCTTGCTGCCGATGCTGTTGACGGTTTCAGCAGCACCATAAATCCCTTTTGGATCGTCCAGGAAACGCAGTTTCCACTTGGCGAACATCCAGTGTGGCACCCAGCCGGTGACCGCAATGGATTCCTGTTTGTCTTCGGCACGGGTCAGCTCGGCGATCATCGCCGCACCCGAACTGGCTTGCAGTTTGTAGTCGAGGCCGTACTGCTTGATGGCTTCGTCGGTCTTGAGCATCACGCCTGAACCGGCGTCGATGCCGACGATCTTGTTCTTGAAGGTGGTGTCGGTCTTGAGGTCTTCGATGGACTTGGCCTTGACGTACTCCGGCACGATCAAGCCGATCTTCGCATCCTTGAAGTTGGGGCCGTAGTCGACCACCTTGTCCTTGTTCTTGGTCCAATACTCGCCATGGGTTACCGGCAGCCAGGCGGAGAGCATGGCATCGAGCTTGCCGGTGGCCACGCCCTGCCACATGATCCCGGTGGCGACCGCTTGCAGTTTGACGTCATAACCGAGCTTTTCCCTGATCACCTCTGCCGCCACATGCGTGGTGGCAACGCTGTCGGACCAACCATCTACATAACCGATGCTCAGGGTTTTGCTGTCGGCGCTGGCCAGTGTGGAGCTCATCGCAACTACCAGAGTGGCAGCTGCGCCCAAGAGTCGTCGCATCTTCATCGTACTTCCCCGAAAGTGCTGCGCCCGACGGATGTCGAGCGACGTCAACCTGTTGTTATGTGGTGCGCCGCGCCCCCTTCACGCGCATCGATCCGGCTGCTGCGACATCAGTGGAGTGCTGACACGTCGATCATCAACCTGCCGCAGCCTTCGACCTGCTCTGTCAGCGACCTCATGCAAGCAAGAAACGACATCACATCGCCAGTAGGACTTTTTGTAGGACTTAACCGCACGATCCCGCCTGAACTTTGCATGTCAAAATTATGCAGCCCCACTGGGATAGCGCAAATCCGGGTAAGATGCGCGCCTTTGCTCCCCCAGATAAGCCGACCATGCCCGCCACTGCCCGCTTCCCTGCCCTGCCCTATTGCTTCGCTTTGATCCTCGGCCTGCTGGCCCTTGTCGGCTACTGGTATGGCCTCGGCCGCCCGGTGGTGCTGCCGGATGTGGCCAGTGCCAGTCACAAGCTGCAATGTGCGTCGTACACACCGTTCGACAAGGACCAATCGCCCTTCGACCAACCGTTCACACTGCGCCCCGCACGCATGGACGCCGACCTGGCCCTGCTGGCCACCCGCTTCGAATGCATCCGCACCTACTCCATGACCGGCCTGGAAGCCTTGCCGGACCTGGCGCGCAAGCATGGGTTAAAGGTGATGGCGGGCGCCTGGGTCAGCAGCGACCCGGTCGCGACCGAAAAAGAAGTCGACCAACTGATCGCCTCGGCTAACGCCAACCCCGATGTGGTCACCTCGGTGATCGTCGGCAACGAAGCGCTGCTGCGCAAGGAAGTCACCGCCAAACAGCTGGTGACGCTGATCCATAAAGTCAAAAGCCAGATCAAGCAGCCGGTCACCTACGCCGACGTCTGGGAGTTTTGGCTGCAGCACCCGGAAATCGCTCCGGCGGTGGACTTCCTGACCATCCACCTGCTGCCCTACTGGGAAGATGACCCCTCCGGCATCGACCAGGCCCTCAAGCATGTGGGCGATGTACGCCAGACCTTTGGCAACAAATTCGCGCCCAAGGACATATTGATCGGCGAGACCGGCTGGCCCAGCGAAGGTCGCCAGCGCGAAACCGCAGTGCCAAGCCGGGTCAATGAAGCCAGGTTCATGCGCGGTTTCGTGGCCATGGCCGAAGCCAATGGCTGGCACTACAACCTGATCGAAGCGTTTGACCAGCCGTGGAAGCGCGCCAGTGAAGGTGCCGTGGGCGGCTACTGGGGCCTGTTCGATGCCGACCGCCAGGACAAGGGCGTCCTCGCCGGACCGGTGACCAACGTGCCGTACTGGCCGCTCTGGCTGGGGGTCGGCGGGATTATCCTGCTGGGCACGCTGGTGCTCGGTGGCCGCGTTCGCAGCACTCGTGCCGCGATGGCCCTGCCGCTGCTGGGTGCAGTGGCGGCCTGTTCCATCGGCACCTGGGCTGAACTGACCCGCGTGACTGCGCGCTTCAACGATGAATGGGCATGGGCCGGTTTGCTCGTGGCGCTGAACGTGCTGGTGCTGGCCCACGCTGCACTGGCCTTGAGTGCCCGTGAAGGCTGGCGCGAACGCCTGTTCAACTGGCTGGAACACCGTGCCGGCTGGCTGGTGGCAATCGCCGGGTTCGCGGGCGCCGTGATGATGCTGGCACTGGTGTTTGACCCACGCTACCGCAGCTTCCCGAGTGCGGCGCTGCTGCTGCCGGCGTTGGTGTACCTGGTTCGTCCGGTGACCGGGCCACGCCGGGAGATTGCCTTGCTGACCTTTATCATCGGGGCCGGCATCGCGCCACAGCTGTACCGTGAAGGCTTGCTGAACCAGCAGGCGTGGGGTTGGGCGGTGGTCAGTGGGTTGATGGTTGCGGCTTTGTGGCGGTGCTTGCGGGTGCGCAAGGCTTAAGAGCGCCATCGGGGGCAAGCCCCCGATTGGCCTTATCAGGCGCGCCGCGACTGCCTGACCAACCGCAACCCCGCAATCACCACCGCAAACACCGCAAACGAGGTGTTGTACAACGCCAGGGCCGGCAGCCCGAACACCAGCCCCAGTACCGCCAAGCCCCATCCCGCACGGCCCGGCACGAAAAACGCCAGCACCGAGGTCACCAGCGCGGCCCAGCCCAGCACTTTGAAGTGAATCATCAAACCCAGGTTCGAACGTACCTGGCATTCCCAGCGGCTGGCCTCGTCGGCACAGATGCCGACCCACTGGCCATCTTCCATAAAGCCGTAACGCGCGCCATAACTGGCAGCCAGCCATAACGGCAGGGCAATAAGCAGCAAAATCAACGGCAAGCGGCGGGACATGGAGCACTCCGATAGGCAAAAACGGCGCTCAGCTTAATGCGCCGGCGGCCGTTAGCAAGGTGCGTACACACAATTAGTGTTCACTAATGCATGGCAAAGTGTATCGTCTCGCTACTATTACCCCGATTCCGACGTTATTTTCCGACTTTTCGTGCCGAGAGCTGGCACTTCGGTGGCAACGCGGTGGTCATAGCCTGCGAACTTCATTAAGCACGTTTCCTCTTAGGGATTAAGTCATGCTCCGTTCCTTGCGCTGTGCTGCCTTACTGGGCAGCCTTTTTTTGAGTGCGTCAGCACTGGCCGTCGATATCGACCAAGCCAGCTATGGCTACCCTTTGACCAATCCGTTCGAAGCGACCATCGCCACCACACCGCCTGACCTTCGGCCTACATTGCCGACCGATGACGAGATCAACCAGTCCGACTACACCCTGAACATGCGCCCCGAGCGCGAGTTCAGCCTGCCGGACAACTTCTGGGCAGTGAAGAAACTCACTTACCGCATCGCCAAGCAGGATCGCGCCGCGCCGCTGATCTTCCTGATCGCAGGCACCGGTGCGCGGTTTGACAGCAGCATCAACGAATACCTGAAAAAACTGTATTACCAGGCCGGCTACCACGTGGTGCAACTGTCGTCGCCCACCAGCTTCGACTTCATCGCCTCGGCTTCGCGCTTCGCCACCCCCGGCATCAGCCAGGAAGATGCCGAAGACATGTACCGCGTGATGCAGGCCGTGCGTGCCCAGAATGCCTCGCTGCCGGTGACCGACTTCTACCTCACCGGCTACAGCCTCGGCGCGCTGGATGCGGCGTTTGTCAGCAAGCTCGACGAGACCCGCCGCAGCTTCAACTTCAAGAAAGTGCTGCTGCTCAACCCGCCGGTCAACCTCTACACCTCGATCACCAACCTCGACAAGCTGGTACAGACCGAGGTCAAGGGCATCAACAACACCACCACCTTCTATGAACTGGTGTTGAACAAGCTGACCCGTTACTTCCAGCAAAAGGGCTACATCGACCTCAACGACGCCCTGCTCTACGACTTCCAGCAATCCAAGCAGCACCTGACCAACGAACAGATGGCCATGCTGATCGGCACCTCGTTCCGCTTCTCGGCGGCCGACATCGCCTTTACTTCGGACCTGATCAACCGCCGCGGCCTGATCATCCCGCCGAAGTACCCGATCAGCGAAGGCACCAGCCTCACGCCGTTCCTCAAGCGTGCGCTGCAATGCGACTTCGATTGCTACCTCACCGAACAGGTAATCCCGATGTGGCGCGCCCGCTCCGACGGCGGCAGCCTGTTGCAACTGGTTGACCAGGTCAGCCTGTACGCCCTCAAGGACTACCTGCACGCCAGCCCGAAAATCGCCGTCATGCACAACGCCGACGACGTGATCCTCGGCCCGGGCGACCTCGGCTTCCTGCGCAAGACCTTCGGCGATCGCTTGACCGTCTACCCCTTGGGCGGCCACTGCGGCAACCTCAATTACCGCGTCAACGCCGACGCCATGCTGGAGTTCTTCCGTGGCTAAATATCTTCTGCTGCTTGCCGCCCTGATGTGCGCAGGCGTTGCCAATGCCGACAACAGCAAGGCTCACGCGCCTGTGGTGATGGACTCCGACGGTTTCAAGGAGCCGTTGAGCAAACTCAAGTTCAACCCGGGCCTGGACCAGCGTGAATTCGAACGCTCGTCGGTCAACGCCCTCAACGTGTATGACCCGCTCGAATCGTGGAACCGCCGCGTGTACCACTTCAACTATCGCTTTGACCAATGGGTGTTCCTGCCGGTGGTCGACGGTTACCGCTACGTCACGCCAAGCTTCCTGCGCACCGGCGTGAGCAACTTCTTCAACAACCTGGGCGACGTGCCCAACCTGTTGAACAGCCTCTTGCAACTCAAGGGCCACCGCTCCCTGGAAACCACCGGGCGCCTGCTGCTCAACACCACCGTCGGCGTAGCCGGCCTGTGGGACCCGGCGACCGCCATGGGCCTGCCGCGCCAGAGCGAAGACTTCGGCCAGACCCTGGGCTTCTACGGCGTGCCCGGCGGTGCCTACCTGGTACTGCCGATCTTCGGTCCGTCGAACCTGCGCGACACCGGCGGCTTGCTGGTGGACTACACCGCCGAGTCCCAGATCAACTTCCTCAACGTCTCCGAAGTCAGCTCCAACCACCCGGAAATCTGGGCCCTGCGTGCGGTGGACAAGCGCTACCAGACCAGCTTCCGCTACGGTCAGATGAACTCGCCGTTCGAGTATGAGAAGGTGCGGTATATCTATACGGAATCACGCAAGTTGCAGATTGCCGAGTAAATAACGCCCGTAAAAAAGGCCATTCGATTGAATGGCCTTTTTTTGTGGCGGCGATTTATGCCCTGAGCGCTTTCCAGCTCTTGCCCACCACGCTGACCACTGCCAATACCACCGCCCCGGCAATAATCCCCGCCACCGCATTCAGTAACGTCGGCATCAACCACGCCAATGCACCTGTGCTCTGGCTCACACCCTCGATCCAGTGATGCACCACCGGCACGCCATGGGTAAGGATGCCACCGCCGACCATGAACATCGCCGCCGTGCCGATCACCGACAGGCTCTTCATCATGTACGGCGCCGCGCGCAGGATGCCGCCACCGATACTGCGAGCCATCTGGCCAGGCTTCTGGGTAAGCCACAGGCCCAGGTCATCCAGCTTGACGATACCGGCCACCAGCCCGTAGACGCCGATGGTCATGACGATGGCGATGCCCGACAGGACAATCACTTGCTGCATCAACGGCGCATCGGCCACGGTGCCGAGGGTGATGGCGATGATTTCCGCAGAGAGGATGAAGTCGGTACGAATAGCGCCTTTGATCTTGTCCTTTTCAAAGGCCACCAGATCAGTAGCCGGGTTAGCCACCGCTTCAACCAGCTGCGCATGGTCGGCCTGGACTTCAGCCTTGCTGTGCAGGAATTTATGCGCGAGCTTCTCGAAGCCTTCGAAACACAGGTAGGCGCCGCCGAGCATCAACAACGGTGTGACGGCCCAAGGGGCAAAGGCGCTGATCAACAGCGCAGTGGGCACCAGGATCAACTTGTTGATGAAGGACCCCTTGGCAACGGCCCATACCACCGGGATTTCCCGCTCGGCACGCACGCCGGAAACCTGCTGGGCGTTGAGCGCCAGGTCATCGCCGAGCACTCCGGCGGTTTTTTTTGCCGCTACTTTTGTCATCAGGGCAACGTCATCGAGTACTGCGGCGATGTCGTCGATCAACACCAACAAGCTGCTTCCTGCCATGAATCGGGCTTCCTTAAGAGAGGGATGGGCGGAGCATAACGCGGCGCAGGGCTTTGCGGGCACATTGTTGAGGCCCGCGGATAGCCGGTGCTACCATGCGCAACCGCCTGTCCTGGCAAGGAAACTCCCCGTGCTCAGTTTCATAGATACGTTTCTCTTTTGGCGAGTGGCTGTTGTCGTCAGGCAAGGAGCCGCGACGACTCATAGCTCGCTATGGGGAGGAGCGGCGACGCAGAATGGCGGCAACAGACGCCGTCAAAAAGAAACAGTATCTGTGAGACTGAGCACTTTATGAGCACCATTCGCGAGCGCAACAAAGAAAAGATCCTGCGGGCGGCGAGCGAGGAGTTTGCCGACAAGGGCTTCGCCGCGACTAAAACCAGCGACATCGCCGCCAAGGCCGGGCTGCCCAAGCCCAACGTCTATTACTACTTCAAGTCCAAGGACAACCTCTACCGCGAGGTGCTCGAAAGCATTATCGAGCCGATCCTGGCGGCGTCCACGCCGTTCAACCCCGAGGGCGAGCCTTCAGCGGTGCTGAGCAACTACATCCGCTCGAAAATCCGCATCTCCCGCGACCTGCCCTTCGCCTCCAAGGTGTTCGCCAGCGAAATCATGCATGGCGCACCGCACCTGAGTGCCGAGCAGGTCCAACAACTCAACGCCCAGGCCAAGCACAATATCGACTGCATCCAGAGCTGGGTGGATCGCGGGTTGATTGCAGCTATCGACCCTCATCACCTGATGTTCAGCATCTGGGCGGCGACGCAGACCTATGCGGATTTCGACTGGCAGATTTCCGCGGTGACCGGCAAAGCCAAGCTGGATGAGGCCGATTATGAAGCGGCGGCGCAGACGATTATCCGGTTGGTGCTCAAGGGCTGTGAACCCGACTGACACACTGAGGTGCCCCCGATGAGCATAAGTATCTACACAACTTCAGTAGGATAACGCGTAGCAGCTGTCGAGCCTTGGCGAGGCTGCGTTTGCGGCGCGTCTGACACACCGCCGACGCAGCCTCGCCAAGGCTCGACAGCTGCTACGCAGGGGGCTCGGCTCAAGATGTGTAGATACCTATGCCCCGATGAGGCCCTGATAGTCACTCAATGCTTAAGCTGACACCCCCGCATCCGCCCTCAACCCCAGCCCCTCGATCGCCGTGATCGCACACTGCTCATCAATATCCGACGTATCCCCGCTGATCCCGATCGCCCCCAGTACCGCCCCCGCCTGATCCCGAATCAACACCCCACCCGGCGCCGGCACCACGCTGCCCTGCCCCAGGCTGTTCAACGCTGCGATAAACGCCGGCCGTTGCTGTGCGTCCAGCGCCAGCAAGCGCGAGCCCTTGCCCAGCGCAATCGCACCCCAGGCCTTGCCGATGGCAATCTGCGGGCGCAGCAGGCTGGCGCCGTCTTCGCGCTGCAGAGTGATCAAGTGGCCGCCGCAGTCGAGGACCGCAACGGTCAGCGGTGCGGCTGAGATCGTGCGCCCTGCGCTGAGGGCCTGGCCGGCCAGTTGGGTGGCAATCTTCAAGGTTAAAGCGCTCATGGTGCCGTCCTTCTTTTGTTATTGGGAAAGCGGTGGAAGTCTGTTTGATCAGATGCTCGACCAAACAAATAGAACACAATGACATTTATTTTTGTATACAATATTTTCAAACAAAGACTCCATACGTCGAAAAAAGCCGTTCCGACGAACGCAAAGACCAATCAATAAAATGGATTGACCTGCGCAGCCCGCCGTGAATACACTTTGGACAGACACCACTTGTATACAATTACAAAACGCAAGAGGCACCAAAATCATGAGCAAAATGAGAGCAATCGAAGCCGCCGTCCTCGTCATGCGCCGTGAAGGCGTGGACACCGCCTTCGGTATCCCAGGCGCTGCGATCAACCCGCTGTACTCAGCCTTGCAGAAGGTGGGTGGCATCGATCACGTCCTTGCTCGCCACGTTGAAGGCGCCTCGCACATGGCCGAGGGTTACACCCGCACCAAGGCCGGCAATATCGGCGTGTGCATCGGCACCTCGGGCCCGGCGGGCACCGACATGGTCACCGGCCTCTACAGCGCCTCGGCCGACTCGATCCCGATCCTGTGCATCACCGGCCAGGCGCCACGGGCCCGCATGCACAAGGAAGACTTCCAGGCCGTGGACATCACCAGCATCGTCAAGCCGGTGACCAAGTGGGCGACCACCGTCCTCGAGCCGGGCCAAGTGCCGTACGCGTTCCAGAAAGCTTTCTATGAAATGCGCTCCGGCCGCCCTGGCCCGGTGCTGATCGACCTGCCGTTCGATGTGCAGATGGCCGAGATCGAATTCGACATCGACGCCTACCAGCCGCTGCCACTGGCCAAGCCACTGGCCACGCGCATCCAGGTCGAAAAGGCCCTGGCCCTGCTGGATCAGGCGGAACGCCCGTTGCTGGTGAGCGGCGGCGGCGTGATCAACGCCGATGCCAGCGAGCTGCTGGTGGAGTTCGCCGAACTGACCGGCATCCCGGTGATCCCGACGCTGATGGGCTGGGGCACCATTCCCGACGATCACCCCCAGATGGTCGGCATGGTCGGCCTGCAGACGTCCCACCGCTACGGCAACGCAACGCTGCTCAAGTCCGACGTGGTGCTGGGGATCGGTAACCGTTGGGCCAACCGCCACACCGGTTCAGTGGAGGTATACACCGAAGGGCGTAAATTCATTCACGTCGACATCGAACCAACCCAGATTGGTCGCGTATTCACCCCGGACCTGGGCATCGTGTCCGACGCCGGCTCCGCGCTGACGATGTTCATTGAAGTGGCCCGCGAGTGGAAAGCCGCCGGCAAGCTCAAGGACCGCAGTGCCTGGCTGCATGACTGCCAGCAGCGCAAGGCGACCCTGCAGCGCAAGACTCACTTCGACAACGTGCCGGTCAAGCCGCAACGGGTGTACGAAGAGATGAACCAGGTGTTCGGCAAAGACACCTGCTACGTCAGCACCATCGGCCTGTCGCAGATTGCCGGCGCGCAGTTCCTGCATGTGTACAAGCCCCGCCACTGGATCAACTGCGGCCAGGCCGGCCCGTTGGGCTGGACCATTCCGGCGGCGCTGGGCGTGGTCAAGGCCGACCCGAGCCGCAAGGTGGTGGCGCTGTCCGGCGACTATGACTTCCAGTTCATGATCGAAGAGCTGGCGGTGGGCGCACAGTTCAAGCTGCCGTACATCCATGTAGTGGTGAACAACTCCTACCTGGGGCTGATCCGCCAGGCCCAGCGCGGGTTTGAAATGGACTACTGCGTGCAGTTGTCTTTCGACAACCTCAACGCTCCCGAGCTGAACGGCTATGGCGTCGACCACGTCGCAGTTGCCGAAGGCCTGGGTTGCAAGGCCCTGCGCGTGTTCGAACCGGGACAGATCGCGCCGGCGTTGCGCAAGGCCGAACAAATGATCGAGGAGTTCAAGGTACCGGTGATCGTCGAGATCATTCTGGAGCGCGTGACCAATATTTCCATGGGCACCGAAATCAACGCCGTCAACGAATTCGAAGACCTGGCCCTGGTCGGCAACGATGCACCGACTGCCATTTCCCTGCTCGATTAAGGAGAACCCTATGCCGCGCTTTGCCGCCAACCTGTCCATGCTGTTTACCGAGCAGGACTTTCTCGCTCGCTTCAAAGCCGCTGCCGATGCCGGTTTCCAGGGTGTCGAGTACCTGTTCCCCTACGAATTCAGCTCGGCTGACATCAAGGCCCAGCTCGACGCCCACGGCCTGACCCAGGTGCTGTTCAACCTGCCGGCCGGTGACTGGGCCAAGGGCGAACGCGGCCTGGCGTGCCACCCGGACCGGGTCGAGGAATTCCGTGCTGGGGTCACGCTGGCCATCGCCTACGCCCAGGTGCTGGGCAATACCCAGATCAACTGCCTGGCGGGGATTCGGCCCCAGGGTGTGGATGATGAAACCGTGGAAAAGACCTTTGTCGCCAACCTCAAGTACGCCGCCGACAAGCTGCAGGCGGCGGGCATCAAGCTGGTGATGGAAGCGATCAACACCCGCGACATTCCGGGTTTCTACCTCAACAACACTGCACAGGCCCTGTCGATTCGCGAACAGGTGGGCAGTGACAACCTGTTCCTGCAGTACGACATCTACCACATGCAAATCATGGAAGGCGACCTGGCCCGGACCATGGCGGCGCACCTGGAGGAGATCAATCACATCCAGCTGGCGGACAACCCTGGGCGCAATGAGCCGGGAACCGGGGAGATCAACTACCGCTTCCTGTTCGAACATCTGGACCGCATCGGGTACGCGGGTTGGGTCGGCTGTGAATACAAGCCGCTGACCACCACCGAAGCGGGTTTGGGCTGGCTTAAAGCCCACAACGCCATCTAACCGACACCACACAAAACCCTGTGGGAGGGGGTTTGCTGTGGTGAGGGGGGCTTTACCACTGACCCCATGGGGCTGCTACGCAGCCAGCGCGGGACAAGCCCGCTCACCACAACAAGCCCCCTCACCACAGCAAGCCCAGCGCCCACAGAGAATAAAAAGAGGATTTCATCATGGCTAAAATCGGATTTATCGGCACCGGCATCATGGGCCAACCCATGGCGGCGAACCTGCAGAAAGCCGGTCATCAACTGTTTCTTTCCGAACACCACGGCAAGGCGCCGGCCGAGCTGATCAGCGCCGGCGCCGTGGCCCTGGCCACCCCGCAGCAAGTGGCCCAGGAAGCCGAGTTCATTATCGTCATGGTCCCCGACACGCCGCAGGTCGACGACGTGCTGTTCCGTGCCGACGGTGTGGCGGCGGGCCTGTCGCCGAACAAGGTGGTGATCGACATGAGTTCGATCTCTCCCACGGCCACCAAGGCGTTTGCGGCGAAGATCAACGAGCACGGCGCGCAGTACCTCGACGCCCCGGTGTCCGGCGGTGAAGTCGGCGCCAAGGCCGGGACCTTGAGCATCATGGTCGGTGGCGAACCACAGGCCTTCGAACGCGCCCTGCCGCTGTTCCAGAGCATGGGCAAGAACATCACCCTGGTGGGCGGCAATGGCGATGGCCAGACCGCCAAAGTGGCCAACCAGATCATCGTCGCGCTGAATATCCAGGCGGTGGCCGAAGCGCTGCTGTTCGCCGCCAGGAACGGCGCCGACCCGGCCAAGGTGCGTGAAGCGCTGATGGGCGGCTTTGCCTCGTCGAAGATCCTCGAAGTGCATGGCGAACGCATGATCAAGGGCACCTTCGATCCGGGTTTCCGCATCAACCTGCACCAGAAGGACCTGAACCTGGCCCTGGCCGGTGCCAGGGAACTGGGGATCAACCTGCCGAACACCGCCGGCACCCAGCAGGTGTTCAGCACCTGCGCGGCGCTTGGTGGCGGGAATTGGGACCACTCGGCGCTGATCAAGGGATTGGAGCATATGGCGAACTTCTCGATTCGCGATAAGTAACCCCCCTTTGAAAGGGCTGCACCTCTAATAACAAAAATCCCCCGGGAGCCCGCTTATGTCGGTCGATCCGCAACACCTGCTTCGCGAGCTGTTTGCCACAGCCATCGACGCCGCCCACCCCCGGCACGTCCTCGAACCCTGCCTGCCCGCCGACCGCAGCGGCCGCGTGATCGTGATCGGCGCCGGCAAGGCGGCGGCCGCCATGGCGCTGGTCGTCGAGAATTGCTGGCAAGGCGAAGTCTCGGGCCTGGTGGTCACCCGCTACGGCCACGGCGCCCCTTGCCAGAAAATCGAAGTGGTCGAAGCCGCCCACCCGGTGCCCGATGCCGCCGGCCTGGCGGTGGCCAAGCGCGTGCTGGAATTGATCAGCAACCTGGGCGAAGACGACCGGGTGATCTTCCTGCTCTCCGGCGGCGGCTCGGCACTCCTGGCACTGCCTGCCGAAGGCATCAGCCTGGCCGACAAGCAGGCCATCAACAAAGCCCTGCTCAAATCCGGCGCCACCATTGGCGAGATGAATTGCGTACGCAAGCACCTCTCGGCAATCAAGGGCGGTCGGCTGGCAAAGGCGGCCTGGCCGGCCACGGTCTACACCTACGCGATTTCCGATGTGCCGGGCGACCAGGCCACGGTCATCGCCTCCGGCCCCACGGTCGGCGACCCCAGCACCTCGCAACAGGCCCTGGCGATCCTCAAGCGCTATGGCATCGACGCACCGGCCGCCGTGCGCAGCTGGTTGCAGAATCCAGCCTCGGAAACCGTCAAGCCCGGCGACCCGGTACTCGCCCGCAGCCACTTCCAACTGATCGCGCGCCCGCAACAATCCCTGGAAGCGGTGGCGGTGAAAGCGCGCCAGGCCGGTTTCAGCCCACTGATCCTCGGCGACCTGGAAGGCGAAGCGCGGGACGTGGCCAAAGTGCACGCCGGCATCGCGCGGCAAATCGTGCAGCACGGCCAGCCGCTGGCGGCGCCGTGCGTGATCCTTTCCGGCGGTGAAACCACCGTCACCGTGCGCGGCAACGGCCGTGGCGGGCGCAACGCCGAATTCCTGTTGAGCCTGACCGACAGCCTCAAAGGCCTGCCGGGCGTGTACGCCCTGGCTGGCGACACCGACGGCATCGACGGCTCGGAAGACAACGCCGGCGCAATCATGACCCCGTGCAGCTATGCGCGCGCCGAAGCCCTGGGCCTGTCGGCCAGCGACGAGCTGGATAACAACAACGGTTATGGCTACTTCGCCGCCCTCGACGGCTTGATCGTTACCGAGCCGACCCGCACCAATGTCAATGACGTGCGCGCCATCCTGATCCTTGAGACTGCCCGCCATGACGCCTGACAAGAAGGTCAAGATCCTCGCCACCCTGGGCCCGGCCACCGACGGTATAGATGACATCCGCGAGCTGGTGCAAGCCGGGGTGAATATCTTTCGCCTCAACTTCAGCCACGGTGAGCATGCCGATCACGCCCGGCGTTACCACTGGATTCGCCAGGTGGATGAAGTGTGTTCCACGGCGCTGGAGATTGCCCAGGCCCAGGGCATGGCGCAGCGCGGGCAGACGGGGTCGACCAACTCCTTGCGTATAGAGACGCTGATCTAGCGCCTGTAGAGGCCCCATCGGGGGCAAGCCCCCGATGGGAACAACTCGGTCTCACTGAATACCCATCATGCACACCCCAACCTGCCCCGACTGGGCCGAAGCCCTGCTCAACGGCTTCAGCCAGATCTTCCTGCAACGCCATCCGTTGTGCGGCCTGCTGTGCCTGTTGGCGATCCTGATCGGCGCCCCGGCCTTGCTCGGCGGTGCGCTGCTGGGTGGGGTCGCCGGGTTGCTCACGGCCCAGCGTCGCGACTATCCCAAGGCCGAGCGCCAGGCTGGACTCTATAGCTACAACGGCGTGTTGCTTGGTTTGCTGATCAGCCAGCATTTCGCCTGGTCGGCCTTGTTGCCACCGCTGATCCTCGCGTGCGGCGGCTTGAGCGCGATCCTCACGCGGCAGTGGCTGAAACACGCCAGTCGGCCGCACGACCTGCCCGCCTACACCGCGCCCTTTGTCGGCCTGGGCTGGCTGCTGCTGGGCAGCGTCCCACACAGTGCCTTCGCCCTCGGCGAGCCCGATACCCTGGCGGTGCTCGGCGCGCCGTTCACCGGCCTCGCGCAAATCATGCTGCTGGACCAGCCGCTGGCGGGCGCGCTGATTGCCCTCGGCCTGTGGCTGGCGAACCGGCGTGCCGCGGTCTGGGCCGTGATCGGCGCCAGCAGCGGCGTAATGATCGCCTTGCTGCTGGACGACACCAGCGCCGCCCTCCTCGGCCTGCACAGCTACAACCCGGCTCTCGCGGCCCTGGCGCTGAGCCAGGCACGGCGCCAACCCTGGCTGCCGCTGCTCGGCATCCTGCTGGCGATCCTTCTCACACCGGGCTTTGCTGCCCTGCATCTGCCGGCACTCACCGCGCCGTTTGTCCTTGCCTGCTGGCTGGTACTCGCCGGCGCCCGAATACTCAGGAAACCCCGCATGGACAGCCCCTTCGAATCCCCCTAGGCTTGCTCGATATTCGATTCAGGCGGGCTTTATGGACAGCAACAACGACTGGCGTCAGCGGCTCTACGTCATGGTTTTTCAAAGCGACACCGTCGCCGGGCGGCGCTTTGACGGCATCCTGCTGTTGATCATCCTCGCCAGCCTGGTGATCGTGATGCTCGACAGCATCGACCAGGTCCACCAGAACTACGCCGATGTGCTGGCCTACATTGAATGGGGCTTCACCCTGATCTTCCTGATCGAGTACGGGTTGCGCCTGTACTGCTCGCCCAAGCCGTTGCGCTACGCCTTCAGCTTTTACGGGCTGGTGGATCTGCTCGCCATCGTGCCCGGCATCCTTGCGCTGTACTACAGCGACGCGCAGTACCTGCTGATCATCCGCATCATCCGGATGCTGCGGATTTTCCGCGTGCTCAAGCTCAGCCCGTACCTCAAGCAGGCCAACTACCTGATGGCGGCGCTGCGCGGCAGCAAGCAGAAGATCGTGGTGTTCCTGGTGAGCGTGTGCACCCTGGTCACGGTGTTCGGTACCTTGATGTATGTGATCGAAGGCCCGGAGCACGGCTTCACCAGTATCCCCAAGGGCATCTATTGGGCGATCGTGACGCTGACCACCGTGGGCTTTGGCGATATCGTGCCCAAGACGCCGTTGGGCCAGGTGATTTCGTCGCTGGTGATGATCACCGGTTACTCGATCATCGCCGTGCCCACGGGGATTTTTACTGCCGAGCTGGCCAGTGCCATGCGCGGTGAGCAACTGCAACACGACTGCCCGGTGTGCAGGAAAAACAGCCACGAGCCCAACGCGGCGTTCTGTTCGCGCTGCGGCAGCAATCTTTTTAAGAAAGTGGAATAAGCAAAGTTCTTTTTAATCTTTAAGCGACTAAGTGCCCCCGGCTATAGTCGCTGGCAATGTGCCTCCCCTCTTCTCCCGAACAACAAGGAATGAGCAGTGAAAAAACTCGTAAGCGCCTCTCTCCTGGCCGCCGGCCTTGCCCTGGCGGGCGCCGTCCAGGCCGCCCCGGTCACTCTGCTCAACGTCTCCTACGACGTGATGCGCGACTTCTACAAGGACTACAACGCCGCCTTCCAGAAGCACTGGGAGGCCGAGCACCCGAACGACAAGCTGACCCTGCAGATGTCCTTCGGCGGTTCCAGCAAACAAGCGCGCTCGGTGATCGACGGCCTGCCGGCTGACGTGATTACCATGAACATGGCCACCGACATCAACGCTCTGGTCGACAACGGCAAACTGGTGCCGGACGACTGGGTCACCCGCCTGCCGAACAACAGCGCGCCGTTTACCTCGGCCACCGTGTTCATCGTGCGCAAGGGCAACCCGAAAGCCCTGAAAGACTGGCCTGACCTGTTGAAAGAGGGCGTGCAGGTGATCGTGCCCAACCCGAAAACCTCGGGTAACGGCCGCTACACCTACCTGTCGGCCTGGGGTTATGTGCTCAAGAACGGCGGCGATGAAGACAAGGCCAAGGCCTTTGTCGGCAAGCTGTTCAAACAGGCGCCCGTGCTGGACACCGGTGGCCGCGCCGCCACCACCACGTTCATGACCAACCAGATCGGCGACGTGCTGGTGACCTTCGAGAACGAAGCGGAAATGATCGCGCGTGAATTCGGCCGTGACCAGTTCGAAGTGATCTACCCAAGCGTCTCCGCCGAAGCCGAGCCGCCGGTGTCGGTGGTGGATAAAGTGGTCGAGAAGAAAGGCACCCGCGTGGCGGCTGAAGACTACCTGAAGTACCTGTGGTCGCCGCAAGGCCAGGAAATCGCCGCCAACAACTACCTGCGCCCGCGTGACCCGAAGGTGCTGGCCAAGTACACCGACCGCTTCCCGAAAGTCGACTTCCTGTCGGTGGAGAAGACCTTTGGTGACTGGCGCACCGTGCAGAAAACCCACTTCAATGATGGTGGGGTTTTCGACCAGATCTACTCCGGTCAGTAACTGACAAATGTGGGAGGAGGCTCGCCCCTCCCACATTTAGATCTGGGTTTTGCAGCTACATCGGCGGTGTCACGCCATCCTTGCCGGCTGAGATGGCTTGGGCCGTGATTTTCCCATCCGCCCCCTGCGCGGCAAACAACACCACCTTCACCCCCGGCTTGAGCAAGCTGCGGTCCCCCGGTTCCAGGTTGACGATCGGCACATCCTCCGGCACCACGATCTTCTGTTCGCCGCCTTTGTATTTCACGGTCAACGTCCGCCCTTTGCTGACCACCAGGTCGCCGACGGTGCCGTTGGTCATGCTGCTGCCCTCCTTCAGGTCAAACGCCCGATGCCCGTCCCCCGTGCCAGCCATGGCTGGCGGGAACACATGCACTTCCAGCGCCGTGAGAGTACCGTCGGCGTTGGGCATGGCGGCCGAGCCGATGTAGCTGCCGGGTTTTATTTCGTCGATCCTGGCCAGGGTAACGGCGCGCACCTGGGTATCCTTGGTCAGGTGCACGGTGACGTCTTCACCGCTGTTGACCTTGACCTGCATCGCATCCCCGTCCATCGCGGTGATTGCCCCGCGTACGCCTACGCGCGGGGCATCGGCGGCATTGGCCAGGCCCAGGGCCATTGCAGCAGCGAGGCTTGAAGCCAGGAGTATCTTGTTGAACGTGATTTTCATGGCGCTGGATTTCCTGTTTCAGCAGTTGTTTCTGAATGTATCATCACCCGGCATAAGTGATATCACCACAAACGGCCTACTCGCCGTTGCGCCTTGTCTTTACTCTCGCTCGCCATCTACCTTCGCTTTTATGAGAACACCATGAATGCTACCCCACACGCTACGAGCACCATGACCCGCGCAATGGTGATGCTGTTTGCGTTTTGCTGCGGCGCCATCGTCGCCAACATCTACTACGCCCAGCCGATCATCGAACTGATCGCCCCCGACATCGGCCTCACCCCCGCGATGGCCAGCCTGATTGTGTCCCTGACGCAGATCGGCTATGCCCTCGGCCTGTTTTTCCTGGTCCCCCTGGGCGACCTGCTGGAAAACCGCAAGCTGATGATCATCACGACCCTGGTGGCGATTGCCAGCCTGTTGGGCGCGGCCTTTACCGAACAACCGAACCTGTTCCTGCTGGTGTCGTTGCTGATCGGCTTCAGTTCGGTGTCGGTACAGATCCTGATCCCCCTGGCCGCACACCTGGCGCCTGCCGAGTCTCGGGGCCGGGTGGTCGGCAGCATCATGGGTGGCCTGCTGCTGGGCATCCTGCTGGCGCGGCCAGTGTCCAGCGTCGTGGCTGACCATTTTGGCTGGCGCGCGATGTTCATGGCCGCCGCCGCGTTAATGGCGTTTATCAGCGTGGTGCTGATGCTGACCATCCCCAAGCGCCAGCCGGACCACAGCGCCAGCTATGGCCAATTGCTGCGCTCCCTGGGCACCCTGTTGCGAGAACAACCGCTGCTGCGCCAACGTGCGTTTTACCAAGGCTGCATGTTCGCCACGTTCAGCTTGTTCTGGACCGCCGCCCCGCTGGAGCTGGTGCGCAACCACGGCCTGAGCCAGACCCAGATCGCGATCTTCGCCCTGGTCGGTGCCATCGGCGCTATTGCCGCCCCCATCGCCGGGCGCCTGGCCGATGCCGGCCACACCCACCGCGCGTCGCTGCTGGCCATGGTCTTTGCGGTGTTGAGCTTCCTGCCGGCCTTCGTGCGCCCGCTGTACAGCGTCATCGGCCTGGCGGTGACCGGCGTGGTCCTGGACTTCTGCGTGCAGATGAACATGGTCCTCGGCCAACGCGCCATCTACGCCCTCGACGCCAACAGCCGCAGCCGCTTGAACGCGCTGTACATGACCAGCATCTTCATCGGCGGTGCCTTCGGCTCGGCGATTGCCAGCAGCGTGTACGAACACGGCGGCTGGCTGGGTGTGATGCTGGTGGGCAGCGCGTTCCCGCTGGTGGCGTTGTTGCGGTTCCTCAGTGCGTCGCGGCAAACGGCTGTCGCCACCGCCTAGGAACGCACCAACTTCTCCAAAGCCGCATCCGCCAGAAATGACGAGCGGCTTTTGACCTTGTGCTCGCGCACATAGCGGTCGATTCGCTGGATGACATAGCCGGGCAAGGTCACATTGACCTTCTCGGTCTTGCCCAGATAGGGCGAGATGTCCAGTTCCAGCATGCCCCAGCCCATCCCGGCGTAATCTTCGTGGGTGTGATGATCGGCCACCGACGTTGGCATCGGAATCACCCCGCCCTCTGCGGCGATCTCCTGCAGCAGGATGTGCGCGACTTCTACCGCGGCGTTGTAGGCCTCTTCGAAACTGTCCCCGGCGGTGACTGCGCCTGGAATATCGGGGATCTGGATTCCGGTGGCGGTGAAGTCATCGCCCCATTCGATACAGATTGGGTATTGCATGAATGCTCTCCTTAAAACTGAAACAGCCCGGCACGTTTCCTGATGCTTCTGATGGTGCCCAGCGGCAGATCCTTCTTCGGATGCGGCACCGGGATCGTGTACGGGTTATAGCGGTGGGTAAAAATAGGATGACTGCCCGTGACCCGATCCAGCACCCAACCCGCCTCTTGCAGCTCCTTGATCAATAGCCTGCTTTGCACACCAGCCTCCTTGGCTCGGCCTAAATAAAAGTAACCCTAGAGTTATCTTTACTCAAGCACAAAATAGGTCAGGCTGACTGATGGTTGTTTTGCGCGATGTTGAAAACCGCCAACCGAATGACATGCCATGGGTATTCCCCACAGGCTTGTCTGTGCATGGCAAGGGCCAGGGCGCCGGCGTTTGCCGACTATGGCAGGCGCTGATCAAGGCCCGAGCCTGTCAGCGCCTCGTCATGGCAGTGTTATCTGCGGGCATCCGACGGCTGGACGATGTTTTGTATCCACTGCAACAAGGCTGAGAACGCCTTGATCATTACCTCGCGTAACGCTGCAAGCGGGTCCGTGCTGCTATCCGGCGGGGGCGGCGGCGGCGGCGCAGGGGCCGGTGTGGGGACAACCTTCGGTGCGGGTTTAACCTCCGGCTTTTGCCCCTGCCACTGCACATCGCCGGGTTTGATCTGGCCAATGCTCTTGACCACCAGGTCGGCGCTGCCGCTCCCCTTCAGATCTATCTCCAGGCTTGAACGCCCGGTGGCCGCGTCGTGCCTGAGCAATGCCTCGCCGGCGCGACCAGAGAATCGATCAGTGAACGTCAGGGCACCGACGCGCGCCTCTTTCAATGCACCCGAGACGTCAATCTTGTCCGTCCCGCTGGTAAAGTCCTCGATCAGGTCAGGCTGCTGCGGTGTGGAGTCGCTGGCCTTGTCGTAGTCAAAAATATCCGCCCCGCCGCCGCCCCGCAGCCTGTCTGCACCCAAGCCGCCCTTGAGCCGATTGTCCGCCTCATTCCCCGTCAAGACATCACGTCCGGCCCCACCGATGGCGTTTTCAACCACGCAGCCCTTGGCGATGGAAACATTGCCCTTCAAGCCGCCCACATCGGAAAACGACTCGGCGTTCAAATTGATGTTCTGGTTCTGGGAAAACCCGGAACAATCCAGGGTGTCGTTACCGCCCCCATCCCATATGCAAAAGATAGCTTTATCCCTGGCACTGGTGAGGGTCATGGCGTCGCGGCCGGTATTGGAATTGAAACCGTAGGTGGTGTCGGTGTTGCGGGTTTTGTGATTGGCCCCATAGAGCCGCTGAACGGCTGCGATGTCATCCATCATCGGGGCAGAGGGATTCGAATACCGAAAATCATGGCCGGCCTGGTTCGTCTCCGACCAGTAGCTCATCACACTGCGTGCCTTTGTATCGCCGGCATACCTGGCACCATTGTTGTAATCAGCACCGCCGCCATTGTAGTCACCCGGATGCTGCAGGCCGATGGCGTGGCCGATTTCATGCACGGTAGTGACTGAAAAGTGACTGCCCTGCGCCGGCGAACTACTTTCTCGCAGTGTGCCGACCGTGGCCGTGGTGGTGGTAATGCCGCGCGAGGGTGAGCTGGCGACGCCACGGTCACCGCGCGGGTTGTTTTTGATGTGGACCGTGCCGTCGGCGCCGGCTGCCCGTTCCTTGAAACTGATGTTGGCCACGTCCTCCCAATATTGCACCGCCTGGCGCACTCGGCGTTGCTGCGCGACGCTGAACGTCGGGTCTACCGTATAGGAGAGGTCGATCCGCTTGTCGCCATTACGGTCGTGGAAATGCAGATTATTGCGGGTGATGTACTTTCCGGCCTGTTCCGTCGTGAAGGTTGGTTTGCGACCGGCGCCCACACCATAGGGGCCAGGATCGGAAGGCGGCAGGTTTTCAAGTGAGAAGTTGAGCCGAGAACGTTCAGAGCAAATCATGGGCAGTGCGCTCCCTATAGTAAGTTAATGAGTCGAGTCAATCAGAATCGACGCAATAAACTCCCATGCAGAAAACGCTCAGGACAGCGCTGATTTAGTTCGTACTGAAACACACTAAGGCGGCGCAACATGCGCTAAGACAGGCACTAAACCACTTGCAATTTAAACAACTGAACACACACTTTCGCGCAAAAAAACTTATTGGATTTTCAGGAAAAAAACATAATCCTACAAAACCGTGCTGATTTGACTACACCAAATCCGGCCTCACCCAGATACATGCACTTAAGGTTTTCCGCCGAATTCGCTGCATGTCAGGATCTCGCCGCTTGACATGCCCCGCACGTCACCGGTGCAGGCAGGGTCAGGCCCATACGCAATGCCCCTGGTTCAGGCAACACAGCAGGCGCTCGACCGTGTGTTCCAGTGGCCCGGAGTTATCCAGCACAAACAACCCCGAGCCATTGCCGGCGATCAGTTCGGCGGTGAACCGTGCATTGCGCGCCAGACGCTCCTCGATATCCGCCTGGGCCTCACGCCCCCGCGCCACCAGGCGCTGGCGCAATACGGCTTGATCCACCGCCAGCAACAGCACCCACACATCCGGGTAGCGCTCGCGGGTCTGCGCCAGGTGCGCGCGAGAACCATTGACCAGCACGTCCTCCCCCGCTGCCAGCCATTCGTCGATGACCTTGGGGATGCCGTAGGACAACCCGTTGGCGTGCCAGCTGAGGGCAAACGCACCCTCGGCCTGCATCACGGCGAATTGCTCCGGGCTGACGCCCTGGGCCGCCTCGCCCACCGCTTCCGCCGAGCGCGTGATCACGCGGCGCACAATCCGGCAACCGCGCTCGGCCAACCGCGGGCGTGCAGCCTCCAGCAGGCTGTCCTTGCCCGAACCCGATGGCCCGATGAGATAGATCAACCTGCCCGCCATCAAAACATCCTCTTCGCTTGTTGCCAGATTGGTTGCACCACGGGTAGCCCTGCGCGACTCCTGGCTTGGACCAGGTCGACGCGCAGGCCAATGGCGATTTTCCCCGCACTGGAAAGTATATCCAGCAATCCCTCGGCAGCGACCACGTTACTGAAGTGCGCGCCGCCTCAATATTTGCTGGGCGTAGTGCTTGCTCAACCCTGACGGGTTGGTAAGTTTTTTGAAAGTCGCCTGTGGCGGTGATTCAGTCCGTTTCAAAGGGCGAGACAGCCGGAAGTATCTTCAATTCAAAATCTTCCAGAGCCAACATCGCCCCATTTGAAGATGATTCAAGCCGCAAGCAGGTGCTAGCGGTGGTACGGATGGTTGAGATTGCGCAGTTGTTAGGGGGTGCGGCACTGGAGCGGGAGTGTACTGTGGCTTGATGGCCGAGGAGACCTCCTGTGGGAGGGGGCACACCCCCTCCCACATTTGCCCTCCAGTGTCTGGAAGAATGGGTTTCACAGGCATGAAGAAGGCGACTCGAAGGTCGCCTTTTGTCATTGCGCGTACTGCTTGCTCAATCCCGGCGGCACGCCTTGCACGTCGGTGTCTTCCCATGGCCCGTTGGGGCTGATGGAGCGGCTCCAGCCGTTGCTCCAGCGGTAGTAGGTGCGCTGGCGGTAGAAGGTGTCAGGCTGGTCGTCCAGCACATACACCTGCATCTTGCCGTCCCAGTGGCTGGCGGCGCCCGGTGGCGGGGCGAAGGTGGGGGATTTGGTCGGCAGTGGCTTCGGCGGCGGGGTAACCGGGCCCGAGGGCTTGGTGCTCGGCTGGGTCGAAGGGCCTGACGATGGGATAGTCGGGCCGGTCGGCGCAGGCGGTGGGCGGTGGACCGCACAGGCGCTCAGGCCCACTACCAGGCTGAGCAGGGTGATGCGTGCAAATGCGGTCATGGGCGTTTCCTCGAAATTACTTGTCCGGACTGTCGATGGTCAGCTGCTGCAGCGCAGTGGTGGTGCTGGCCAGGGGTTGGCTGCGGCCGATCCACTCGCCGGTGGTCGGTTGACCGGCCCGGGATATGCGCGCAACCAGTTGGACTTCGGGGAAGTTGGACAGTTTCAACTGCGGCATCATCGCGTCGGCATCGCCGAGTTCGACGGTGACAGGCAACTCGGCAACGGTGACGCGCTTGGCCGCCAAGGGTGCCGGCGGGCCGCTGACGGCGCGGGCGAAGATAAATACGCTGTCGGTAGGCAGGGATTTGGCCTTCACATCCGCGGACAAATCCACACGCACTTTAAGAACCGCTCCAGGCGCCGGGGCGACGGTGCCGCCGCTCTCTTTCAACTTCTCGGCTGCGCGGTCGATGCCACCTTGCAACGCGACACGGGAACTGTCTTGCGGCGGCAACTGGGCCAGCAGACGCTTCCAGTAGTCGATGGCCTCTTGATAACGCTGGCCTTCGAACGCGGCGATACCGAGCAGGCCGAGGCTGGTGACTTCCTTGGGGTCAAGCTTCAAGGCTTCGTCGGTCAGCGCCTGGACCTTGGGCGACCACTGTTTGTTGTCGGCAAAGTACTGCGCCTGGGCCCACTGGCCGAGCAGTTCCGGCTGGCGCCCGGCCAGCGCCACGGTACGCTCGAAGACCTTGGCGGCATCGGCGGAACGATCCTGGGCCATATAGGCGCGACCGAGGAAGTACAGGCCTTCCGCCGAGTCCGGTTGGGCGGCGGCGGCGCGTTCCAGGCGCCGGGTCATGTCTTCCATGGACACCGGCGGTTGGGAAAACTCGCGGGTCAGTTCAACCTTGTCGCTGGCACCGAAATGCATATACAGGCCAAGGCCGAGCACCGGCACAAGGATGGCGGCGAGCAACGGCAGCGGCTTGCCCAGGCGCGATTCGCGGGGCTTTTCCACGCCTTCGGTGTCGGCCAGCAGCTCGCGGGCGGCTTCGGCGCGGCCGCTGTCGAGCTGCGCGGCGTCGAGCACACCTTCGTCCTGCTGCACTTGCAGCTCGGCCACACGTTCTTGGTAAAGCGCCACGTTCAGCGCGGTGCGATCCTCTTCACGCTGGGCGCGGCGGCCACGCAACACAGGGATCAACAGGAAACTCAGGGCAATCAGAAGCAGCAAGCCGGCTGCGAGCCAGAAATCAATCATCAGTCTTGGTGTCCAGCAATTGGTCGAGGCGTTTACGCTCTTCGGGGGATAGCGCGTCGGAACCATCGGTAGGCGCGGCGCGGCGACGGCGGACGATCACGGCCATCACCACCACGCCGGCCAGCAGCAGCCCGGCGGGGCCGAACCAGAGCAACGCGGTCTTGCCGGTGAGGGCCGGTTTGTAGCGCACGAAATCACCGTAGCGGTCGACCATGAAGTCGATGATCTGCTGGTTGTCCTTGCCCTCCCCCAGCATGCGGAAGATTTCCTTGCGCAGGTCGGCGGCGATGGGCGCGTTGGAGTCGGCGATGTCCTGGTTCTGGCACTTGGGGCAGCGCAGCTCCTTGGTCAGTTCGCGGAAACGCTCGCGGTCACTGTCCTTGGCGAATTCATAAGTGTCGATGGCAGCGTGGGCCACCCCGGCCAAGCCCAGCGCCAGCACGGCAGCGGCTAACAGGCGCTTCATGGCTTGGCCTCGTCGACCAGCGCCTGATACTTGGCGGCCAGTTGCTCGCGCCACACCACTTCGTCGATCACGCCGACGTATTTGTCGCGGATCACACCCTTGGCATCGATGAAGAAGGTTTCCGGGGCGCCATACACGCCGAGGTTCAAACCAAGGTTGCCGTCTTCATCACGGATATCCAGCTGGTAGGGATTGTGGAACTCCGCCAGCCACTTCAAGGCCGCCGCGTTGTCGTCCTTGTAGTTGATGCCGTAGATCACCACGCCCTTCTCGGCCAGCTTGTTCAGCACCGGGTGCTCGACGCGGCAGGAGATGCACCAGGTGGCCCACACATTTACGAGCGCAGGTTTCCCAGGAAGATCAGCTCTCGTAAGTTGCTTAGTGCCCTGCACGTCTGCCAGTGAAAATTCGGGAAACGGTTTATTTATCAGCGCTGAGGGCAATGTAGTGGGATCACCCTTTTTAAGCTGCACAACTACAATCGTGGCGAACGCGCCAAGTACTGCTGCTATCAAGCCCACGACTATCCAACGCTTACCATCAATACTCATCAGCTAACCCCTTGAGCGGTCAAACCAATCGCTTCACGCACCCGGCTCTTGACCTTGACCCGATACCGGCGATCCAGTGCCGCGAGCAAACCACCAAAGCCGGTGAGCAAACCACCGAACCAGATCCAGCGCACGAACGGTTTCACATGAACGCGCACGGCCCAGGCGCCCTCGCCCAGGGGTTCACCCAGGGCCACGTAGAGGTCACGGGTGAAACCGGCGTCGATACCGGCTTCGGTCATCATCGAACTCTGCACGGTGTACAGGCGTTTTTCCGGGTGCAGCACGGCGATCTCTTTACCGTTACGCACTACGCGCACGGTGCCTTTGTCTGACGTGAAGTTCGGCCCTTCGAAGTGCTTGGCGCCTTCGAAGATGAACTGGTAACCGGCCAGGTCCATGGACTCGCCCGGCGCCAGGCGCAGGTCGCGCTCGGCGCTGTTCTGGCTGGAGAGCACCACGCCGAGGGCGCACACGGCGATGCCGATGTGGGCGATCTGCATGCCCCAGTAGCTGCGGGTGAGGGTCGGCAGGCCTTTGACCAGGCCTTTGTGGCGGGTCTTGTCGACGATGTCACGCACACCGGCCAGCAGTACCCAGGCGGCGAGCAGGAAGGTGGCGAGCACCGCCCAGTTGAAGTCGCCATAGGCGATACCGGCGACCACGGCCAGGGCCACGCTGCCGAGCAGCACCGGCATCAACATGCCGGCCAGCCATTTGACCGGGGTGTCCTTCCAGCGCACCAGCACACCGACCGCCATCACCCCCATCAACAGGCCCATCAACGGAATAAACAACGCGTTGAAGTACGGCGGGCCGACGGACAGCTTGGCGCCGCTCAGGGCATCCAGCACCAAGGGGTACAAGGTGCCGAGCAGGATCATCGACGCGGCCACCACCAGCACCAGGTTATTGCCCAGCAGCAGGGTTTCCCGCGACCACAGGTTGAAGCCGACCTGGCTCTTGACCACCGGTGCGCGCAGGGCGAACAGGGTGAGGGAGCCGCCGACCACAAACAGCAGGAAGATCAGGATGAACACACCGCGCTCCGGGTCGGAGGCAAACGCATGCACCGAGGTCAACACGCCCGAACGCACGAGGAAGGTGCCGAGCAGGCTGAGGGAAAAGGCCGCGATGGCCAGCAACACGGTCCAGCTCTTGAACACGCCGCGTTTTTCGGTGACGGCCAACGAGTGAATCAGTGCAGTGCCGACCAGCCATGGCATGAAGGACGCGTTTTCCACCGGGTCCCAGAACCACCAGCCGCCCCAGCCGAGTTCGTAGTAGGCCCACCACGAACCAAGGGTGATGCCGATGCCGAGGAACGCCCAGGCGACGATGGTCCACGGCCGCGACCAGCGCGCCCAGGCCGCATCAAGGCGCCCGCCGAGCAAGGCGGCGATGGCGAAGGCAAAGGCTACGGAAAAACCCACGTAGCCCATGTAGAGCATCGGCGGGTGCACGATCAGGCCGATGTCCTGCAGCAGCGGGTTGAGGTCGTGACCGTCCGCCGGGATCTGCGGCAGGATGCGGGTGAACGGGTTGGAGGTCATGATCAGGAACAGCAGGAAGCCGATGCTGATCATGCCCATCACCGCCAGCACCCGTGCGAGCATGACTTGCGGCAACTGGCGCGAGAACACCGACACCGCGAAGGTCCAGCCGCCGAGGATCAACGCCCACAGCAGCAGCGAGCCTTCGTGGGCGCCCCACACCGCGCTGAACTTGTAGTACCAGGGCAAGGCGCTGTTGGAGTTATTCGCTACATAGGCGACGGAAAAGTCGTCGGTCATAAAGGCGTAGGTCAGGCAGCCGAACGCGAACACCAGGAACGCACACTGGCCCCAGGCCGCCGGCTGCGCCAGGCTCATCCACAGGCGGTCACCGCGCCAGGCACCGAGCAACGGCACCACCGCCTGGACGATGGCAAAGCACAGGGCGAGGATCATCGCCAACTGGCCCAGTTCCGGAATAAACAATGCAGACGTCATCACTTAGCCCTCCTTGGCGGGGGTGGGTGCGGACTGGCCGCTGTCTTTCAAGGCCTTGGTGACTTCCGGCGGCATGTATTTCTCATCGTGCTTGGCCAGCACTTCATCGGCCACCACCACGCCGTCGGCGTTGAGCTTGCCCAGGGCGACGATGCCCTGGCCTTCGCGGAACAGGTCCGGGAGGATGCCGCGGTAGGTGATGGTCACGGCCTTGTTGAAATCGGTAACCACGAAGGTGACGTCGAGGGAATCGCCGGAACGCTTCAGCGAGCCCTTCTCCACCATGCCGCCGGCACGGATGCGCGTGTCCAGCGGCGCTTCGCCGTTGGCGATCTGGGTCGGGGTGTAGAACAGGTTGATGTTCTCCCGCAGGGCGCTCATCGCCAGGCCCACGGCAATACTGACGCCGGCCAGGATGGCAAGGATGATCAACAGACGCTTTCTACGCAGCGGATTCACTTTTCGGTCTCCCGGCGCAGACGACGCGCCTCTTGTTGCAGGTAACGCTTGCGGGCCAGGATCGGCGCGACGACGTTGAGGGCCAGCACGGCCAGGCAGATGCCATAGGCCGTCCAGACATACAGGCCGTGGTGGCCCATGGCGAGAAAATCACTGAAAGAAGCAAAACTCATCCGCGCGCTCCCAGGCAGCTTTGCACTTCGGCCTTGACCCAGCTGGCGCGGGCTTCACGCTTGAGCACTTCGAGGCGCATGCGCATCAGCAGCACGGCGCCGAAGAAGCAGTAGAACCCCAGCACCATCAGCAGCAACGGTGCCCACATTTCCACGGGCATTGCCGGTTTTTCGGTGAGGGTGAAGGTGGCGCCCTGGTGCAGGGTGTTCCACCACTCCACCGAGTACTTGATGATCGGGATGTTGATCACGCCGACAATCGCCAGCACCGCGCAGGCCTTGGCGGCGCTGTCACGATTGCTGATCGCGTTGCCCAGGGCAATAAGACCGAAGTACAGGAACAGCAGGATCAGCATCGACGTTAGTCGCGCATCCCACACCCACCACGAGCCCCAGGTGGGTTTGCCCCAGATCGCACCGGTGACCAGCGCCACGGCGGTCATCCACGCCCCGATGGGCGCGGCGCATTGCAGGGCGACGTCCGCGAGTTTCATCTTCCACACCAGGCCGACGACGCCGCACACCGCCAGCATCACGTAGCAGGACTGGGCCAGCATCGCGGCAGGCACGTGGATGTAGATGATGCGAAAGCTGTTGCCTTGCTGGTAGTCCGGCGGTGCAAAGGCCAGGCCCCAGACCAGGCCGATGCCGATCAGCAACACGGCGGCGATGCTGAACCAGGGCAGCAGTCTGCCACTGATGCCGTAGAACCATTTGGGCGAGCCGAGCTTGTGAAACCAGGTCCAGTTCATTGCTGTTTCCATCACGGTTGCTTCTTGTCTTGGCAAGAAGCGTAGGGTCTTTACTGACTATGCGTATACCGCCCAGTCAGACCTCATTATTCACCGACGCTGATCTTCAGGCCGGCGGCTATAGCAAAGGGTGTCAGGGTTACCGCCAGGGCGGTCAGGCTGCCAAGCCACAGGAGGTAACCGGTCGCCGGCATGCCCATGAGCGCGGCTTGCAACGCGCCGCTGCCCAGGATCAGTACCGGGATGTACAAAGGCAGAATCAACAGGGCCAGTAACAGGCCACCCCGTTTCAAGCCGACGGTCAACGCGGCACCCACCGCCCCCAACAGGCTGAGTACCGGGGTGCCGAGCAGCAGGCTCAGCAGCAGGATCGGCAGGCATTCGCCGGGCAATCCGAGCATCATCGCCAGCAGTGGCGAGAGCAAGACTAGCGCCAGGCCGGAAAAAGCCCAGTGTGCCAGTACCTTGGCCAGGACCAGAAGTGGCAGGGGGTGCGACGAAAGGACCCACTGCTCGAGGGAACCGTCTTCGAAATCACTGCGAAACAGCCCGTCCAGCGAGAGCAGGACGGACAAAAGCGCCGCGACCCACACCAGTCCCGGAGACAAGGTTTGCAACAGTTTAGTCTCCGGGCCGACCGCCAACGGGAACAATGCGATCACGATGGCAAAGAACACCAGCGGGTTGGCCAATTCGGCCGGGCGGCGGCACAGCAACCGCGCTTCGCGGGCGACCAACAGGGCAAACACACTCATACCGACCACCGCCCCAGGTCGAGGTCGCGGTAACCGACGGGCATGCGCGCCAGGGTGTGGTGGGTGGTGAGCACCACCTGGCCGCCCTGCTCGCAGTGCTGCGCCAGGTGCTGTTCCAATTGGGTGACGCCTTGTTTGTCGAGGGCGGTGAAGGGTTCGTCGAGAATCCACAGCGGCGGGCCAGGCAGGTACAGGCGCGCCAGGGCCACGCGGCGCTGCTGGCCAGCGGACAGGGTGTGGCAGGGCACGTCTTCGAACCCCTTGAGGCCGACGGCGGCCAGGGCCTGCCAGATGGCGTTGCGGGTCGCGGGATGATGCAGGGCGCTGAGCCAGCTGAGGTTTTCTTCGGCGGTGAGCACGTCCTTGATGCCGGCGGCGTGGCCGATCCAGATCAGGTTGCGTGCCAGTTCGGTGCGTTGTTCGTTGAGCGGCCTGCCGTTCAGTCGGACTTCACCGGCCGTGGGCTGCATCAAGCCGGCCAGCAGGCGCAGCAAACTGGTCTTGCCGCTGCCGTTGGGGCCGCTGATCTGCACCATGTCGCCGCCCGCCACCCGCAGGTCGAGGTGCTCGAACAGCAGGCGCAGGTCGCGTTCACAGGAGAGCGCTACGGCTTCAAGAAGAGGGCTGGTCAAGAGATCGCGGGCCTTTACGGTTCAAGTCGGCGGTGCAGCGGCCGTTATAGAAAGAAGCACAATAACGGCTTTGGCGACCGATTTTAGAGAGCTGGATCAAATAGTTGTGAGGTTTTTACCGCTCTCTTTGCAGACGCGCGGCATTATACATGCGATGCCCTACGCTAAAGAGGGCTATTTCCCCAGAGACGATGCGCACGATGACCGGCGAGATCAACCTTCCTACGCTTCCTCCCACCCCGGCAACCGGGCAAAGCCCTGCGCCTGCGCCAGGGGCGCTGCTGAAACTGCTGGAGCCGCAGATCGGGCTGATCGACCCGGGCAAAACCGTGAATGCCGAGGTGCTGGCCCTGAAACAAGGCGGCGAGGCGTTTCAGCTGTTGCTCAAGCTGACCCTTGAAGGCGGCCGCCAGACGCTGGTGCAAGCCAGCAGCCCACAACCCTTGCCGTTGGGCAGCAATGTGGCTGTGAGCCAGACGCCCGCAGGCAACCTGGCCATCAGCCTGCAACAAGCCCTGAGCGCCAACGTTGCCGCCCTCACCCGTATCGATACGGCCAGGATGCCGGAAGGCACCCTGCTGCAGGCCAAGGTGCTGACCACCCAGGCCCTGCCCCAAGGCACCGCGCAGCCGGCGATCTACCGTTCGTTGGTGACCGTACTCAATAGCGCCCTGGCCGGCGCGACCCTGACACTGGAAAGCCCGCAACCGTTGCGCGTGGGCAGCTTGCTCAGCGCCGTGGTGCAGAACGCGCAAACCCTGAATTTTGTGCCGTTGAGCGGGCTCAAGGATCAACTGGCCGTCACCCAGCAATTGTCGACCCAGCAAAGTCGCCAGGGCTCCCTGGATGCGGTGTTCAAGGCGTTGCAAAATCTGCCCCGCGGCGACAGCACCTCCACCGACCTGCGCGCCGCCGCCGACCGTTTGCTGGCGGCCTTGCCCGACCTGGCACAGGTGAGCAACCCCAAGGTGCTGGCCCAGGTGATCCAGAACAGCGGCGCCTTTCTTGAAGCCAAGTTACTCGCCGGGCAAAACCCGCAGGTGCCACCGCTGGATATGAAGGGCGCGCTGCTGCGCCTGGTCGCCGACCTGCTGCCTGCCTTGCCCGCCAGCACCAACCTGAATGCCATTCTTGCCGCCAACACCCTGGCCCAGGTGCTGCCCAACTTCGTGCGCAGCCCGTTGGGCACCCTCGGCCAGGTCGGCGCGCGGCAAGCACCGGTCAGCTTCCCACTGCCGGAGCGGCTGATGGCAAAACTGGAGGGCGAAGGCGACCTGGAAAACCTGCTGCGCCTGGCCGCCGGGGCCATTTCCCGCTTGCAGAGCCACCAGCTGTCGAGCCTGGAGCAAACCGGCACCACCGCCGATGGCCGCCTGCAAACCACCTGGCAGTTGGAGATCCCCATGCGCACCCTGCAGGACATCGTGCCGTTGCAGGTCAAGTTCCAGCGCGAAGAGCCGGCGCCGGACAAGGACCAGCCCGAACGCAAGGATTCCAAGGAGCCCAAACAGATGCTCTGGCGCGTCGAACTGGCCTTCGACATGGAGCCCCTGGGGCCGTTGCAGGTCCAGGCGCAGCTGACTCAGGGCAAGCTGTCCAGCCAACTGTGGGCAACCCGACCTTTCACTGCCAGCCTGATCGAAAGCCATTTGGGCAGCCTGCGCGAGCGCCTGGTGTCGTCAGGGCTGAATGTCGGCGACCTGGACTGCCACCTCGGCACCCCGCCACGCGGGCCGAAAACCGGACTTGAACAACGCTGGGTGGATGAAACCGCATGAACAACGCCAACCCGCCGCGCCAGGCGATTGCCCTCAAGTACGACGGCCAGCAAGCGCCGACCCTGACCGCCAAGGGCGACGATGCCCTGGCCGAAGCCATCCTCAAGTTGGCACGGGAAAATGAAGTGCCGATCTATGAAAATGCCGAGCTGGTGAAACTGCTGGCACGCATGGAACTGGGCGACAGTATTCCGGAGGAGTTGTACCGCACCATCGCCGAGATCATTGCATTTGCCTGGACGTTGAAGGGCAAGTTCCCGGTGGGCTATGACCCGGATGCGCGCCCGGTGGAGCGGGATGTCACGGAGCGTGGCGACGATTACTGAATAGCCACAGGCATATACAGGTTCAAATGTGGGAGGGGGCTTGCCCTAAGGCTTTTTGTAGGAGCGAGCTTGCTCGCGAAAAACTCACAGGCGCCGCGTTCATTCAGGAAGAACGCGTTATCGTTGACGTTTTTCGCGAGCAAGCTCGCTCCTACAGGAGGCGATGTACGCTTAACTGACTGGCATCAGGGCAAGCCCCCTTCCACATTTGGATTGGGGGTCAATTCAAGACTTCACTCAGAGGGATGAAATTGACCCGATCACCCACCTCCAGCGTCGTCCCTTCCAACACCTCCACAAACCCCTCCGCCCACGCCGCGCTGCGCAGCACGCCGGAGCTCTGGTTGCGGTAGATGATCGCCTTGCCCTGTTCGATGCGCCCGCGCAGATACTCGCGGCGGTTGCCCGGCTTGGGCCAGGTGAACCCCACCGGCACGTCGAAACGCAGCGGTTCCACGTCCGCCACACCCTGGCGGCGCAGCAAGTAGGGGCGCGCCAACAGCGCAAAGGTCACCAGGGTCGAGGCCGGATTGCCCGGCAGGCCGATCACCGGCACGCCACGGAAATGACCAAAAGTCAGGGGTTTGCCCGGCTTGATCGCCAGCTTCCATAACGCCAGCTCACCCTCTTCGCGCAGGGCAATACCAAGGAAATCCGCCTCGCCCACCGACACACCGCCCGTGGACAAAATCAGATCAACCGCCCTCAAGCCTGCCAGTCGCGAACGGGTCTGCTCCAGGTCGTCCGGCAGGATGCCTGCGTCGATGACTTCGCAACCCATGCGCTCAAGCCAGGAACACAACACGCGGCGATTGCTGTTGTAGATCTGGCCCGGACCGAGGGGCAAACCGGGCTCGATCAGCTCATCGCCGGTGGACAACACCGCGACACGCGGGCGGCGGATCACGTCCAGCCGATCACGGCCAAGGGAAGCCGCCAGGCCCAGCTCGATCGGGCCCAGGCGCGTACCGGCCGTGAGCACCCGCTCGCCGACGGTGGTTTCCTGGCCTTGGGGGCGGATGTTCTGGTTGGGCTGCAACGGTTCGCTGAAGCTCACGCGCTCATCGGCGTGGACCACGGCGTTTTCCTGCATTTCCACGCAGTCCGCGCCTTCCGGTACCGGCGCCCCGGTGAAGATGCGCGCACAGGTGCCGGCCGCCAGCGGCTGTGGCGCCTGGCCAGCGAAAATACGCTGGCTGACGGGCAAGGGTTCACCGGTCCAATCCACCAGGCGCACGGCGTAACCGTCCATGGCGCTGTTGGGCCAGGGCGGCAGGTCGAGGGTGGAGACCAGGTCCTGGGCCAATACACGGCCGTCGCACTCGGCCAGGGGCAGCACGTGCTGCTCGCGGATCGGCGCGGCTTCGGCCATCGCCAGCAGCTGTTGCAGGGCGTGTTCTACCGGCATCAGGGCGCCGGTCTTGCCGGGCTTACCCACGGGATTCACAGGGTTCGGCCAGCTTCAGGTGCGGCACGAAGTTGCAGGGGCGATGACGGTTATCCAGTTGTTCGGCGAGGATGCCATCCCAACCGGTGCGCACGGCATTGGTGGAGCCCGGCAGGCAGCACACCAGGGTGCCGTTGGCCAGGCCGGCCAGGGCGCGGGATTGCACGGTGGAGGTGCCGATGTCGGCCACGGAGATCTGGCGGAACAGTTCGCCAAAGCCGTCGACCTGTTTGTCGAGCAGGCAGCCGACCGCTTCGGGGGTGCTGTCGCGGCCGGTGAAGCCGGTGCCGCCGGTGATCAACACCACTTGCACCACGTCTTCGGCAATCCAGTGGGCGACCTGGGCGCGGATCTTGTAGAGGTCGTCCTTGAGCAGCACGCGCTCGGCCAGGTGGTGGCCGGCGGCGGTGAGGCGGTCGACGAAGACCTGGCCCGAGGTGTCGGTGTCCAGGGTGCGGGTGTCGCTGACGGTCAATACCGCGATATTCAGGGGTACGAAGGGTGCATCGGCCTTGGCTTTCATGGCACGGTCCGGTTGTCGAAGGAACGGCCCGATGTTATATCACAGGCCCCTGTTCAGCTGCCTGCGCGGAACCCACATGCCACTCGACTCAATCCCCCTGCCCTGTTCGATCCTGCTGTTGGCCGGTGGCCGCGGCCAGCGCATGGGCGGCCAGGACAAAGGCCTGCTGGACTGGCACGGCCTGCCCTTGATCGCACACGTGCAGCGCCTGGTACGGCCACTGACCGATGACCTGATCATCTCGTGCAACCGCAACCAGGCGCAGTACGCCGCCTATGCCGACCAGTTGGTAAGCGACGACAGCCCGGATTTTCCCGGGCCGCTGGCGGGTATCCGCGCAGGACTGGCCGCCGCGCGCCATGGGCACCTGCTGATCCTGCCGTGCGATGTGCCCCATATCGACGCTCGACTCCTCGCCGACCTGCGTGAAACCGCACAACGCCATCCCTTGTTGCCGGTGATGGTGCGCCACGGTGAATTCTGGGAACCCTTGATCTGCATCATCCCCATCGGCCTGCGAACCGAGGTAGAACAGGCCTGGCATGCCGGTGAACGCAGCCCGCGAAAGATCCTCCTGCAATTGGGCGGCGTGGGCGTGGAATGCCCAACCGATGACCCGCGCCTGGCCAACCTGAATACACCAGAGCTGTTGCGCCCAAGGTCTGACGTGTCAGAATGAACCTTCGCACAAGGAACTTTGGCGACGTCTCACACGTCTCAAGGTCAGCAATCAAAAAGTATTCTCTTGGAGACAACACCCATGACTCAACGGACCATCGCCGCTCTCATGCTTGCACTGGGCCTGGCTACCCTCGCCGGTTGCGCCTCGCCGACAGTGATCACCCTGAATGACGGTCGCGAAATCCAGGCCGTCGACACCCCGAAATACAACGAAGATTCGGGTTTCTACGAATTCGAACAGCTTGATGGCAAGCGAACCCGCATCAACAAAGATCAGGTTCGCACCGTTAAAGACCTGTAAGCCTCAGCGCTTGCACACAAGGCCCGCCTCGCGCGGGCCTTGTCGTTTCCGGGGGTTACCAGTCGAGGGTGATGAGGCTTCGAAACCGGCGTTCTTCAGCGGTGACCGGGTCGATAAACCGCACGCCCTGGGCCAGCAGCTTGAGGGGATTGGCGTAATCATCGACCGCATCCTTGATCACGTCCGGATAGAACGGATCGTTGCAGATGCTCGCCCCCAGCGCGGTCATGTGTACACGCAGCTGGTGTTTCTTGCCGGTCACGGGAAACAGGCCGTAGCGCCATAAGTCGCCGTTCTTTTCCCGCACCTCCACCGCTGTTTCGGTGTTGCTGGCACCGGGGCCTTCCTGCATGCGGAAGAAAGGTTCGCCATCCACCAGGCGGCTTTTGTGTACCAACGGGAACGTCAGGCCAGGCAAAGCCGGGGCGATGGCTTCGTAGAATTTATCGATCCGGCGCGTGGGAAACAGCTGCTGATAGGCCGAACGGCTGGCCGGGTTGGCCGAGAACAGCACCAGCCCGGCGGTGTGTCGGTCGATGCGGTGCAGGGGCACCAGCGCCGGGTTGTCCAGGCGGCGAATCAGGCGGCGCAGCAGGGTTTGCTCGACGTACTCGCCGGCCGGGGTCACGGGCAGGAAGTGCGGTTTGTCCGCCACCACCAGGTGCTCATCGGCGTAGAGGATGCTTTCCTGCACCGGGATGACTTTTTCGTTGGGGACTTCACGGAAGTAATAGATGCACAGGCCTTCCCTGTAGGCCAGGTCCAGGGGGATCGGGGTGCCAGTGACATCCAGCACCCGCCCACGGGCGATGCGGTCCAGCCACTGTTCGCGACTGATCGCCGCAAAGTGCTCGCACAGGCACTCCAGCACCGTCGCCCAGGGGCCAGGTGGCAGGTACAGGGTGCTGGCTTGGTGCTGGGACGCGGAAAAAGCGGATGTGGACATGCTCGAAGCCTTGAAAAAACAGGCGGGCATTATCCCGCATCAAGCGGGATGAAACCTAGGGCGGATCTCAGGCCTTGGCCAATTCCGCGCGCAGGATCGGCGAAGCACTCGCCGCCTCGGTGAACTCCTTGAGCCAGCGCAGCACGTCCACCGCTTCCCAGCGGCCGGGATCGTAAAGCGCGTACAACAGGCCCTGATAACCCACCACATCGAGCTGCTTGTGATAACCGGCGCGCTGGAACAACGCCTCGATCTCGGCAAAGCAGGTATTGAAATGCACTTTGTTAAACGGCGTCTTGCCTTCCGTGACCAGGCCGTCGAGGCGCAGCTCGTTCACCGCGTCGCGCACGACATCGGCAGACATGCGATTGACGCTGCTTTTCAGTTGTTCAACATTCACCACGGGCGTTCCCTCTATTCAATCGCTGTACAAACATACAGTAACGTAATATTCGGAAACCCGCCATCGCATAAACGTCAGCGCAGGAAGGCGACAACCTGATCCGCATCGAAGGGCCAATCCAGTTCAGCCCCCGTGTCCACCCGCCGAAGCACCGGAATCCTTAGGCCATAGGCGTCGGTCAGGTCGTCGGGGTCGGTGATATCAACCAACTCGACCAGCAACCCGCGTTCGACGAGCGGCATGATTTCGGCTTCGGCAATTTCACAAAGATGGCAACCCAGGGTGCCGAACAACTGGCATTCAGGAAGCATGACGAATGGCCCTGATCAGTAAGTAGACAAGCATTCTAATCCTCACAAAAACCTGTGGCGAGCGGGCTTGCCCCGCGTTGGGGCGCGAAGCGGCCCCGGTAGTGCCACCGCGCTCCTTCAGACAGAAATACGGTGCTTGTTTTGAGGCCGCTTCGCAGCCCAACGCGGGGCAAGCCCGCTCGCCACAGGTACAGCGTTCGCTCCCCGGAAACCTGCCGGCCACAATAAACCCTGACCCAGATCACCATGGCCTATAACTGATTCAGCGATTCTCGCGGCTTTTTGCCCGCTCACCCTGCAACGGAGATGCTTGTGTTCGCCAACCTGCTGATCATTCTGGCCTCATCCCTGGTGGTGATTGCGCTGTTTCGCCGGCTGCAACTGCCACCCGTGCTGGGCTACCTGTGCGTGGGCCTGGCCGTAGGGCCGACTGCCCTGGACTGGGTGAATGACAGCGAAGAGCTGCCCGACCTTGCCGAACTGGGCGTGGTGTTCCTGCTGTTTTCCCTGGGCCTGGAGTTTTCCCTGACCAGGATGCTCGCCCTGCGCCGCGTGGTGTTTGGCCTCGGCAGCTTGCAGGTGCTGGGGTGCAGCGTGCTGCTGGGGGGCCTGTTGATGGCCTTCGGTGTGGCACCGGGCATCGCCTTGTTGCTGGGTGCGGGGCTGGCGCTGTCGTCCACGGCGATCGTCAGCAAGGAACTGACCAGCCTCGGCGAAATCTTCAGCAGCCATGGCCAGAACGCGATCGGCGTGTTGCTGTTCCAGGATGTGGTGGCGGTGTTGCTGCTGACGCTGGTGCCGGTGTTCGCCGGCAGCAGCGAACAGGCCTGGTACTGGGCGTTGCCGCTGACGCTGGGCAAAACCGTGGTGTTGTTCGTGGGCCTGTTGCTCGCCAGCCGCTGGTTATTGCCGCGCTTGTTTCATGAGGTCGCCGCTTCCCATTCGGCGGAGCTGTTTGTGCTGCTGGCGCTGGTGATCGTCTTGCTGACCGCCTGGCTCACGCATCTGCTGGGCCTCTCCCCTGCCCTCGGTGCCTTCCTGGCCGGCATGCTGCTGGGCGAAAGCCATTACCGCCATCAGATCGAAGCGGATATCCGGCCCTTCCGCGACATCCTGCTGGGGCTGTTTTTCGTCAGCATCGGCATGCTTATCGACCTGCAGTTGTTCGTCAGCCACAGTCTGTTGATCCTCGGCATGACCCTCGCGCTGATGCTGATCAAAGGCAGTGTGGTGGCTGCGCTGGTCAAGCTGCGCGGCAGCGACAGTGAAACCGCCTGGCGCAGCGGCCTGGCCCTGGCCCAGGGCGGTGAGTTCTGTTTTGCGCTGATGGCGCAGATGCAACAGAGCCGGCTGATACCCGATGAATTCAACGGTCTGCTGCTCGCCGCCACGTTCTGTTCGATGCTGTTGACGCCACTGCTGTTGCGCGCCGCGCCGGCGATTGCCCTGCGCCTGCATCGTAAGCCCAACCAACAGGTACAACTTGAAGAAATTGCCGCCCTCAACGCCCAATTACACGGGCATGCGGTCATCTGCGGCTATGGCCGGGTCGGGCAATCCATCGGGCGCTTTCTGCGCAATGAGCAACAGGCGTTTATCGCCCTGGATGACGACCCGGAACGGGTCCAGGAAGCCGCCACCGAAGACAGCAGCGTGCATTACGGCGACTGTCGCCGTGGCGCCTTGCTCAGTGCCGTGGGCCTGGAACGGGCGCGCCTGGTGGTGATTGCCGTGGACAACAGTGATGTGGCCCTGGCGGTGCTCAAGGAAGCCCGCCATATCAACCCCGACGTGCCGATCCTGGTGCGCACCCGCGATGACAGCCAATGGGCTGAATTGAAAGCCGCGGGCGCCAGCGAAGTGGTGCCCGAGCTGCTGGAGTCAAGCCTGATGCTCGCCTCCCACGCCTTGATCCTGCTGGGCCTGCCGGACCAACAGGTGCAGGCGCGGGTCGATGAAGTCCGGCATAACCGCTATCGCCTGCTGCACGGTTTCTACACGCACCCGAGCACCGACGAAGAGGCGCCTATCAATCCTGACTGACCGCACCGATCTTGTGGATCGACAGATCTGCGCCGTAATACTCCTCCTCCTGGCTCAGGCGCAGCCCGTGTACGCGCTTGATCACGCCATACACCAGCAGGCCGCCGCCGAACGCGACGACCACACCGAGCCCCGTACCGATCAATTGGCTGATCAGACTCACGCCGCCCAATCCCCCCAGCGCCTTTTGCCCAAAGATACCGCAGGCAATCCCGCCCCATACACCGCACAGGCCATGCAGTGGCCACACCCCCAGCACATCGTCGATCTTCCAGCGGTCCTGGGCGGCGATAAAGCACCACACAAACAGCCCGCCCGCAACCACACCGGTGACCAGCGCGCCCACCGGATGCATCAGGTCGGAACCCGCGCAGATCGCCACCAGCCCGGCCAACGGACCGTTATGCAGGAAGCCTGGGTCGTTGCGGCCGATCACCAGGGCGGCGACGGTGCCGCCGACCATGGCCATCAGCGAGTTCACCGCCACCAGGCCGCTGACGCCGTCCAGGGTCTGCGCGCTCATCACGTTAAAGCCGAACCAGCCGACAATCAGGATCCACGAGCCCAACGCCAGGAACGGAATGCTCGACGGCGCAAACGCCACCAGGCGCCCTTCCCGGTAGCGCCCATTGCGCGGGCCCAGCAGCAGCACCGCCGCCAGCGCCAGCCAGCCGCCCATGGCATGCACCACCACCGAGCCGGCAAAGTCATGGAAGCTGGCGCCGAACGTCTTGAGCAACCAGGCCTGCAAACCGAAATTGCCGTTCCACACCATGCCTTCGAAAAACGGATAGATAAACGCCACGATCAACGCGGTGGCGCACAACTGCGGAGCGAACTTTGCACGCTCCGCAATACCGCCGGAGATGATCGCCGGGATCGCTGCCGCAAACGTCAGCAGGAAGAAGAACTTCACCAGGCCATAACCATGGTCGGCGCTGATCACGGCCGCCGGTTGCATGAAGCTCACCCCGTAGGAGATCCAATAGCCTATAAAGAAATAGGCCAGGGTGGAGATGGCGAAGTCGCTGAGGATCTTCGACAGGGCGTTGACCTGGTTTTTCTGGCGCACCGTCCCGACTTCCAGAAACGCGAAGCCGGCGTGCATGGCCAGGACCATGACCGCACCGATCAGGATAAACAGGGTATTGGAGCTGTGGACCAGAGTGTCCACCGCACTTTGCAGATTTTCCATTGAAGTTGGCAGGCCTGTGTAAGGCAAAAAGCACCAAAGCGGTTCAAGCCAGGGGTTGCGCGCACTAAATTGGCACCTCCGGCACCGCCCCTCTTCAGAGGGCGTGAACCGCTTTAGCGCAGCGTTCAACACAACCGGCCGTTGCCGACAGGGTTTTTCCGCGAGTTTGAGTTATTTAGGGTAAGGTTTTTCGAGACCTGAGCCCCGACCGCCCGGATTCAGCGCAAGCCACGGGGCGTGCGCACCAAGGCAAAGCAAAAGCTGTACCAGACAATTGCACTGAACCTTCACCGATACCGATGACTCGAAACCACACGTACCGATCAGCCAATCACGGAGATAACCATGGCCAGAAGAACTGCAAAGACTGCTCAAGAAATACTGATGGCGGATTTTCAAACCCTGGTGACTGACACCGAAAGGTTGCTGGACGACACCAAGGTGCTTGCGGGCGACCAGGCCGATGAGCTGCGCGCCAAGATTCATGACACGCTGTTGCAGGCCCGCGAAACCCTCAAGCAAACCGAAGACTCCCTGCGCGAACGCGGCCAGGCGGCGATCACCGCGACCGAAGATTACGTGCAGGCCAACCCTTGGCAGTCGGTAGGCATTGCCGCCGGCGTGGGCTTTCTGATCGGCCTGCTGGCCACAAGGCGCTAATCATGTCTATCGGCGAAACTGGCTCGTCCACGGGTACCACCTCACGACGCCTGGGCGCGGCCGTTCTTGGCTTGCTGCACAGCCACGTCGAACTGTTTGGCATCGAATTGCAGGAGCAGAAGGCCCGTACCGTCAGCCTGCTGCTGTTTGCCGGCCTGGCGCTGGTATTTGCCCTGTTGTTGCTGGTGGGGTTGTCGACACTGGTGATGATCCTGGTATGGGACACCGGCTACCGCCTGACCGGGATCATCTGCCTCTGCGTGTTCTACAGCCTGGCCGCTGCCTTCTGCGGGGTGCGCTTGAAAGCGGCGGTGTTCGATGAGTCCACGCCGTTCCACGCCACCCTTGAAGAGCTGGCCAATGATCGGGAGCGCCTGCTGCCATGAGCTCGAATGAAATCCAGCAAACCTCCCGCCGGGAAATGCGCAAGGCCTTGATCCGCCTGCGCATGGAGATGCACCGCCAGGAGATACGCCACGAATCCCAGCAATTGATGGCGCCGCTGAACAAGGTGCGCAACCTGGGCCAAAACTTTCAGGGCGGCCTGGGCATCAAGCACGCGCCGCTGTGGGGCGTGGCCGCTGTAACCCTGATCGGTTTCTTCACCGGCAAGGGCGCCAAGGGCGGCGGTATCAGCAGTGTGACGCGCCTGGTGCGCCTCGGTGCCGGCCTGATCCCGCTGATCAAACTGGCCATGCAGGGCAATTCACGCAAAGGTTGAGCCTGCTGGCTGCATTCTTGCTAACAGAATGGCCCGGTCCTCGTTTCGAGGGCCGGGTCTTTTTTCGCCAGTGTTTTTAAGGAGGCCCCGTGATCGACGGGCAACCGCTCGCCTGCTTCCAACCGTTTATCGATACCGCCACCGGGCGCATTGCCGGCGTCGAGGCCTTGGGGCGTCTACGCCAGGCTGATGGCCGCCTGCAGTCCGTTGGCCCGCTGTTCGCCGACCCACGCACGCCAGGCGCGAGCTTGCGCCGTCTCGACCGGCAGATTCGCGACAACGCGTTAAGCCGCCTGCATGAAGCCCCCGAAGACTGGTTCCTCAGCCTGAATATCTCGCCGCGCTGGATCAACCAACTGCGCCCGGGCCAGGCGCTGCCTAGCCTAAAACAGATCCACAGCCATGGCGTCGACCCGCAGCGCATCGTGTTCGAGATCACCGAACTGGGCGGCGACATCCAGCGCCTGGCCGAGGTGGTGGCACGTTATCGCGAGGCCGGTGCGCGCATCGCCATCGATGATTTCGGCGCCGGCTATTCCCAGCTTGACCGGGTATTGGCGCTGCAGCCGGACATCCTCAAGCTGGACATGCGCCTGTTCCAGCAAGCCGCCAGGGGCGGACCGAGCAGTGACGTCGTGCGGGCGCTGGCGCAGATGGCGGAAAAGACCGGCTGCTGGATCATTGCCGAAGGCGTGGAAACCGAGGCGCAGCTGAGCTTCGCCCTGGAATGCGGTTCGCGCTACGTGCAGGGCTATCTGTTTGCCCAGGCGCAATTGGACTGGTTCGCCACCGACGCCTTCGTGCCGCGCTTTGACCAACTGCGCGCGGCGTATGTCCAGCAGAAGCTGGCCGAACGCGGGCGCATCATGCAACTGCGCCAGCAATTGACCGAACTGATGAAGATCCTGCAATCCTGGGCACAGGCCCAAGCCCCGCTGGATCACTTGCCCCAACTGCCGGCCTTCCCCTGGCTGCTGCGTTTTTACCAATGCGACCGGCATGGCACCCAGTTGACCCCCAACTTCGAATGGCGCCAGGACGCCTGGCAGGCCGACAGCCGCTACCTGGGCCACAACTGGTCATGGCGCCCGTACTTCTATCACCTGCTGGCCGAAGGTTGGGAGGAGCGTCGCCTGACGCTGTCCTCGACCTACCGCGATGCCACCACCAACCAGTACTGCCTCACCGCCGGACAATTCTTCGATAACGGTCAGCGCTTGCTGTTAATCGATATCGACGCGGCCGGCCTGTAGATTTTCGCTTGCCCCGCCAAGGCGGAACCGGGAAGCTGGGCGGGTCATTCACCGTACGGAGAGTACCCGCCTTGGATTGGCCCACCCTGCTTACCCGCGAACGCCTTGGAAAACCCCTGCACAGCCCGGAAGAACTAGGCCGCAGCCCGTTTCACAAAGACCATGACCGCATTATCTTCTCCGGCGCGTTTCGCCGCCTGGGCCGCAAGACCCAAGTGCACCCGGTGTCCAGCAACGACCATATCCACACACGCCTGACCCACTCCCTGGAAGTCAGTTGCGTAGGCCGCTCCCTCGGCATGCGCGTGGGCGAAACCCTGCGCAGCGCCCTGCCCGACTGGTGTGACCCGAGCGACCTGGGCATGGTGGTGCAATCGGCCTGCCTGGCCCATGACATCGGCAACCCGCCGTTCGGGCATTCAGGCGAAGACGCCATCCGCCACTGGTTCCAACAGGCAGCGGGGCGCGGCTGGCTGGACGACATGAGCAGCGCCGAGCGCAATGACTTCCTCAACTTCGAAGGCAATGCCCAAGGCTTCCGGGTACTGACCCAACTGGAATACCACCAGTTCGACGGCGGCACGCGCCTGACCTACGCGACCTTGGGCACGTACCTCAAGTACCCCTGGACCGCCCGCCACGCCGATTCCCTGGGTTACAAGAAACACAAGTTCGGCTGCTACCAGAGCGAACTGCCGATCCTCGAACAGATCGCCAGCAAGCTCGGCCTGCCGCAACTCGAGGAACAACGCTGGGCTCGCCACCCACTGGTCTATCTGATGGAGGCGGCAGACGACATCTGCTACGCCTTGATCGACCTGGAGGACGGCCTGGAAATGGACCTGCTGGAGTACACCGAAGTCGAGTCACTGCTGCTCGACCTGGTGGGCGACGACCTGCCGCAGACCTACCGGCAACTGGGCGCCCAGGACTCACGCCGACGCAAGCTGGCGATCCTGCGCGGCAAGGCCATCGAGCACTTGACCAACGCCGCGGCGCGCGCCTTCGTCGAACAACAGGAGGCCTTGCTTGCCGGCACCCTGCCCGGCGACCTGGTGGAGCACATGCACGGCCCCGCCAAACGCTGCGTGCTGGATGCCAAGGACATGGCGCGCAAGAAAATCTTCCAGGACAAGCGCAAGACCCTCCACGAGATCGGCGCCTACACCACCCTGGAAATCCTGTTGAACGCCTTCTGCGGCGCGGCCCTGGAGCAGCACGGCGGACGCACGCCGTCGTTCAAGAACCGGCGCATTCTCGACCTGTTGGGCAACAACGCGCCGGACCCTGCATGGCCGCTGCACAGGTCGTTCCTGCGGATGATCGACTTCATCGCCGGCATGACCGACAGCTACGCCACCGAGATGGCACGGGAGATGACCGGGCGCTCCAGCCCTCAATAACCTGGCTGATCACGCCGCCTGTTCACTGAACAGAATCTGCCTACGATGGGAACAGAGCGGCCTGATCGAATTCGCACAAGCGCCCGAAGAATAATCGCGCACGCTCCGGGCAGGTCTGGCGAACAGTTCCTACGTGCCCCCTATCGACGCTTGACTCACCGTGTGCCTTCTATGCCCCACTACCCCTTTCGGATCCTGTTGGTGGAGGACCATCCCTTTCAGCTCCTCGCCACCCAATGCCTGCTGAGAAGCTTCGGCTTCGAGCACCTGGCCCCGGCCGAAAACGCCGAGCAGGCAATCCGTTTGATGACCCAGGCCGAGGCTCCCTTCGACATCATCCTCTGTGACCAGTGCCTGCCCGACCTGCCCGGTCTTGAGTTGATTGAAATCGCCAGTCGCCAATGCTTTATCAAGGCCGCCATCTTGCTCAGCGGACTTCCCGAGGCAGAACTTTCAGCGTTGCAAACCCAAGCCCTCAAACGTGGCCTGCCATTGCTCGGTTACTTGCCAAAGCCGTTGAATAAAGATGAGCTTGCACGTTTGACCCATACATTACTCACGTTATAAATGTAGGACTTTAAACAGATCGACCGGTCGGAAAAATCGCGCATAACCACCGTTAAGTCCTTGCCATGTTCCTTCGGCCCATGCCCCTGCGGAACCTTGGCCTCTTGCGTTACAGCTCCTTAGAGACAGGTAGGCTTTTACCTTTTTTAATGTAGGAACTTTCCTGTTTTATACCTGCCACCCCCCAAGTTCATGCTTATCCATCGGCTTCTGAGCTAATGTGCCCGCTTTATTTGTACTTGCATGGAATATGATCATGAATACAGTTTTTATTATTGACGACCATCCGGTTATAAGACTTGCCATACGAATGTTGTTGGAGCACGAAGAAAATTTCAAAGTAGTCGGCGAAACGGATAACGGATGCGACGCCATCCAAATGGTCCGCGAATGCATGCCGGACCTGATCATCCTCGACATCAGCATTCCAAAACTCGACGGGCTGGAAGTGCTTTGCCGATTCAACGCCATGAACGCGTCGATGAAAACCCTGGTGCTGACGGCTCAATCCCCCACCCTGTTTGCCACGCGTTGCATGCGTTCGGGAGCCGATGGCTACGTGTGCAAGGAAGGTGACCTGAGCGAGCTGATGAGCGCCATCCGCGCTGTACTGTCCGGTTATAACTACTTCCCCAGCCAAGCCTTGAACACCAACGATGAGGCCTGCAAGGAACTTGAACTGTTCAAGGCGGTTAACGATCGGGAGTTGATGGTATTGCAACTTTTCGCACAAGGTCGCACCAACAAGGAAATAGCAAAAGGTATGTTCTTGAGCAACAAAACAGTAAGCACTTATAAAAAGAGGCTGATGCAGAAACTTCAAGCCAAGTCCTTGGTAGAACTTATCGAGATGGCAAAACGGAACGCGCTAGTGTGAGAAACAGGATGCCCAGGCGTATAAAGGACTATTTGATTATATTGAGTGCCGGTTTGTGCTTCAGCACCGCCGTGCCTGCCACCCCTCCAGCGAGCCCGGAGCATTTCAACCTTTTGAGTCGTGCGAGCTCCGTGCAGCTGGAACCCTACCTGAACAAGGCCCAGCGCCAATGGCTCCAGAACAAACGCGAACTGGTACTGGGCGCGGCGTTTCCTGACTACCCGCCTTTTGACCTCACCTCCAGCGGGCGTGACTATGAGGGACTCACCGCCGACTACGCCGGCTTGCTGGCAATGGCGCTGGACGTGCCGGTAAAAGTGTTGCGCTACCCCTCCCGAGAGGCCGCCATTCATGCCCTCGAAGCGGGTGAAATCGATTTACTGGGTTCCTCCAACAGCTTTGAAGCGGCAAATCCCAACCTGACCCTGTCGGAGCCGTACGCCGTGGACCGGCCAGTGCTGGTGACCCGCGAAGGCGAAACCCGCAGCCTGGCTGATGGGCTGGCCGGCATGCGCCTGGCACTGGTCTATCACTATCTGCCACTGCACGAAGTGGAAAGGCTCTACCCCAAGGCAATCATCCGTGCCTACCCTTCTTATCAAAACGCCTTGAATGCAGTGGCCTTCGACCAGGCAGACGTCTTTCTCGGCGATACCATTTCCACCCACTACATGATCAACAAGGGTTACCTGAAAAACATTCGCATGGCGAACTTCGGCAAACATGAAGCCTATGGATTCAGCTTTGCCATGCCCCAGGAACAGCAGACGCTGTTGAGCATCGTCGACGCCGTCCTGAGGGCCGTGCCCGCTGCCGAACGGGAAACCATTGCCAAACGCTGGAGTGCCGGCAGCGACATCCTCCTGACCGACCAAAAGCTGCAACTGACCCTTCGCGAAGAACGTTGGCTGAGGGAGAACCCGGTCGTCAAAGTGATCGTGAACCCTACCTTTGCGCCGCTGACCTTCTTCGACGCCGATGGCAATTTTCGCGGCATTACCGCCGACCTGCTGGAACTGATTCGCCTGCGCACCGGGCTGCGCTTCGAGATCCAGCGCGGGCGTGATGTGAACACCATGATCGAGCATGTAGAGAGCGGCAAAGCGGACATCGTCGGCGCAATCATCCCCAGCGTCGAGCGAGAAGCCCAACTGAACTTCAGTCGTCCCTACCTGGAAAACTCCTACGTGATGCTGACACGCAAGGACGGCCAGGCCCCTACGGGCCTGGAGGAAATGGAGGGCAAGCGCCTGGCGATCACGCAGGGCAGTCCGCTGAAAAAATTCCTGCGTGAGCACTTCCCAAAGATTCAGCTGGTAGATACCGGCGACACGTTCAAGTCAGCCGAACTGCTGGTACAAGGCCATGTAGAGGGCGCGGTGAATACCCTGGTGGTCGCCAATTACTTCCTGTCCTCGCAGATACTCCAGGACAAGATCCAAATCAGCTTCAGCATTGGCACGATGCCGGCCACCTTCGGGCTGGCGACATCCCGCAGCGCCACCGAACTCAGCTCGATTCTCGACAAGGCGTTGCTCAGCATCGCCCCGGACGAACTCGGCGTGATCAACAGTCGTTGGCGCGGTTATACCGCGGCCTCGGACAGTTACTGGCGCGACTATCACCAACTGATTGCGCGCATCGTCATCGGGACCGGCCTGCTGCTGCTGATTTCCCTGAGCTGGAACGCGTACATGCGCCGCCAGATCAAGCACCGCAAAATGGCCGAGCGCGCCCTCAATGATCAGTTCGAGTTCATGCGCGCCCTGGTCAATGAAACCCCACACCCGATCTACGTGCGTGACAACAAGGGGCTGCTGCAGACCTGCAACGACAGTTACCTGCAGGCGTTCGACGTCAAGCGCGAGGACGTGATAGGTAAAAGCGCGGTCCAGATCAGCACAGCCCTCGCAGTCGAGGCGGCGCAATACCATGCCGACTATCAGCGCGTGGTGGCCGAGGGCAACCCGTTGATCCTGGACCGCACCCTGCATATTCGCGGAAAAAAACTGACGATCTACCACTGGATCCTGCCGTACCGCGACTCCGTCGGTGAAGTCCAGGGCATCATCGGTGGCTGGATCGATATCAGTGAGCGACGCCAGTTGTTCGACGAACTCCGCACCGCCAAGGAGCGAGCCGACGAAGCCAATCGGGCCAAGAGCACGTTCCTCGCCACCATGAGCCACGAAATCCGCACACCGATGAACGCGGTGATCGGCATGCTCGAGCTGACCCTCAAGCGGGCGGACCAGGGCCACCTCGACCGCCCGGCCATCGAAGTCGCCTACAACTCGGCCAAGGATCTGCTGGAGCTTATCGGCGACATCCTGGACATCGCGCGGATTGAATCCGGTCGCCTCAGCCTGGCACCGGAACGCGTCAACCTGAGGGAGGTGATCGAGTCGGTGGTGCGTGTCTTCGACGGCCTGGCACGCCAGAAGACCCTTAGCCTGTTGCTGGAGTTCACGCCTGATCTGGAACACACCGAAGTGCTGATCGACCCGCTGCGCTTCAAGCAGGTGCTGTCCAACCTGATCAGCAACGCCATCAAGTTCACCGAACGTGGCCAGGTAAAGATCAAGGTGGAAGTATCGGCCACCGAACTGCCGCAGCAGGTCGAGATGAAACTGGTGGTGGAGGACACCGGCATCGGTATCAGCCGGGACGACCAGATGCGCCTGTTCGAACCCTTTGCCCAGGCGGACAACTCAGGACAGCTGGCCAGGAGCGGTGCGGGCCTCGGGCTGGTGATCTGTCGCAGCCTGTGCGCGATGATGGGCGGGCAACTGAGCCTGAGCAGCGTGCCCATGGTGGGCACCCAGGTGCATGTGAGCCTGAAGATGAATCGCCTGCAGGCGCTGCAGGTGGCCGAAGAACCCAAGCCCGCCGAGACCTCGAACGTGCCGGTGCTCAACGTGCTGGTGGTGGACGATCATCCGGCGAATCGCCTGTTGATGTGCCAGCAGCTCGGCTACCTGGGCCATCAGTACACCGCCGCCCGGAACGGCGCCTCCGGCTTCCAGGCCTGGCGCCAGGAGCACTTTGACCTGGTGATCGCCGATTGCAACATGCCGATCATGAATGGCTACGAACTGAGTCGTTCGATCCGCGAATACGAGGAGCGCGAACAACTGACGCCTTGCGTGGTACTGGGTTTTACCGCCAATGCCCAGCCCGAAGAGAAACAACGCTGTGCGCAGGCGGGCATGAATGACTGCCTGTTCAAACCCATCAACCTTACGGCGCTGGAGCTGCAACTGGCGAAAATCAGTCCTCAACCCAGCGGCATGACCCTGGACATCGGCAACTTCGAGGCCCTCACCGGTGGCGATCCGCACATGAGCCGTCTCTTGCTGGAGGAGTTGCTGAGCAGCAGTCGCCAGGATCGCCAGGAGTTGGTTGCACTGATCGCTGCGCAGGCCTTGCCCGAAGAAATCATCGAACAGGCTCACAAGATCAAGGGGGCCGCGCGCATCGTTCAAGCCTCTGCGCTGGCCTCGCAATGCGAAGCCGTCGAACAGGCCTGTGCCCGGGGCGATGATCGGCCCCTGATCGAAGCGGGGGTGAAATCCCTGGAGAAGCTGATGCTGGAGTTGGAGAGGATGCTGCAAGTGCGGCTTGACGAACTGGATGGCCGATAAGGGGCGGGGCTGCGCCCCTATTTCGATCAGCAGTCGGTCAAACGCAGGAAAATCGCCGCCAGCTGTTCGATACCGGCCTGATCCTGGGGGGTAAAGCGGGCCAACGACGGGCTATCGAGGTCAAGGACACCAATCAATGTGCCGTCCTTGACCAGTGGCACCACCAGTTCGCTGTTGGACGCGCTGTCACAGGCGATATGCCCGGGGAACGCGTGCACATCGTCTACTCGCTGGGTTTGCCGCGAGGCCGCGGCCGCGCCGCACACCCCACGGCCGAACGGAATACGCACACAGGCGATCTGCCCCTGGAACGGGCCAAGCACCAGCTCTTCATTGCGGTTGAGGTAAAAGCCCGCCCAGTTCAGGTCATCCAGCTGGCTGAACAGGAAAGCCGAAAACTGGGCGCTGTTGGCGATGAAATCACGCTCATCGGCCAGCAGCGACTCCAGCTGGGCACTCAGCAAGGCATAGCCACCGAGGCCGGTGCCGGCCTGTTGTAAATCGATCATGGTTGACGCTCCAGCAATTTGAGACCCACCCAGTAACGGGCGAATTGATACGCGCAACGACCGTTGCGGTTGCCGCGCCCGGTGGCCCAGCGCACGGCGAGAATGTCGAGGTCCTCATCACGCTGCCACTGCAAACCCGCCTTGTTCGCCAGCTCGCCGATCCAGTGCTCGACCACGTCCAGGAAATGTTCCTGGGTGAACGGGTAGAACGACAGCCACAAGCCAAAGCGGTCGGACAAGGCAATCTTGTCTTCCACCGCCTCGCTCGGGTGCAACTCACCGTCCACGCGCTTCCAGTTATCGTTGTCGCTCTGGTTTTCCGGCACCAGGTGGCGGCGGTTGGACGTGGCATACAGCAGCACGTTTTCAGGGGCCTGTTCCAGGGAGCCATCCAGCACGCTCTTGAGCACCCGATAGTCGCCTTCGCCGGCTTCGAACGACAAGTCGTCGCAGAACAGGATGAAACGTTGCGGCAACTTGAGCAGTTGCTCGACCACCCGCGGCAGGTCGGCCAAGTGGTCACGCTCGATTTCGATCAGGCGCAGACCGGCCTTGGCGTGTTGAGCGAGCAAAGCGCGCACCATGGACGATTTACCGGTGCCCCGCGACCCCCACAGCAACGCATGGTTGGCAGGCAGGCCATCCAGGAACTGCTGGGTGTTGCGCGCCAGGGTTTCACGTTGCTTGTCCACGCCGATCAGGTCGGACAAGCGCATGTCCAGGCTCACGTCCAGCGGCAACAGGAAGCCACTGCGGCCCTCACGCTGCCAGCGGGCGGCCAGGCACTGGTTCCAGTCGATGGTTTGGCGCGGCGCGGGCAACAAGGGTTCCAGGCGGGCGAGCACGGCATCGGCTCGCTCCAGAAAGGCACTCAATCGAGAATCCACGATTATTCCTCTGGCAAGTTCTTGCAAAAGATGGCGTATTGGCAACCCTGCGACAGACCGCTTGGGGCTGCGTAAAAACGTTTCATGCCGGGCAGGCCTGGGCGTGTGGATGTTCAGCTATGCTTGCCGGGCGAAGGGAAACGTGAAGTGGTTCAACACTCAATGGATATCAAGTTCGCCCACCGCTTGTCTTATAAACAAGCCAGATTGACGGTGCTGGTCGGTTTCGTCTTGGGAACCTTGCTCAGCCTGATCCAAATCGGCATTGATTATGCCAGCGAAGACGCATCCATCAACCGCGAAATACGTTCGCTGATCGAAATCAGCCATAACCCCGCGTCACGTATCGCCTACAACATCGATGCCGAACTGGCCCAGGAACTGACCCTGGGCCTGCTGCACTCCCCCGCCATCATTCGCGCGCAGTTGATCGACAACAACGGCGTGGTGCTGGCCGATGTCGACCGGCCACGCAAGGAAAGCACCTACCGGCCTATCAGTGACTTCATGTTTGGCGCCAACCGCCAGTTCGAAGACCAACTGTTCCTGAGCCACATGCCCAACGAGTCACTTGGCGTACTGCGCCTGGACGTCGACACCTACGCCTTTGGCAGCCGGTTCCTGCGCCGCGCCGAGATCACCCTGCTCAACGGGTTCGCGCGTAGCCTGCTGCTGACCGGGATTCTGCTGGGCCTGTTCTACGTCATGCTGACCCAACCGCTGGTGCGCATTATTCGTGAGCTGAGTACCCGCAAGCAGGCACGCCTGGACTGCCCGCCAGGGCATGAGCACGATGAAATCGGCGTGCTGGTGGACGTCGCCAACCAGCAATTCGAAAACATGGAAACCGAAATCCAGCAGCGCCGCCACGCCGAGGATCGGCTGACCGAATACCTGGGGCAACTGGAACATATCGTGTCCGCGCGCACCCTTGAACTCAAGGCCAGCAACCAGCGGCTGACCCAGTCCAACGATGAGCTGGAAGCCGCCAAGATGCATGCATTGGGCATGGCACAGGCCCGGGCGGCCTTCCTGGCGAACATGAGCCACGAAATCCGCACCCCGCTCAACGGCCTGCTGGGCATGATCGCACTGTCGCTGGACAGCCCGTTGAACGCCGAACAACGCCAGCAACTGTCTATCGCCCATGACTCCGGCAAAGTGCTGGTGGAACTGCTCAACGATATTCTCGACCTGTCCAAGTTCGACGCCGGCCAGTTGGAGCTGGAGCGCATCCCCTTCGACCTCGGCGCCCTGGTGGAAGACACCGCCAACCTGTTATCGCAGAACGCCGCACCGAGCGTGGAGCTGAGCTGCCTGATCGACCCGCAGTTCCCGGCCCAGGTGCTCGGTGACCCGACCCGTGTGCGGCAGATTGTCAGCAACTTGCTCTCCAACGCCTTGAAGTTCACCCGCTTTGGTCGGGTTGATGTGCGCCTGGGTACCCACGACGGCGGCGTACGCATTGAAGTCTGCGATACCGGCATCGGTATTGCGCAGGAAGCGCAGGTGAAAATCTTCCAACCGTTCACCCAGGCCGGCGCCGGCATCACTCGCCAGTATGGCGGGACGGGCCTGGGCCTGGCACTGACGCACAACCTGTGCGAAGCGATGAAGGGGCGCTTGAGTATCAGCTCGGAAGTGGGCTTTGGCAGCCAGTTCTGCGCAGACCTGCCACTGCCCGCCCATTTGCCCGCAGTGCAGCCAGCGCCTCTCAAAGGCGAGGTCATCGCCATCACCAACGCCGGCAGCGGCCTGACAGAGTTGCTCACGACCCTGCTGCCCTGCTGGGGACTGTCCCTGCGTTGTTTCACCATGGATGACGATTTGAGCGGGCAAACCCCCGACCTGCTGATTACCGACTGCCCGGAATGCCTGTTCCGCATACGGCCGGGCATTACCGCGCCCATCCTGCTGGTGACCGCCTATGGCAACTTCATGCCCAGCGAAGAAGTGGCGGCACTGGCGCCGTTGCACCAACAGGCACGCCCCTTGAGCCGCAACGCGCTGTACCAGATCCTGCAACGCAACTTACGCACCGACGCGCACCTGGTGCTTGACCCCGTCCAAGTGGATGCCGCACCGCTCGCACATCGGGCGCGCATCCTGCTGGTGGAGGACAACCCGGTCAACCAACTGGTGGCCAAGGGCATGCTCAGCAAACTGGGCTGCGAAGTGATCGTGGCCGCCCACGGTGGCGAAGCGCTCAAGTTTCTTGAAGAACAGCGCTTCGATATGGTGCTGATGGACTGCAACATGCCGGTGATGGATGGCTATGAGGCCAGCCGGCAGATTCGGCGCAGCGGACGCTGGCCGGACCTGCCGATTGTCGCGTTGACCGCCAATGCCCTGTCCGAAGAGCGCGAGCGCTGCCGTGCGGCGGGGATGAATGATTACCTGGCCAAGCCGTTCCGCCGCGAAGAACTCAATGCCCTGCTGGACTTGTGGGTGCCTGGGACGACAAGTCTTTAAGTTGCACAAGCAACTGGTCGAGACCATCGCGCAAGGCATCGGCTTGATTCAGGTCGATGCCGCGATCACACAACAGGCGGGTCTTCAGGCCATGGGCCTGGTCCCGCAGTTGCACACCGGCCTCGGTCAGGCTCAAGTGCACTTCACGCTCATCCCTGGCACTGCGCCGACGCTTTACTAACTCAAGCTGTTCAAGGCGCTTGAGCAGCGGCGTCAGCGTGCCTGAGTCGAGCATCAGGCGCTCCCCCAGGGCCTTGACCGTCGGCTGCAGCGCAGGCGTGGCGTGCCACTCCCACAACACCAGCATCACCACATATTGCGGGTAGGTCAGACCCAACTGGTCGAGCATCGGCTTATAGGCACGGGTGACAGCACGTGACGCAGCGTAGAGCTTGAAACACAGCTGGTTGTCCAGGGCCAGGGACACACTGGGCAAGTCGGTCATTTGAGCAAGGCTTCGATCTCTTGGGTCAAGTCCTGCGGCTTGGTGGCAGGACCGAAGCGCTTGACCACCTGGCCGTCGCGGCCGATGAGGAACTTGGTGAAGTTCCACTTGATGCCCTTGGACCCCAGCAGGCCCGGCGCCTGTTTTTTCAGTTGCACGAACAGTGGATGGGCATCGCTGCCATTGACGTCGATCTTCTTGAACAACGGGAAGCTGACACCGAAGTTCAGCTCGCAGAATTCGGAAATCGCCCCTTCGTCACCGGGCTCCTGCTTGCCGAACTGGTTGCAAGGAAAACCCAGCACCACCAGGCCCTGGTCCTTGTACTGCTGCCAGAGTTGCTCCAGGCCCTTGTACTGTGGGGTGAAGCCGCATTTGCTGGCGGTGTTGACCACGAGGACGGCCTTGCCGGCGAAATCAGCCAAGGTCTTTTGCTCACCCTTGATGGTGGTGCAAGGGATGCTCAGCAGGTTGTTGCTCATGGCAGTGCCTCGATAAGGAAGAAAGAGGATGAAACATAGTAGGCAATTCAATTGCGTGCAATTTAATTGACCACACTGATGACACCTCATCAACACTCTGTAGGAGCGAGCTTGCTCGCGAAAAACTCAAGGACACCGGGCTGAACCAGAATGCCCGTGTAATCGTTGACGACTTTCGCGAGCAAGCTCGCTCCTACAGGCGCCCGCCGTCAGTCTAGTTAACGGGGTACAAGCTCCAGGCACACCGAGTTGATGCAATACCGCAGCCCCGTCGGCGGCGGACCGTCCGGGAACACATGGCCCAGATGCGCATCGCATTTGGCGCAGGTGACTTCGGTGCGGATCATGCCGTGGCTGACGTCACGGATCTCGATCATTGCACTGTCGGCGATCGGCGCGTAGAAACTCGGCCAGCCGCAGCCGGAGTCAAACTTGGTGGTCGAATCGAACAGTGGCGCATTGCAGCAGATACAGTGATACACGCCATCGGTCCGGGTCTCATTGTACTTGCCGCTGAAAGGACGCTCGGTGCCCTTGAGACGGCACACGTTGTACTGCTCCGGATCGAGCATTGCCTTCCATTCTTCAACGGTTTTCTGCAACTTTTCCATCGGTACACCTCGGCAACTGAAAAAGCCTGATCTGTATCTTTTCCACGGATCAGGCGGCACGTATGATTGCGCCTCTTCAAAACGCCAGTCTGGCACCCGCGCTACCGGCATTCAAACGTATTTATGGGTGCGGGCCTTGCAGCATTCACAGTACGGTAGTGCCCACACCGTCTGGATCGTTCATTTTCAGGATCACATCGCCATGCAGGTCAGCAAATCGAACAAGCTCGCCAACGTCTGCTACGACATTCGCGGCCCGGTGCTCAAGCACGCCAAGCGCCTGGAAGAGGAAGGCCATCGCATCCTCAAGCTGAACATCGGCAACCCGGCGCCCTTTGGTTTCGAAGCGCCGGATGAAATCCTCCAGGATGTGATCCGCAACCTGCCCACCGCCCAGGGCTACAGCGACTCCAAGGGCCTGTTCAGCGCGCGCAAGGCCGTGATGCAGTACTACCAGCAGAAGCAGGTCGAAGGCGTCGGCATCGAAGACATCTACCTGGGTAATGGTGTGTCCGAGCTGATCGTGATGTCCATGCAGGCCCTGCTCAACAACGGCGACGAAGTGCTGGTGCCAGCACCGGACTACCCACTGTGGACCGCCGCCGTGACCCTGGCCGGCGGCCACCCGGTGCATTACCTGTGCGACGAGGGCGCCGACTGGTTCCCGGACCTGGCCGACATCAAGGCCAAGATCACGCCGAACACCAAGGCCCTGGTGATCATCAACCCGAACAACCCCACCGGTGCGGTGTACTCCAGGGAAGTGCTGCTGGGCATGCTCGAGCTGGCACGCCAGCACAACCTGGTGGTGTTCTCCGACGAGATCTACGACAAGATCCTCTACGACGATGCGGTGCATATCTGCACCGGTTCCCTGGCGCCGGACCTGCTGTGCCTGACCTTCAACGGCCTCTCCAAGTCCTACCGCGTGGCGGGCTTCCGCTCCGGCTGGATCGCGATTTCCGGGCCCAAGCACAATGCCCAGAGCTACATCGAAGGCATCGACATGCTGGCCAACATGCGCCTGTGCGCCAACGTGCCGAGCCAGCACGCAATCCAGACCGCCCTCGGCGGCTACCAGAGCATCAATGACCTGATCCTGCCCCAGGGCCGCCTGCTGGAACAGCGCAACCGTACCTGGGAGCTGCTCAATGCAATCCCGGGCGTGAGCTGCGTCAAGCCCATGGGCGCGCTGTACGCCTTCCCGAGGATCGACCCGAAGGTCTGCCCGATCCTCAACGACGAGAAATTCGTGCTCGACCTGCTGCTCTCGGAAAAGCTGCTGGTGGTCCAGGGCACGGCGTTCAACTGGCCGTGGCCGGATCACTTCCGAGTGGTGACCCTGCCCCGCGTGGATGACCTGGACATGGCCATTGGCCGTATCGGCAATTTCCTCAAGTCCTATCGCCAGTAACCGACGTGGCGCTGTACGACCGGCATTCGGTCGTACAGCGATTATCTGGCAACACTTCTCTGGCTGTGCACTTTCCCCGTACTGCATTTGCGTTTCTACATCCACAAGCCCCTGTGGTTACGGGGCCGCAAGGCAAAAAATAGCTTTTCACGGATAACATTCGTCATCGGAAAATCCCTTCAAGGCTCTACATTCAGGCTGTAGGACACAGTTTGAAATAGTCGCTCGGTTGAATCACCCCAAGCCGCACCTTATATACCCCGCAGTACGCGACATATTAAGCATGAGGAGAACTCTACAACCATGATGCGCATCCTGCTGTTCTTGGCCACCAACCTGGCGGTCGTGCTGATTGCCAGCATCACCCTGAGCCTTTTCGGCTTCAACGGGTTCATGGCGGCCAACGGGGTTGATCTGAACCTCAATCAGCTGCTGATTTTCTGTGCGGTCTTTGGTTTTGCCGGTTCGCTGTTCTCGCTGTTCATCTCCAAGTGGATGGCGAAGATGAGCACCAGCACCCAGATCATCACTCAACCACGCACCCGCCATGAACAATGGCTGATGCAGACCGTGGAGCAGTTGTCTCAAGAAGCAGGTATAAAAATGCCCGAGGTCGGGATTTTCCCTGCTTACGAGGCCAACGCCTTTGCGACGGGCTGGAACAAGAACGACGCCCTCGTGGCGGTCAGCCAAGGGCTGCTCGAGCGCTTTTCACCCGATGAGGTGAAGGCGGTCCTCGCGCACGAGATCGGCCACGTAGCCAACGGCGACATGATTACCCTTGCGCTGGTGCAGGGCGTGGTGAACACCTTCGTGATGTTCTTTGCGCGGATCATCGGCAACTTTGTCGACAAGGTGATCTTCAAGAACGAAGGCGGCCGCGGAATCGCCTACTTCGTAGCGACCATCTTTGCCGAAGTGGTACTGGGCTTCCTGGCCAGCGCGATTGTGATGTGGTTCTCGCGCAAACGAGAGTTCCGTGCAGACGAAGCCGGCGCGCGCCTGGCTGGCACCAGTGCAATGATCAGTGCGCTGCAGCGCCTGCGCTCCGAACAGGGCCTGCCGGTGCATATGCCCGACAGCCTGACCGCCTTTGGCATCAACGGTGGTGTCAAGCAGGGCCTGGCTCGCATGTTCATGAGCCACCCGCCGCTGGAAGAGCGTATCGACGCGCTGCGTCGTCGGGGCTGATACCCGGTAATGCAAAAGGGGCGATTGGATCGCCCCTTTTTTGCGCGCGGGTTTTACCCCTTGGTGAGCCGATAAACGCGCTCTTCAAGACACGTGACACCGTCCTGCACGAACTTCCAGCTCTCACCCAGGATATCCTGGGCTTCGAGCACCTCCAGGCTCCACTGCAAACCCAGCAGCACCTTCACCTCATCATCCGGCACCGCAAAGGGCGGGCCGGCTTTTTGCGTCTGGTCGTAGTCCAGGGTGATCAGTATTCCCTGGCAGCCTGGCCGCAACAGGCTGTTCAACTGCTCGGCGTACTGCGCGCGCATCAGCGGCGGCAGGGCGATCAGTGCGGCACGGTCGTAGAGCGCAGTGCAGTCAGCCAGTGCCCCGGCGTCCAAGGCAAAGAAATCGCCGCACCATATTTCGATCAAATCAGCCTGGTACACCTTGAACACGCCGTGCCGAGTGATGCGCGGCGTCAGGTTCTGCTCGCTGAAAAAGGCTTCTACCGCCTGCTCCGACAGTTCAACGCCGAATACGTGATAGCCGTTGCTGGCCAGCCACATCAGGTCCAGGCTTTTACCACACAGCGGCACCAGCACCTTGGCGCCCTGGGCAAGGCCCAGCGCAGGCCAATACCGCAGCAGGTAAGGATTGACCTCGGGCAGGTGAAAGCCAATCTGATTGCGCGCCCAGCGCTCCTGCCAGAATTTGGGCTCCATGGAATCACCTCCGAAAATTCGATCAAAAAGCGCTAAAACTTATATTAGATTTAGATCAATGATCTGATTGAAGATGGGCCCATGTTAAACCTCAGGACCTTCCTTATGTTGCCCAGCCTGTTTATCTCCCACGGATCGCCCATGCTTGCCCTGCAACCCGGCGCCAGCGGCCCCGCCCTGCAGCGCCTGGCCGCTGAACTGCCGCGGCCGAAGGCAATTGTGGTGGTGTCGGCACATTGGGAAAGTCAGGAACTGCTGGTCAGCGGCAGTGCTGCGCCCGAGACCTGGCACGACTTCGGCGGTTTCCCCCGGGAGCTGTTCGCCGTGCAGTACCCGGCACCGGGCGACTTGCAATTGGCCAACGAAATTGTCGAACTGCTTCATGCCGACGGCTTGAATGCGCGGATCGATGAGCGCCGCCCTTTTGACCATGGCACCTGGGTGCCGCTCTCGCTGATGTACCCGGCAGCGGATATTCCAGTGGTGCAAGTCTCCTTGCCCAGTCACATGGGCCCTGCCCTGCAAACCCGCGTCGGGCATGCCTTGGCCAGCTTGCGCGAACAGGGCGTCCTGTTGATCGGCTCCGGCAGCATCACCCATAACCTGGGCGAGCTGAACTGGCAGGCCGGACCTGAGAGTATCGAGCCTTGGGCACGCGACTTCCGTGACTGGATGGTGGAGACACTCGCCGCCAACGACGAGGCGGCCTTGCATGATTACCGTCGCCAGGCGCCCCACGCCGTGCGCAATCATCCCAGCGATGAACATTTGTTGCCGCTGTACTTTGCGCGCGGCGCCGGGGGTGACTTCAGCGTTGCACACCAGGGGTTCACCATGGGCGCGCTGGGTATGGACATCTACCGCTTCGGTTAACAGCGGACAAAAAAAATCCCCGAACCAGTCGGGGATTTTTTATGTGCGATCAATCAGCCCAAGGGCGGATCAATCTTCGCGGTAGCGACGCAGCTTCAATTGCTTGCCGGCAACGCGGGTGTCTTTCAGCTTGGTCAGCAGTTTTTCCAGACCGTCTTCCGGCAGCTCCACCAGGGAGAAGCTGTCACGGACCTGGATGCGACCGATGGCTTCACGTGCCAGGCCACCCTCGTTGAGGATAGCGCCCAGCAGGTTCTTGGCAGCGATACCATCACGTGCGCCCAGCGCGGTACGGCAACGAGCACGGCCTTCAGCCAATGGAACCGGAGCGCGACGCTCACGATCACCACGGTCCGGACGGTCGCCGGTACGCTCTGGACGATCACCGCGTGGCGCGTTGTTCGGCACCAGTGGGCGCTCTTTCTCGATGGCCGCCAGGGTCAGGGCCTGACCGTTGGTAGCCTTGCGCAGCAGGGCTGCAGCCAGGGCACGCGGGGTGCAACCGATATCGGCGGTCAGGCGGTCCAGCAGGTCGCCGTGGGTCGATTCAGCGTCAGCCACCAGCGGCGACAGGCTGTTGGTCAGTTTCTTGATGCGGGCATCGAGAACAGCCTGGGCATCCGGCAGGCGGACTTCGGCGACTTTCTGACCGGTTACACGCTCGATCACTTGCAGCATGCGGCGCTCACGTGGCGTCACCAGCAGCAGTGCACGACCTTCGCGACCGGCACGGCCGGTACGGCCGATACGGTGAACGTAGGATTCCGGATCGTAAGGCATGTCAACGTTGAACACGTGGGTGATACGCGGCACGTCGAGACCACGAGCCGCTACGTCGGTCGCCACAACGATGTCCAGGCGGCCATCCTTGAGGGAGTCGATCACGCGCTCACGTTGGTTCTGGGCGATGTCACCGTTCAGCGCAGCGGCTTTGTAGCCTTTGGCTTCCAGGGCACTGGCCAGGTCCAGGGTCGCTTGCTTGGTACGCACGAACATGATCAGGGCGTCGAAGTCTTCGACTTCCAGCAGGCTCAATACAGCCGAGGTCTTCTGGTCAGCGTGAACCAACAGGTGAGCCTGTTCGATCGCGGTAACGGTCTGAGTCTTGGTCTGGATCTTCACGTGTTGCGGATCGCGCAGATGGCGTTCGGCAATGGCACGGATCGACTGTGGCAGGGTAGCCGAGAACAGGACGGTCTGACGGGTCGGAGGCAGTGCCTTGAAGATGACTTCCAGGTCATCCATGAAGCCCAGCTTCAACATTTCGTCAGCTTCGTCCAGAACCAGGTGGTTCACGGTCGACAGGACTTTCTCGTCGCGACGCAGGTGGTCGCACAGACGGCCCGGGGTGGCAACAACAATCTGAGCGCCATTACGGATGGCTTTCAGTTGCGGGCCCATCGGCGCGCCGCCATAGACGGCAACAACGGTAACGCCTGGCATTTGCTTGGCGTAGGTTTCGAAAGCGGTTGCTACTTGCAGCGCCAACTCACGCGTTGGCGCCAGGATCAGGGCTTGCGGTTCGCGCTTGGCAGGATCGATGCAGTGTAGGATAGGCAGGGCGAACGCGGCGGTTTTACCGGTACCGGTTTGCGCCTGGCCAATCATGTCCTGGCCGGCCATGATGATCGGGATCGATTGCTGCTGAATCGCCGAAGGTTCTTCGTAGCCGGTCGCGATGACGGCAGCGAGAATGTTCGGGTTAAGATTAAAAGCGGCGAAGCCGCCGGTTTCCTGGGTCATGGGTCTGCCTCTAAGTGCATCCGCAAAGACCCATGCTCCAAAGCTGCGCATGCCGTGTTGAGACTCAAGAGTCGCCCTGGCTGCTTTGTCGGCGGGGATTTGCGAAAACGAATGAATGAAAAAGATTCGTCAAGGGAGAGTCCGCTGTGCGGACGTGCAGCCGAAGCTGACTTCGGGGAATTGCGCTACCTAAACGCGGCCCGGTTAAAGGCCGGCGCGCACTATACCGGAAATACCTGAAAAAGGGAGCTTTTTTTATCGCCAGGCGCCGATAAACCGCGCTGCATCACAGTCTTTGCAGATAAGCGCGGCAGGGTCTATTTTTCAAAGGCCCGGCCCTGCTGGTCATAACGCTTAAACGGTTCACCTTGCATCGAGACCCTTTGGTCTGAAACCCTTCATTGCGCCCGAGGGAACACCCGATGAATCAAGCCAGCAGCAGCCGCGTCAGCCGTGAACTCCAGGGCCATGTCCTGCTGTTGGGCCTGGATCGGGTCGCCAAGCGCAACGCCTTTGACCTGGACTTGCTCAATGAACTGAGCCTGGCTTATGGCGAATTTGATCGAAATGACGAAGCACGGGTGGCCGTAGTATTTGCCCACGGCGACCACTTCACCGCGGGCCTGGACCTGGCCAATGTCAGCGCTGTGATGGCTGGAGGCTGGCAACCGCCCCTGGGCGGTTGCGATCCCTGGGGCGTTTTCGCCGGCCCCAGGGTCAGCAAACCGGTGATCGTCGCGGCCCAGGGCTATTGCCTGACCATCGGTATCGAGTTGATGCTCGCGGCGGATATCAACCTGTGCGCGAGCAATACCCGCTTTGCGCAGATGGAAGTGCAACGTGGGATTTTTCCGTTTGGAGGCGCGACATTGCGCTTTCATCAGATCGCCGGCTGGGGCAACGCCATGCGCTGGCTGCTCACCGGCGATGAATTCGACGCCCATGAAGCCCTGCGCCTGGGCCTGGTGCAGGAAGTCATGGCCAGTGAAGACCTGCTGCCCCGCGCCATCGAACTCGCCAGCCGCATCGCGCGCCAGGCCCCGCTTGGCGTCCAGGCCACCTTGATGTCGGCCCGCCTGGCACACATGGAAGGCGAAACCGTTGCCGCCGCCGCGCTGCCGCCGATGGTGGATAAATTGCTGAACAGCGAGGATGCCAAGGAAGGCGTGCGGGCGATGGTCGAGAAGCGGCCGGGGGTGTTCAAGGGCATCTAGCTTATGTAGCCGGACGAATCGCCTTGATCAACGGCTGCAACGAATAACCCAGACGCGGCGCCAACAACTCAGCCCGAGTAGAAAGCGCATCCAGATCCAGCGCCTGGTCCAGCTCCGAAGGCACCAACAGGATCACATTGCCCTCCTTCACCGGCAGTTCCCAATAATGCCGGTGGTACAAACCACGCAGCAACGCCGCGCCCAAAGGTTTGCCATCATCGGTCGCCCACTGGTTGATCACCAGCCAACCGCCGGGGTTGAGTTTCTTCTGGCAGTTTTCCAGGAAGGTCCAGGCCAGGTGTCCGACGCCGGGACCGACATCCGTGTAGAGGTCGACGAAAATCAGGTCCGCCGATTCAGCGCTCTCCAACAATTCCAAGGCGTCGCCGATGCGGATATACAGGCGCGGATCATCATCCAGCCCCAGGTATTCGATGGCCAGGCGCGGCACATCGGGGCGCAGCTCGATGGCTTCGACATCCTCCAGCGGCAGGAACTTGAGGCACGCCTGGGTCAAGGTGCCAGCTCCCAGGCCGAGGAACAGTGCGCTCTCCGGCTGCTCATGGCACAACGCGCCGATCAGCATCGCGCGGGTGTAGTCGTATTCCAGCCAGCTCGGGTCAGCGGTGAACACGCAGCTTTGCTCGATGGCGTCGCCAAACTCGAGAAACCGGTAATCGGCCACCTCGAGTATACGAATCATGCCGAAATCATCATGGACTTCGGCCAGCAGGCGCTCGACACGCTCCTCGCTCATTACTACTCCTAAAGGGTCTACCCCACGGCAAAGGCGCGATTGTCGGCCAACCGGCGGCAACAGGTCACGCACTAATTGCTGATAACATTGGCGCCCGACCGTCAACCACCCAATCGAGTTCATGATGAGCCAACCCTGGAGCCCCGACAGCTGGCGCGCCCTGCCAATCCAGCAACAACCCCAGTACCCGGACGCTGCGCACTTGTTGCAAGTGGAGCAGAGCCTGGCCAGCTATCCGCCGCTGGTGTTTGCCGGGGAAGCCCGCGAGTTGCGCCGTCAGTTTGCCGAGGTGACCCAGGGTCGCGCGTTCCTGCTGCAAGGTGGCGACTGCGCCGAGAGCTTTGCCGAGTTCTCCGCCGCAAAAATCCGCGACACCTTCAAGGTGCTGCTGCAGATGGCCATCGTGATGACCTTCGCCGCCGGCTGCCCGGTGGTGAAAGTCGGGCGCATGGCCGGCCAGTTCGCCAAGCCGCGCTCGGCCAACGATGAGACCCTCGACGGCATCACCCTGCCCGCCTACCGTGGCGACATCGTCAACGGCATTGGTTTCGACGAAAAAAGCCGCGTGCCGGACCCGGACCGCCTGCTGCAGTCCTACCACCAGTCCACCGCCACCCTCAACCTGCTGCGCGCCTTTGCCCAGGGCGGTTTTGCCGACCTGCACCAGGTGCACAAGTGGAACCTGGACTTTATCGCCAACTCCGCCCTGGCGGAAAAATACAGCCAGTTGGCCGACCGCATCGACGAAACCCTGGCCTTCATGCGCGCCTGCGGCATGGACAGCTCGCCGCAGTTGCGCGAAACCAGCTTCTTCACCGCCCATGAAGCGCTGCTGCTCAACTACGAACAAGCCTTCGTGCGCCGCGACAGCCTGACCAACGACTACTACGACTGCTCGGCCCACATGCTGTGGATCGGCGACCGCACCCGTCAGTTGGATGGCGCCCATGTCGAATTCCTGCGCGGGGTGAACAACCCGATCGGCGTGAAGGTCGGCCCGAGCATGAACCCGGACGACCTGATCCGCCTGATCGACATCCTCAACCCCGACAACGACCCCGGCCGCCTCAACCTGATCGCGCGCATGGGTGCAGGCAAAGTCGGCGACCACCTGCCCAAGCTGATTCGCGCGGTGCAGCGCGAAGGCAAGCAGGTGCTGTGGAGCTCCGACCCGATGCACGGCAACACCATCAAGGCCAGCAGCGGCTACAAGACCCGCGACTTTGCGCAGATCCTCGGCGAGGTCAAGGAGTTCTTCCAGGTGCACCAGGCCGAGGGCACCTATGCCGGCGGGATTCATATCGAAATGACCGGGCAGAACGTCACCGAGTGCATCGGCGGCGCACGGCCGATCACCGAAGATGGCTTGTCGGACCGCTATCACACCCATTGCGACCCGCGGATGAACGCTGATCAGTCGCTGGAGTTGGCATTCCTGATTGCCGAGACATTGAAGCAGGTCAAACGCTGATCATCGCAGCCCGCAACCGGTCGGCACTCGGCCGCTGGCAATTGAGCTGGATATGTTCCAGCCCCAGCCAGTCGGCCATTTGCCGCAGGTTCAGGGCCAGCGCCTGCATCCCCTCATCATCCAGCCCCGACTCCTCTTCGTGCACCCCATGCACGGCCAGGCGCCCGTTGGCGCGTTCGGCCCGCAGGTCGATACGTGCAGCGATCCGCTCGTTGTGCAAAAACGGCAGCACGTAGTAGCCGTACACCCGCTTGTGTTGCGGGGTGTAGATCTCCAGGCGGTAGCGGAAATCGAACAGGCGCTCGGTGCGGCTGCGCTCCCAGACCAGCGAGTCGAAGGGCGACAGCAGTGCGCTGGCCGACACCTTGCGTGGCATTTTGGGCTCGGGCAGGCAGTAGGCTGCCTGCTTCCAGCCTTGCACCTGGCACACCTGCAATTGCCCGTCCTCGACCAATTCCGCCAGGCGACTGCGACTGTCGGCGGGGTCAAGACGGAAGTAGTCGCGCAGGTCTTTTTCGGTGCCTACACCTAAGGCGGTGGCGCTGTGCAGCAACAGGCCACGCTGGGCCTCGGCCTCGGTCAACGGCGCCTGCTGGAGGATATCGCCAGGGATGACGCGCTCGGGCAAGTCATAGAGCCGCTCGAAGCCACGCCTGCCGGCAACGGTAACCAGGCCGGCGGCGAACAGCCATTCAAGCGCATGCTTTTCATCGCTCCAGTCCCACCAGGGACCGGCTCGCTCTTCGCGGGTCGACAAACTGCCCGCGCCCAGCGCGCCCTGCTGTTCGACAGTCTGCAAAACGCGCTGGATCGTGGCCTGTTGCTCACGACCGAAGCGCGCCATCTGCGAATAGATGCCCAGCCCCTGCTGCGCTCGCTCCATACGCCAACGCATCAAGGGATATAGCGCCATCGGCAGCAACGAGGCCTCGTGCCCCCAGTACTCAAACAGCGAACGCCGCCGGCCCTGGCTCCAGGCCGCCTGTTCAAGCATCAACGGCGAGTAACCGCCCAAGCGGGAAAACAGCGGCAAGTAATGAGAGCGCACCAGCGCATTGACCGAGTCAATCTGCAACACGCCCAAGCGCTCGATCACGCGGTTGATGTGAGCAGCTTTTATCAGTACGGGCGCCTGGCGCCCGGAAAATCCCTGGGCCGCCAGCGCCATGCGCCGAGCTTGCTTGAGGGAAAAAGACAGGTCGGCGGCCATGAGGTTCTCCATGTGGGCTCGCCAACCACCCTACTGCATCCGGCGTCATTTTCGCAGCGGGTCTTGCCAGAAATGCAGATGGCGATCCTGCTCAACGTCGCCGCGATTGAGCCCGATGTCCTTGAGCGCATCATCGCTCAAGCTGGCCAGGACCTGACGCTCCCCATGCAGCGCCTGCCAACGGGCAATCCTGTGAAACAGCCCGGAAAACGGACGTTTTGCCATCAACACAAAGCCTCTTTGACCTTTCATCTTCTCGCCCTCCAATGGGGATGACGCGAGTGTGTGCCTGGCCTTAAGATCAATCCAACGAATGTTTCTTATGCAATACATCTCGGAGATTGATCAATTGTCCGGCTACCCGAGCATCGACACTGAGGTACTGCGCACTTTCGTCGCCATCGCCGACCAAGGCGGTTTCACCCGCGCCGGTGAACGGGTCAACCGCACCCAATCGGCGGTGAGCATGCAGATGAAGCGCCTGGAAGAAGACGTGCTGCAGCGCAAACTGTTCGAGCGCGATGGCCGGCAAGTGCGGCTTACCCCCGAGGGCCAAGTGCTGCTGGGCTATGCGCGGCGTATCTTGAAATTGCACAGCGAAGTCTTCAACACCCTGCGCGAGCCGCATATGGTGGGGCTGGTACGCATCGGTACACCGGATGACTACGTGATGCGCTTCCTGCCGGGGATTCTCCAGCGGTTTTCCAAGGCATACCCGCTGATCCAGATTGAGATGCACTGCGAGGCGTCCACCGTGCTGATGCAGCGCCGGGACCTGGCCCTGACCGTGATCAGCCGAGAGCCCGGGAATGATGTCGGGGAGCTGTTGCGTTCCGAACGCATGGTATGGGCCGCAGCACCGTGCTTTTGCGTAGACGAGCACGACGCCCTGCCCCTGGCGATTTCCGGTGCTGACTGCCTTTATACCCAGTGGGCCCTTGGGGCACTGGATTCGGTCGAGCGCAGTTATCGCCTTGCCTATCACAGCACCAATGGGGCGGCGATCCAGGCAGTCGTCAGCGCGGGCTTGGCGGCCATGGTCAGCATGGAAAGCCTGGTGACTGCAGACCTGCGCATACTCGGCAGCGAGGAAGGGTTACCGCCCTTGCCGTCAATGAACCTGCGTTTGCTGCGTAACCCCCTGATGGCCTCACCGATCACCGATTGCCTGGCCGAGTACATTCTCGAAGGCTTCAGACTTTAAAGGTCAGCATTACCGCACACAGCATCAGGAAGCCGCAGAACAGGCCGCGCAACAGCCTTTCCGGCAGGGCGTGGGCGACTTTCACGCCCCAACTGATACTGAGCAGGCCACCGACGGCCAGTGGGATGCCGATCAGCCAGTCCACTTCGTGGTGCCAGGCATAGGTGACCAGGGTCACCCCGGTACTGGGCAGGGCCAAGGCCAGGGACAAGCCCTGGGCGACCACCTGGGTGGTGCCGAACACACTGGTCAGTACCGGCGTGGCCACCACCGCGCCGCCCACCCCAAACAAACCGCCCATGGAACCGGACGCCGCGCCCAACACGCCAAGCCAGGGCCAGGCATAACGCATGTGTGCCGTCGGCGGTGCATTTCGCGTGAACATGCGCAGCAGGTTGTAAGCCGAAAGCGTCAGCAGGAACACGATAAAGCCGATGCGCATGGCGCCTGCGTCCAGCCCCACGGCCCAGATCGAGCCGAGCCAGGCAAAGCTGAAGCCCATGATGCCCAACGGCAGGGCGTGGCGCAGTTCGATGCGATTGCGCTGGTGGTAACGCCACAGGGCGAGCATCACGTTGGGCACCACCATCACCAGCGCCGTGCCTTGGGCAAGTTGTTGGTCCAGGCCGAACCATACGCCGAGGACCGGGATCGCAATCAGCCCACCGCCAATACCAAACAGGCCACCGACCGTGCCGAGGGCCACGCCCAATACCAGGTAAACCGCTAAATCCAACACCGCTCGCTACTCCACATTCCCAGGCCCTGCATGCTACGCAGTCGACCCTGGCGCGGAAACGCACAGCAACGCACAATGGCTGTGCCAATCTCGCATAAGCGCGCATCGATGAATCCCAACACGCTGACCGATCAACTGAGCCTGTTTCTCGATGTACTGGAAACCGGCAGCTTTTCTGCCGCAGCCCGTCGCCATCCGCTGACCCCTTCGGCGGTGGCGCGGCGCATCGACAGCCTGGAAAGCTCCGTGGGCAGCCGCCTGTTCCAGCGCAGCACTCACGCGGTGGTGCCGACCCCGGCGGGCCTGGCCTTCGCCGAGCGGGCACGACGGATTGTCAGCGAGCTGCAACTGGCGCGGGCGGAAGCGGTCTCCTTGAGCCATGCCCCCGAAGGCTTGATCCGCGTGGACGCACCGGCAGCGTTTGGTCGACGGCATCTGGCACCCGTGATCGCCGACTTTCTGAATGTGTACCCGGGGCTGGATGTGCACCTGCATCTGATCGACAGCTTTGTCGATATGCAGGGCGCGCATCTGGGCAAGGTCGACCTGGTGCTGCGCGCCGGGCATATCGTCGATACACGGCTGATCGCCACGCCCCTGGCCAGTATCGTGCGCATCGCCTGCGCCAGTCCGGCCTACCTGAAAAGCCGTGGCACCCCGGCCCACCCTCGCGAATTGAGCGAGCATGACGGCCTGGACTGGGACGGCCTGGCGCCGATGTTCGCGTGGCGCTTCGAGTTGGACGGGCGACGTGCAACGCATCGCCCGCGGCGCATCCGCATGAGCGCCAACAACGCTGAAGCGTTGTTATCGGGCGCCCTCGCCGGGCTGGGGATCGCCCACCTCCCCACCTGGCTGGCCAGTGAGTACCTGGTGCGCGGCGAGTTACTGCCGCTGTTTTGCCAAGACGGCCTGCCCAACCCGGAGACCACCGGGATCTATGCACTGCGCCTGGAACAGCAGCCCAATGCGCGCAGCCGGTTGCTGCTGGAATACCTCAAGTCCCGATTCAGCCCCGTGCCGCCTTGGGATCTGGCCCTGCAAAGCGGACTGGTCTGACCACCCGCACAAAATTATCTGGCGCATTAAAGATTTGCCCGCTAGATTCCAGGCAGACACGCTTTTTTGAGGCACCACCATGAGCAAAAATCCCGCCCCGTGCGAATCCCTGTTGCTGGACAACCAACTGTGTTTCGCCCTGCACTCCACGTCGCTGCTGATGACCAAGGTCTACAAACCGCTGCTGCAAGCCCTCGGCCTGACCTACCCGCAGTATCTGGCCATGATGGTGCTGTGGGAAGAAGATGGTTTGACCGTCGGAGAAATCAGCAGCCGCCTGCTGACCGACCCGGGCTCCCTGACACCACTGCTCAAGCGCCTGGAAGCCGAAGGCCTGCTCAGCCGCACCCGCAGCCGTGAAGATGAGCGCGTGGTGGTGGTGGAACTGACCGGCGCCGGGCGCGCCTTGCAGGAAAAGGCCATGGGTATTCCACACTGCATTCTCGGCGCCAGCGGTTTGGAGCTGGACCAATTGCGCAAGCTGCAGGCTGACTTGCTTGCGTTGCGGGGCAACCTGCAGAACGCGATCTGAACACGGCAAAACACTCAACCTGTGGGAGGAGGCTTGCTCCCGATGACGGTTTATCAGTCGACGAATCTTTTGACTGAAACACCGCTATCGGGAGCGAGCCCCCTCCCACATTGGTTTGCAGCGACTGAAAAATATTTATACATTTATCTTGCGCACTAAACATTAGCGCTATACATTTACCTCACCAACTACTTAGCGCGCAAAACTTTAGCGCTAAAAACCAAGAGGACGACACCATGCAAACGCTCTATACCGCAGTAGCCACCGCCACCGGCGGCCGTGATGGTCGCGCTGTTTCCAGCGACAATATCCTCGACGTCAAACTCTCCACCCCCAAGGAATTGGGCGGCGCCGGCGGCCAGGCCACCAACCCGGAACAACTGTTTGCCGCCGGTTACTCGGCCTGCTTTATCGGCGCCCTGAAATTCGTCGCCAGCCAGACCAAACGCAAAATCCCGGATGATGCCTCGATCACTGCCCACGTCGGCATCGGCCAGATCCCTGGCGGTTTCGGCCTGGATATCGACCTGCACGTCAGCCTGCCAGGCCTGGCCGAGGACGATGCGCAAAGCCTGGTCGACGCTGCGCACCAAGTCTGCCCGTACTCCAACGCCACCCGTGGCAACGTCGATGTGCGCCTGCACGTAACCGTCTAACCACTGCCGCTGTCACTGGAGAAGAACATGAACACATTTGCCAACGTGCTGACCGGCAGCCTGCTCGCCCTGTCCGTCACTTACGCGTTTGCCGCCAATGGCGACGTTGAACACAGTACCCAGGCCTTCCTGGATGTGTTGAACGCCGGCACTGGCAAACCGATGGAACAACTGACACCCACACAAGCCCGTGCCGTACTGACGGGTGCCCAGGCCGGTGTGAAGTTGACCCTGCCCAAGGCGGACGTGAGCCAGAAGACCATTCAGGTCGATGGCCAGCCGCTGGACCTGACCATCGTGCGGCCAGCCGGGGTCAAGGGCACATTGCCGGTGTTCATGTTCTTCCACGGCGGCGGCTGGGTGCTGGGGGACTACCCGACTCACGAGCGCCTGGTGCGCGATCTGGTGGTGGGTTCGGGGGCCGTGGCGGTCTTCGTCAACTACACGCCTTCACCGGAAGCCCGCTATCCGGTGGCGATCAACCAAGCCTACGGCGCAACCAAGTGGGTCGCCGAGCATGGCAAGGACATCAACGTCGACGGCAAACGCCTAGCGGTCGCGGGTAATAGTGTCGGCGGCAATATGGCAGCCGTCGTCAGCCTGATGGCCAAGGACAAGGGCACACCTGCGATCAAGTTCCAACTGCTGTTATGGCCGGTGACCGATGCCAATTTCGAGACGGCGTCCTACAACCAGTACGCCGAAGGGCACTTCCTCACCAGGAACATGATGAAGTGGTTCTGGGACAACTACACCACCGACGCCAATCAGCGCGCCGAGATCTACGCCTCGCCGCTGCGGGCGACCGCGGATCAGCTCAAGGGCTTGCCGCCCGCGCTGATTCAGACCGCCGGTGCCGACGTGTTGCGTGACGAAGGCGAAGCCTATGCGCGCAAGCTGGACCAGGCCGGGGTTCCAGTGACGGCCGTGCGCTACAACGGCATGATCCACGACTACGGCTTGCTCAATGTGGTCAGCCAGGTACCAGCGGTGCGTTCGGCCTTGCTGCAGGCATCCGACGAGCTCAAGCAACACCTGAAGTAAAAAAGCAGCGCCCACGAAAAAGCCCGACGCTAGGTCGGGCTTTTTTCGTATCGGCGGGGCCAGAATTACTTCTTGGCGCGACCTTTGTACGAACCACCTTCGCGGGTGTCGATCTCGATCAGGTCGTCGATTTCGATGAAATCGGCTACTTGCAGTTCGGTACCGTTGCTCAGCTTGGCAGGCTTCATTACTTTGCCCGAAGTGTCACCGCGAGCGGAACCTTCGGTGTAGGCAACCTTACGCACGATAGTGGTCGGCAGCTCTACGGAAACCAGGCGCTCTTCGAAGAAAATAGCTTCGCAGACGTCTTCCATGCCTTCTTCGATGAACGGCAGAACAGCTTCGATATCTTCAGCGTTCAGCTCGTACATGGTGTAGTCGGTGGTGTCCATGAACGTGTAGGTGTCGCCGCTGATGAAGGACAGGGTCGCTTCCTTGCGGTCGAGGATCACGTCGTCCAGTTTGTCATCGGCGCTGTAGACGATCTCGGTCTTGTAACCGGTCAGCAGGTTCTTCAGCTTGGTCTTCATGATTGCGCTGTTACGACCAGACTTGGTGAACTCAGCTTTCTGAACCAGCCAAGGGTCGTTTTCGAGACGGATCACTGTACCGGGTTTCAGTTCTTTACCAGTTTTCATTGCGTATATCCGAAATTTGGATGGGATTACAAAAATCAAGGTCGCGTATCATATCCAACTTTCATAAAACTGTACCAGCGCCGTCGCAAGATCGGCCTGCAAGCCTTGTTCCAGACACCACGTCTGCGCGTGCTGGCTTAACTCAGGCCAGTGCGCCAGCAGCATTTTCCACGCTTGTGCCATATCGCCATCAGTGTTCCAGGCTTGCCAGAGCTCGACCAGGGCAGCCTTTGCGGCCGGTGACAGCGCGGCGGTGTACAGGTCCAGGAAGGCGTCGAGCTTGTCCAGGTGGATGTCTTCGTCCTGGCGATAGATGTGCCACAGCAGCGGCCGCCCGGCCCATTGGGCGCGCACGAACGAGTCTTCGCCGCGCACGGCGTTGAAGTCGCAACACCACAGCAGGCGGTCATATTGCTCCTGGCGCACAAACGGCAGCACCTGCACGGTCAGGGCGTTGCGTTGATGGACGTCCCCCACCGCCAGGCCTTCGACACCGAGCCAATGCTGTACATCACCGAGGATGCGCCCTTCCGGCACCAAGAGATGAGTGGTGTGCCCGTCGGTCGAAAGTGCATCCAGCCAACTGGCCAGCCCGGCGTTTTCGTAGGCGAACAACGAGATCAGCCGCGCACCAGCTGCCGGAAACACACCCAAGGCTTGCAGGAATTGCCGCTGCGCAGCGGCATCCTGCTGAAACGCCTGACGCTGCTCCAGCAACCCTGCCTCGCGTAACAGCCCCCCGGTGCCGGGTCGGAAACCCGGAAAAAAGAAGTACTTCTGCACACCCTTGAACTTCACCGACGGCAACCGATGGCACCCCACTACCCAGTCTTCGGCACTGAGGTAATCCAGGTTCATCCACAACGGCGTGCGTTCACGCGCGGCCATGGCTTCCATGTAGTCAGGCGGCAACTGGCAGGCGAAGGCGGCGATCACCACATCGGCTGCCGGTGCGCTCGACCACACGGCCGGCCAATGGCGCACATCGACACCCTCTTGCCATTGCTGGTCCAGGCGCACATCAATCTCCGGACACATACGCTCGAAGGCGCGCAGGTCGTCGACCCACAAGCGCACCTCGCAGCCCTGCTCCGCCACCAATTGCCGGGCCAGGCGCCAGGTCACGCCGATGTCGCCATAGTTATCGACGACGCTGCAAAAAATATCCCAGCGGGCTTTCATTCCGCGCTCCAACGCTCAAAGGCTCGATTGTCCGCATAAATGCGCCAATGCAGAAGGCTTGATCGCGATTATTCTGCACAGTGGCTGTGCGACAATCGCCATCAACACCCCCGGATTTGCGTGGGGGTGGATAAGACGGTACCTACGTTGTCCTTCAAGGAGCTCATCATGTCCTCTAGCGCGCCTATGTCGCTGCCCAAGCTCACGCTCGCCATTGCCTTGGGGCTGTGGCTGGGATTTATCGCCATTGTGCTGACCAGTTGGCTGGCGTCGCGCTATCTGTTCCCGCAGAGCCTGGCGCCTGTAGCCCAGGCCGTTCAGCAACTGGGCAAACCTGCAGCGGTTGCGCCGGAGCCGCCGAACCGTATGTTCGAGCAGTACCAACAGAACCTGCAGAAGCAGGAACAACAGCAGGCCCTGGACCAGGCCCGCAATAACGCACGCAACCTGTCCAACCCAAAATGCCAGTTCTGGCTGCAGCAGGACCAGAACGCACCGAATGAAAAGACCCGGGCCAATGTCCTGCAATTCTGCGATTGATGACCATGAATAAACACGCCGTTCACCAGCTGATCCTGGAAAAACTCACGGTCGACCTCGACATCGCCCAGCGCGCCGCGCAGACCGCCTACGAAACCGCGACCCACGAAGAAAATATCGCCGAAAACAAATACGACACCCTCGGGCTGGAGGCGTCTTACCTGGCAGCCGGGCAAGCCAGGCGCGTCGAGGAAATCAAGCAGGCGCTGGCGCTGTGCCAGAACCTGCCACTGCGTGCGTACGATGATCAACGTGGCATAGAAGTCGGCACATTGCTGGGCCTGGAAGACGAGAACGGCCGCCAGCAGTGGCTGTTCCTGGCACCGGATGCGGCGGGTTTGAAGGTGGACGTGGTCGGGCAACCGGTGACCGTCATCACCCCGCGTTCACCCTTGGGCAAAAGCCTGCTGGGCAAGTACGAAGGTGATGAGGTGGAGATTCTGGTGGCAGGCGCCCGGCAACACTTTACGGTTACCGAGGCCAAATAACCCCCTTAATGGACGGGCAATTCCACGCCGTCGAACAGCTCTTCCAGTTCCTGCTTGTTGTGGCACTGGATCGCCTTGGCCATGACTTCGCGGGTCAGGTGCGGGGCGAACTTCTCGATAAAGTCGCACATGAAGCCCCGCAGGAAGGTGCCACGGCGGAAGCCGATCTTGGTCACACTGGACTCAAACAGCTCGCTGGCATCCAGCACCACCAGGTCTTTATCGAGGTTGGTATCGACGGCCATCTTGGCGACGATGCCCACGCCCAGGCCCAGGCGCACATAGGTCTTGATGACGTCGGCGTCGGCGGCGGTGAACACCACTTTCGGCGTGAGGCCACGATGGCTGAAGGCTTCGTCGAGCTTGGAGCGGCCGGTGAAACCGAAGACGTAGGTGACGATCGGGTATTCGGCCAGGGCTTCCAGGGTCAGCTTCGGCAACTTGGCCAATGGGTGGCCCTGGGGCACGACGACGCAACGGTTCCAGCGGTAGCACGGCATCATCACCAGGTCACCGAACAGCTCCAGGGCTTCGGTGGCGATGGCAAAGTCGACGGTGCCATCGGCGGCCATCTCGGCGATCTGCATCGGCGAGCCTTGATGCATGTGCAGCGCCACGTCCGGGTATTGCTTGATGAAATCGCGGATCACCGGCGGCAATGCGTAACGCGCCTGGGTGTGGGTCGTGGCAATCGACAAGGTGCCTTTCTTCTCGTTGGAGAATTCCTGGGCGATCTGCTTGATGCTCTCGACTTTGCGCAGGATCTCGCCGGCGGTAGTGATGATGCGTTCACCGGCCGGGGTGACACGGGTGAGGTGCTTGCCGCTGCGCGCGAACACTTCGACGCCCAGCTCGTCTTCGAGCAGGCGGATCTGCTTGCTGATACCGGGTTGGGAGGTGTAAAGGCTTTGAGCGGTAGCGGAAACGTTGAGGTCGTGGTGCGCCACTTCCCAGATGTAGCGCAGTTGTTGAAGCTTCATATGTGTCCCTCAAAGCAGATAGACGCCACGGGTATCAGCGACGGTATATAACTATATTAAAGGTTTGACGGATAAATCTAGAACTTTTTATCGTTTTTTACCCATCACACGTCATCACTGCGTCGACGCTGTAACGCAGGCACCAGGTAAACCGGCACGCTAGACAACTGCAGCACCCGTGCGGCGGTACGCCCAAGCGGTGTGGCGGCCGCCGTGGCATGGCTGTGGCTGCCGACGACCAACAGGTCTACGGACAGTTTGCGCAACTGCTCGAGTATCACTTCGCACGGGTCGCCCTGGATCACCCGTACCGAGCGAATCAGTTCCAGGTCTTGCCCCCCGTCCCCCAACTCTTCGCGAAAACTGTCCAGCACCCGCTGCTCGATGGTCGCCATGACAGTGCTCAGCCCCTGGCTCTGCCATTCACTCAAGGCCTTCTCATCAAGGTAGCTCTGCAACACCGATTCGGCGAACAACCCGATGGGCTCGACCACATGAATCACATCCAGGTCAGCCTTGAACGTCCGCGCCAGCGCCAGTGCATGTTGCATCACATACGGCGCGTACAGACCAAGGTCCGTGGCGTACAGCATCGAACGAATCATAAAACCTCCCGGACGGCCAGGATGGAGGAGATTGAATGAGCTTAGCAGCGCCCCTAAGTCTCGGCCTGAATCCTCACCTCGTTACTGATGCCATGGGGCACATGCCCGGTGGCCACCACCTCCCTGGCTTTCTCGCAGTGACCGGCCTGGTCATCGAAAAACACATCCGCGGCAAACGCCTCCAGGAATGCGGACTTTTCCAGGCCGCCGAGAAACAGTGACTCATCCAGGCGGATGTCCCACTCACGCAAGGTCCGGATCACCCGCTCGTGGGAAGGCGCCGAACGGGCGGTGACCAAGGCTGTGCGGATCGGGCAGGCCTCGTCTGGAAACTCACGCTGCAACAAGTTGAGTGCCGCCAGGAAACCCTTGAAGGGGCCACCGTGCAAAGGCTGGCGTGCCGACTCGCGCTCGCTGGCCTGGAACGCCTCCAGCCCGCCGGCCTGGTACACGCGCTCCGATTCATCGGAGAACAGCACCGCGTCACCGTCAAAGGCAATCCGCAGCTCTTCGCTGGACGCCCGGCGCGGACCGCCCGACAGAATCGTCGCGGCGGCAAAGCCGGCATCGAGGGCACTGCGTACATCTTCAGCATGGGTGGAAAGAAACAGGTGACAGCCAAACGCCGCCAAATAGGGATAAGGACTACGCCCACCGACAAAGGCTGCGCGGGAAATATCCAGGCCGTAATGCTGGATGGAGTTGAACACGCGCAAGCCGGTGTCGGCACTGTTGCGCGATACCAGTACCACCTCGACCCGAGCACGGCCCAGGCTGGCATTGAGGCTCAGCAGCTTCTTGACCAGCGGAAAGGCGTCACCGGGCTCGAGGATCTCTTCCTCGTGTTCGATCTGGTATTTACGGTAGGCCTCCACCCCTTGGGCCAGGTAGACCTTGTGGCTGTCGCTCAGGTCGAACAGTGCCCGCGAGGAAATCGCCAGCACCAGTTTGTCGCCCAATCCCTTTGCCATGGTACGTCCCCCGAATCAGCGGCTATGCCGATCAATAAAGCTCAAGGCCTGGTACAGCGCCTGCATTCGTGGCAATTCGCAACCCGCGGCCTTGGCGGCAGCAAGCGGTCGCCCATAGATCGCCGCCAGTTCCAGCGGGCGTTTGTGTATATGGTCGTGGTACATGCTGGGCAGGTAATCGTCCATGGTTTCCGTCATGGCGAACATCTGCTCGGCGTAACTGGCGGGGATTTCATGGCCGCAGGCATGGGCGCCCTGCACCACTTCGGCCATCAGCGCCTGGATCAGCTCGCGGCTGGATTCGTCCGCCATCATTGCCGTGGTACCCGTTCCCAACAGTACGGAGAGGCCATTGTAAGGCACGTTCCACACCAGCTTGTGCCAGCGGGCCTGATGCACATTGGCCATGGCCTGGGACTCGATGCCGGCCTTATGAAACAACGCGGCACCGGCTTCGACAATAGCCTTCTGGCGGGCCTCATCGTTGGCGGCCGTGCCGCTGTGGTAGCCCAGGTTGACCCGGCCCAACGCCTGATGCTCGACGACGCCAGGCGCGGAGCGGTGTACGCCGATGTAGCACAGCCCGCCCAGTAGATGCAGGGATGGCGGCAGGTGTTCACGCAGACTGTCTTCGACATCCAGGCCGTTTTGCAGCAACACCACCTTGGCGTCCGGCGCCGCGACCTGGGCGAGGGTCGGGGCCAGCTCGACATTGCCGGTGGACTTGGTGCCCACCAGCAACCAATCGCACGGCGGCATGTCCGCGGCATGGGCGTAGGCCTGCACCGGGCGCAGTTGCAGGTTGCCATGCACACTGCTATTGACGCGCAGGCCGTGCTCGCTGACCGCCGCGTATTCGCTGCGCAGCAGGAAGTGCACGTCGAAGCCCGCGCGTGCCAGCATCACGCCATAGAAGCCACCGATGGCGCCGGTGCCGATAATACCGATACGTGGCGACTGTACTGTCATGGCAGTTCCTCCGGAGTGCGGCTAAGTGCTTGGTCAATGGTTTCGGTCAGGTCAGAAAGCGTAAGACGTGTCTGTATTTGCCCGAGGAACTGACCCTCGCACACCACGAACAACGCCGGCAAATGAAAGATCTGGTAGCGTTCGACCGCACCGCCATTGTGCCCGGCATCCACCCAGCACACGCGGTCCACCGGCAAACGCCAGCCCGGCAACTGCTGGCGTGCCCAACGGCAACTGGAACACCCCACGCTGGTGAACACCACCAGCGAAATACCTGGCAATCCCAGCAATTGCTGGTCAATATCCAGGTCGGTCAATTCCAGTTCCTTCACTATACTGCTGCCACCGCCGTCAACTGGACGGTGCTCGGAGTCCGTGTACATGGGTCGTTTTTTACCTCACCCTGATGATGTCGCTGTCGAGTTAATCCAACGCCCCTCTCCCGCCATCCCCCGCCAACGCCTGCACACTATCGGCCTGGGCGGCGTTGCCTGCAATTGGCCCCGCGCATGGCGCCAGGGCACGGCCGTTGACCTGCACATTCCCTCCCTGGGCGCCACGGCCCGATATCCGGGGTATGTGGCGTGGTGTCGCAAGGTGGAAAACGGCTACCGCGTGGGCATTTCGTTTACCGATGAACATGCGTTGTTCGGTGCGCGAATGGGTGAGCAAGCATGCCGGATAGAGCGCTACTGCCGCCAGCACGAAGATGCCGAGCCGACCCCGCAGCAACTCGAAGCCCTGGCCCGTGAGTGGGTGGCGCGCCATGCCGGCGAGTTCGCCCATGAGACGTTTGTGCGGCCAGCGCTGGATTAAAGCGGGCTTTGCCCATTGTCGCGGGCCCGTGTTACGCGCTAAGGTTCCTCCCCCCTGCATTCAAATCATGCTGTGCCCGCCGCACGGGGATGGCTGGCGGCCGGCACCCGTGACCCTGGCGAGTAACACGATGGCTGATTTACCGATCAATGACCTAAACGTCGAATCCAACGAGACCCTGATCACACCCGATCAGCTCAAGCGCGAAATCCCTCTGAGCGACGCTGCCCTGCAGACCGTCACCAAAGGCCGCGAAGTCATCCGTGACATTCTCGATGGCACCGACCACCGCCTCTTCGTCGTGATCGGGCCTTGCTCGATCCACGACCTCAAGGCTGCCCACGAATACGCCGAGCGCCTCAAAGTGCTGGCGGCAGAAGTGTCCGACACCTTGTACCTGGTGATGCGCGTGTATTTCGAGAAGCCGCGTACCACCGTGGGCTGGAAAGGCTTGATCAACGACCCGTACCTGGACGACTCGTTCAAGATCCAGGACGGTTTGCACATCGGTCGTAAATTGCTGCTGGACCTGGCCGAAATGGGCCTGCCCACCGCCACCGAAGCCCTCGACCCGATCTCCCCGCAGTACCTGCAGGACCTGATCAGCTGGTCGGCCATCGGCGCGCGCACCACCGAGTCGCAGACCCACCGCGAAATGGCATCCGGCCTGTCTTCGGCCGTAGGCTTCAAGAACGGCACCGACGGCGGCCTGACCGTGGCGATCAACGCGCTGCAATCGGTCTCCAGTCCTCACCGTTTCCTGGGTATCAACCAGGAAGGCGGCGTCTCCATCGTCACCACCAAGGGCAATGCCTACGGTCACGTGGTGTTGCGCGGCGGCAATGGCAAGCCCAACTATGACTCGGTCAGCGTTGCGCTCTGCGAGCAGGCGCTGAACAAGGCCAGGATCAAGCCGAACATCATGGTCGACTGCAGCCACGCCAACTCCAACAAGGACCCGGCGCTGCAGCCGCTGGTGATGGAAAACGTCGCCAACCAGATCCTCGAAGGCAACCAGTCGATTATCGGCCTGATGGTCGAGAGCCACCTGAACTGGGGCTGCCAGGCGATTCCAAAGGACCTGGCCGACTTGCAGTACGGCGTGTCGATCACCGATGCCTGCATCGACTGGTCCGCCACCGAGAACACCCTGCGCAGCATGCACGCCAAGCTCAAGGACGTATTGCCGAAACGCAAACGCAGCTGAACCTGTATTTGAAAGATGCGCACACAAAAACGCCGGGCTGAGCCCGGCGTTTTTCATGCTGCGTTTTATGTTGTGCGTTATAGCTTCGCGGCATGGCGCTGGTGGCGCTCCATGTAGCGTTCGACATAGGAGCATGACGGGATCACCGTGTAGCCTTGCTCTTCGGCAAACTTCAACGCTTCCTCGGTCAACGCAGCTGCAATGCCACGGCCGCGCAGTGCGTTGGGCACGAAGGTCCGATAGATGTCCAGGGTCTGCTTCCCGAGGTCCATATAGGTCAGATAGGCACGATGACCGTCCACATTGGTCTCGAACTGATGACCAGCCTGGTCATGGTGGATGGACAACGCCTCGCTCATCACTACTCCTCGCGGGTCTTGGATTCTGACCCCTACCTTACCGATGTTTTTCCGGCGAAGGAACATCTACGCCACCCCGTGCCGGTTTCGACAACGAGAAAACCTTGAGCGCTCACAACCAGCACGTAGGGAATAGTAGGCACCAATCCTGTAATTGCTCAAGGCGCGCCCGTCATCCCTGCCGCTGGCGGATATAGAAAGGGCCTCGATCAACCGGTGATCGAAGGCCTGAACATTGCCGGCAGTTGAACCTTGAGACGAACAGACGCTCTTAAAGTCACCTCTACATGCACAAAAGATGCGGGGCGTGGTAAAGGCCAGCCAAACGAAAGTGTCAGCCTCGATATATAAAATTTCATCTATTTACAAGGCTTAACACATGCGGGCCGGCCTTCTCAGCCTGGATCCAATCTCCATCAGACTGCAAAAAACTGTACGGTTTTTATACGAATGTCCAAAAGATTAGCCAAAATAGATTCGGCACAAGAATTTTTTTTGCTTCTTGCGCTACGTCAGTTTACTTACTACAAGTAATGGGTAGTATGTACGCCGGCTATTAGCTCACTCTGAGAAAGTAGCCATTTAATAGAAAGTCCTTGAAGGGGAACACGATGAACAACGTTCTGAAATTCTCTGCTCTGGCTCTGGCCGCAGTTCTGGCTACCGGTTGCAGCAGCGTCTCCAAAGAAACCGAAGCTCGTCTGACTGCAACTGAAGACGCAGCAGCTCGCTCCCAGGCCCGTGCAGACGAAGCCTACCGTAAAGCTGATGAAGCTCTGGCTGCTGCCCAAAAAGCACAACAGACTGCTGACGAAGCTAACGAGCGCGCTCTGCGTATGCTTGAGAAAGCTAGCCGCAAGTAATAATCCCTCGGGATTGTTATCAAGCCGATCCATTCTTGGATCGGCTTTTTATTGCCTGCGATTCAGCCCAGAACCCCGCGCAATAAAAAGCCCGCCGCAGCGCAAGGCCGTGGCGGGCTCAGCAGCGGACCGGACGCTTATTGCTGCAGGTCGATCGGCGCGCTGGAAGCTATCGGTGCACCACCTGGCACACCGATCTCGGTGGGCAGGCCATCTTCGGCCGCGACGACATCACGCACCTGATCCCAGTTCACCCGCAGGTTATTGGCCAGGTCTTCACGCTTGAGCAAGGCATTGATCACCGCTGTGTGCTTATCGACCACCGACGGCGTGCCATCGTCGTTCAAGGGCGTATGCGCCTCGAGATAGACCTTGCCGCCGCTGCTGCCGAACTTGTAGGCATCGTTGATGATGCGCACCGACGTCCCCACCGGGACCATGCCGGCCATTTCCAGTACGTTGTTGTTGAACATGCGGAAGCAACCGTGGCTGGTACGGGTACCGATGCCGAACTTCATGTTGGAACCGTGGATGAGGTAACCCGGCGTCCCCAGGGTGAACTTGAACGGCCCCAGGGGATTGTCCGGGCCGGCCGGCACCACATTGGGCAACGGGTCGCCGTTGGCGGCGTGCTCGGCCTTGATCGAGGCCGGCGGCGTCCAGGTCGGATTCGGCGTCTTGGCGATGATGCTGGTGTGCGCAATGGGCGAGCCCCAGCCTTCACGGCCAATCCCAAGCGGGAAGGTGTAGACCACATCCTGCCCCTTGGGGAAGTAGTAGAGCCGGTATTCCGCCAGGTTGATCACGATGCCCTCACGGGGGCCCGGCGGCAGGATGAAGCGTGTCGGCAGGACGATCTCGGTCCCCGCCCCCGGCAACCAGGCATCGACGCCCGGATTGGCCGCGACCATTTCCGAATAGCCCAGGTCGTAGGTGGTACCCAGGTCGGCAAAGGTGTCTTCGTACTTGGCCTTGATCACCTGGACCTGCCCGACGATGTCTTCGCCGGGTGGCGGCAGGGGCAACTGCAAGGCGGCGGCAGGACCGGCCGCACACAAGGCAGCAAGAGACAGGCAGCAGGTGACGACGGAAAGGCGCGACAACATCCGGAAAATCCTTCGCAGAACGACGGGTAGGTAAAAATCGATTGTATACGTGAAGCGGACTTCTAGCTGCCCCCTACAACTCGAAACGCAACTCGGGCCAGATTGGCGGCGTGCCACGCTTCTGCGACTCCAGGATCGCCCGGCACAAAGGGCACAGGCGCTGGTCCTGGAAAATCGAACGGTCGACCAGGGACCAACGCGGCTGCGCCGGCAATAACGTACCGCACAGGGTGCGATCGATGGAGCCGCCCAGTTCCAATTGACGCGTCACCAGATGCACCCGCACTTCCTGGCAGGCGAACAGATCCAGCTGCTCGTCCGGCTCGATCAGTTGGTAGTTAAACAGGGACCAGGCAGGACGCGACATCGGGGGCTCCAGATCGGGGGGGCGCCACCTTAGCCGAAAGCCTGCCGGTAGAAAAGCGTCATAGCAGCGGTTTTAGCGTCGGCCAGACATTTTCCAGCAATTTGCCCTGGGCGCCGACAGCCGGGTGCAGTCCATCAGCCTGCATCAACGCCGGGTTGCCACCGATACCCTCCAGGAAAAATGGCACCAACGGCACCTTTTTAGCCGTTGCGACGTCATTGAATACCTTGGCGAATGCATCGACATAGCGCTTCCCGTAATTGGGCGGAATCTGCATGCCCAGCAACAGTACCTTCGCACCGCTGGCCTGGGACTGCTCGATCATCGACGCAAGATTTTGTTGCAATTGCGCCGGCGGCTGCCCGCGCAAGCCGTCGTTACCACCCAATTCGATCACCACCACGTCCGGCTTATGCGCTGCGAGCGCCGCCGGCAGGCGCGCGAGGCCTCCGGCACTGGTGTCGCCGCTGATGGAGGCATTGACCACTTTATCGTCGAAACCTTCCTTCTTGAGCCGTTGCTGCAGCAATGCGACCCACCCTTTGCTGGTATCCAGGCCGAAACCGGCACTGATACTATCGCCAACGATCAGGACTGTACCCGCCGCTGCGTTCTGGGCCATGCACATCAAGGCCAGGCCAGCACTCAAAAACCACATTCGCATCGGATTCTCCATGGGCGCAAGCATTCTCACCGCGCGGAACCTCAGCAAAGTGGTTCCCAGCGCGGAAGGTGAACTGACTATCCTGCACGAACTGAGCCTGGAACTGAACAAGGGCGATAGCCTGGCTATCGTCGGCAGCTCCGGTTCCGGTAAATCCACCCTCCTCGGTCTGCTCGCCGGCCTCGACCTGCCCAGCAGCGGTGAAGTCACCCTCGCCGGCCAGGCGCTCAGCACCCTCGACGAAGACCAGCGCGCGCGCATCCGTGCCGAACACGTGGGCTTTGTGTTCCAGTCGTTCCAACTGCTCGACAGCCTCAATGCGCTGGAGAACGTCATGCTGCCGCTGGAGCTGGATGGCCGCAAGGACGCCCGCGAACGCGCCAGACACCTGCTGGAGCGCGTGGGCCTCGGCCAGCGCCTGACCCACTCCCCACGCCAGCTTTCCGGGGGCGAACAGCAACGGGTAGCGATTGCCCGCGCCTTTGCCGCCGAACCGGACGTGCTGTTTGCCGATGAGCCCACCGGCAACCTCGACAGCCACACCGGCGAGCGCATCAGCGACCTGCTGTTCGAGCTCAATAAAGAAAGCGGCACGACCCTGGTGCTGGTTACCCATGACGAGCGCCTGGCTCATCGTTGCCGACGCCTGATCCGCCTTGAAGCCGGCCTGATGGTCGCCCCCCTGGAGCCTTGATGGCACGTTTGCCGCTGTTGCGCCTGTTCAGCCTTGCCCTGCGCCAATTACTGCGTGATGCCCGCGCCGGCGAATTGCGTGTGTTGTTCTTCGCCCTGTTGGTGGCCGTGGCCGCCAGCACCGCCATCGGTTATTTCGGCGCCCGCCTCAACGGCGCCATGCTGTTGCGCGCCACGGAGTTCCTCGGCGCCGACCTGGTACTCGAAGGCAGCTCACCGGCCCGCCCCGAACAAATCAGATCCGGGACCGAACTGGGCCTGGATCACGCCCGTGTGGTTGAGTTTTCCAGCGTCATTGCCACCGATAATGGTATCCAGCTCTCCAGCATCAAGGCGGTCAACGAGCAGTATCCGCTACGCGGTCAACTCAAGAGCGCAGCAGCCCCCTTTGGGGACGAAACCCCGGGCGGCGGGCCGAAACCCGGTGAAGCCTGGGTCGAGTCGCGGCTGCTGACGGCACTGGACCTGAACGTCGGCGACACTATCGATGTGGGTATGAAGACCTTGCGCCTGGCACGCGTACTGACCTACGAGCCGGATCGCGCCGGCAACTTCTATAGCCTGACGCCCAGGGTGATGATCAACCTGGCGGACCTGGACGCCACCGGCGTAGTCCAGCCAGGCAGTCGCGTCAGCTACCGCGAGTTGTGGCGTGGCCCGCAGGCCAGCACCGCGCTGCAAACCTATCGTGACCTGATCAAGCCGGGGCTCGCTGCCAACCAGCGTCTTCAGGATTCACGGGACGGCAACCAGCAGATCGGCGGCGCCCTGGGCAAAGCCGAGCGCTACCTGAACATGGCCAGCCTGGTGGCCGTGCTGTTGGCCGGCGTCGCCGTGGCCCTGTCGGCCAACCGCTTTGCCACCCGCCGTTTCGACGCCAGTGCGTTGCTACGTTGCCTTGGGTTATCGCGACTCGAGGCCATGTTGCTGTTCAGCCTGCAATTGAGCGTACTGGGGTTGCTGGCGAGCCTGGCCGGCGCCCTGCTCGGTTGGCTGGCACAGTTTGGCCTGTTCTATTTCCTGCACGACCTGTTGCCGGCGGATGTTCCGCCTGGTGGACTGTTGCCGGCCATTGCCGGGATCGGCACCGGGCTGGTTGCTCTCGCGGGATTCGCGCTGCCACCGTTGGCCGCCCTCGGTCGCGTACCGCCGCTGCGAGTGCTGAGGCGCGACCTGCTGCCTATCCCGTCCAGCACCTGGATGGTCTACGGCGCCGCGTTGTTCGCCCTGGGCCTGATCATGTGGCGCCTGAGCCTCGACCTGGTGCTGACCTTCGCCCTGCTGGGCGGCGGCGTGGTCGCCGCGCTGGTTCTGGGGGGCTTGCTTCTGCTGCTGTTGCAGAGCCTGCGACGCCTGTTGGCCCGGGCGTCCCTGCCGTGGCGCCTGGGCCTGGGCCAATTGCTGCGCCACCCGCTGGCGGCGGCGGGCCAGTCCCTGGCGTTCGGCCTGATCCTGTTGTCCATGGGCTTGATCGCCCTGCTGCGTGGCGAATTGCTGGACACCTGGCAAAACCAGCTGCCCAAGGACGCCCCCAACTATTTCGCCCTGAATATCCTGCCGGCCGATAAGGACGCCTTTGGTGCCCGCCTGCTGGAAGTGCAGGCGCAATCCGCGCCGCTGTACCCGGTCGTGCCAGGTCGGTTGATCAGTATCAATGGCGAGCCGGTACAGGAAATAGTCAGCAAGGACTCCAGCGGTGACCGCGCCGTACAACGCGACTTGAGCCTGACCTGGGCCGCCGACCTGCCGCCGGGCAATACCCTGACCGAAGGCTCATGGTGGTCGCAACAACCCCCCGATGGAATGCCCGGAGTCTCGGTAGAAGCCAAGGTCGCGCAGAGCCTCAAGCTCAAGTTGAACGATCACCTGGTGTTCACCATCGCCGGGGAAAACCGTGAGGCGCGGGTTGCCAGCCTGCGAACCATCAACTGGGATAACTTCCAGCCGAACTTCTTCATGATTTTCCAACCGGGAACCTTGACGGACCTGCCGGCCACCTACCTGACCAGCTTCTACCTCGCGCCAGGGCATGATCAGCAGATCGTTGATCTGTCCCGCGCCTTCCCGGCGGTGACCATCCTGCAGGTCGAGGCGCTGCTGGAGCAACTGCGCAGCATCCTCGCCCAAGTGACACTGGCGGTGGAGTACGTGTTGTTGTTTGTGCTGGCCGCTGGGATGGCGGTGCTGTTCTCCGGCCTGCAAGCCACCTTGGATGAGCGTATTCGCCAAGGTGCACTGCTCCGGGCACTGGGCGCGGAGCGCAAGCTGCTGGTCAAGGCGCGGCGCATCGAGTTTGGCTTGCTGGGCGCAGTCAGCGGCTTGCTGGCGGCACTGGGTACCGAGTTGGTGACGTGGGTGCTGTACCGCTATGCCTTCGACCTGGCCTGGCAACCGCACCCCTGGCTGTTGCTGCTGCCTGTGATCGGCGCCGCATTGATCGGCGGTGCCGGGGTGTTCGGCACGCGCCGTGCGCTGAATGCCAGCCCGCTGACGGTTTTGCGCGAGGGCTGAGCGGTCCATGACCCGCCTGCCTCACGGGGGGCGGGTCAATGTCGCTTACTTCACGTACTCGATAGCGGTGATCCACCAGCACACCTCACCTCCCGGGGTCTGCACAATGGCCTCATCGTCGACTTCCTTGCGCAGCAGCGCACGGGCCATTGGTGAATCGATGGAAATATAGTCCATCCGATCATAAATCTCGTCATAGCCGACGATACGAAAACGCTTGGTCTCGCCCTGTTCGTTTTCAATCTCGACCCAGGCGCCGAAAAACACCTTCCCTTCCTGCTCGGGCATGTACTCCACCACACGCATGTCTTCCAGGCGCTTGCGCAAGTAACGCACCCGCCGGTCGATTTCGCGCAGCAGCTTCTTGTTGTACTGGTAGTCGGCGTTCTCGCTGCGATCCCCCAGGGAAGCAGCCCATGTCACCTTGCGCGTGGTATCCGGGCGCTTTTCGCGCCACAGGTAATCCAACTCTTTCTTCAGCGCTTCATGACCTTCTTTGGTTATCAGCTTGGTACTCAAACGCATGCATCCCCAGGCAATGTCCATAGGTACCGATAAGGCAGGAAATCACATCCAGGCGTCGGTTCGCTGGCGCTGATGATAAATGAACCCAGGAAAGTAGCCAGGCCTGTCTAGCTATCCAACGTCTGATCCAGTTCAAGCAGCACGCCCCGCAAGCTCTGGCGTAAACTCGAGACTTGCGAGGTCATCACCTTCAGGGCTTCGGTCCGCTGACTGACTGCCAGGGACTGGTCATGCAGTTGAGCGGTGCGCTGCTCCAGATCCCGGACCCTTTCATCCAACTGGGTTTGCTCCTGCTGCAAGCGGGCCTGCCATTGATCAAGCGCGGTTTCCCTCTCCGACGCAGCGAGTTTCTGTTGGGCCAGCTCCTGAGCAACACGAGCCAGGTTGGTCAGCGTACTGCCTACTTCAAACAAGTGGTCGTCGTCCGCGGGCGCCGAAAGCTTCGGCTGCGCCGGGGCGCTTGGCTCATTCAGGACAACAGGTACATCCTGGACAATGGCCACAGGCGCGTCGACCAACATCTGCCGGGGCTCTTCTACGACAGGTTCAGGTACGGGAAGCGGAGTAGGCTCGGGTGGATTCGCCCCCCTGACAGATGAACTCATTTTCGATGAGAAACGAATGGAAGGCACAATTAATGAAGCACTTTCGATTGCCGGCAGCACCGGCGCAGACATTCCCAGGGAGATCACTTTCATCACCAGGGCCTTCTTGATGATCACCGAATGATGCTCTTCGGGCCTCGCAGGCGGCAGCTTGCAGCCTTTTAAATCGATAAAATGATAAGGCACCTGAGTTTCGGTAACACCCGCTTTAGTGCCTGCCGCCGCCGAGGTGAGAATTTGCTTGAAAACATGCATTGCCACATGCAGGTCCTCCTTGGACTCCACTCCCCCCAGAAAATACCGATCAAGTTTTTTGCGCAAGGCGGCGACATACACCCTGGAACTCGCCGGCTCAACCTCTTCATCCAAGCTATAAACAAGAAAGTTGGAGGCAATCTGGCCTACAGCAAACCCACAGAGCAATGCACCGTTAACCGGAGCATCTTGACCATCGCGTTCAAGAACAAGGGTACGTAGAAGCATCATGGTGATCGGGCCTCATTACAAAATTCGAAAAGTCTCTATAACCTTCAGACCATCACTCAATAATTAAAGGTTAAAAACACAAAACAATTGTTTCAGCGACGTGCCTAGCGCGCACGTAGGACTTTTCCTATTAATGCTGAGCGGCGTTCCCAAAAACAGATATTGCTCGTACCCTTTTCAAACTCTCCCTCCACGACCACACCACGCTAAATGATCGAAATCATCAACCTGACAAAACATTTAAACAATAAGAAAATAATCAGCGATTTTTCATTCAGCGCAAACAAACAGGAATGCCTGGGACTATTCGGAGAAAATCCTACAGTTAAAACGGCCCTTCTCGACGTAATATCGGGCTCGACCACGCCTTCCAGCGGGCATATAAAAATCCAAGGCTTCAATACTAAAGCCCATCCATTAAGAGCAAAAAAACTTATCGGCTACCAACTTCACAGATGCGTCAGTCATCCTACGATGTCGGTTAAAGAATTCCTTGACTACATCGCGGCCATTCGCGGACTGCGCGGCACCGAAAAACGCGCACAGGTGGACTATGCCGCTACGCAACTGGAGTTGTTGCCGGTGCTCAACGCTCCCCTCGAGGCTCTCTCCATCGGTTTGAAGCGCAAAGTCACCATTGCCCAGGCCATCCTGCACACCCCTGCCTTGCTATTACTGGATGAACCGACCGAGGGGCTGGCACCTGATCAGAAATACAAATTCAGGAGCCTCATCCAGTCATTGACGCAAGAAATGACCGTGATCGTCGCTTCCCGACACTGCGATGAATTATCCGAACTCTGTACGCGCGCCCTGGTTATCGCAGGTGATCGCCTGGTGGCCGATACCCCCATGCCAGATCTGCAACGCGACTCTCGCCATTTCCAGGCGGTCACCCTCGCCGCAGATGCCCCCTTGGACCTGCTGGCTCTCGCCGTACTGCCGGGGGTGGCAGGCATCGAAGAACATCGGCATGCACCCGGCACGGTGACCGTCCTGGCCATGCCGGGGCACACCATCTACCCCCATATCAATACGCTCATTGCCAATCGTCGCTGGAAAATCAACTCACTGAGCCTGGAGCCTGGTCGCCTCAGCGACGTAGTTCATTATCTGAGCCGAGAGACCCCCCTTTGAAACTGCTGCCCGTCATATTCAAGCGTCAACTCGTCCACTATGCCGGTACACCCGGCACCTATCTGAGCATTGCCATTTTTTCAGTACTGTCCGTGGCATTGGGGTTGCAAATGAGCGCCTGGCCAGAACAGGACAGCAGTCACTTGCAGGTTTTCTTCCAGCTACACCCCTGGCTCTATTTATTGCTGATTCCAGTACTGGCGGCACAACTCTGGTCGGACGAGTCCAATGCCGGTTTTCTCGACCTGATGAAAACATTACCCATCACCACGTTTGAATGGGTTATCGGCAAATTTCTAGCAGCCTGGGTCGTGGCGGCCACAGCCCTGATATTGACCTTCCCTCTCGTGATCATTGCCAACTACCTGGGAGTGGCGGACAACAGCGTTATTGCCTCGCAATTTATATCGAGCTGGCTGCTGGCGGGCAGTTATCTAGCCGTCGGCTGTTTTATTTTCACACTGGTGCGGCAACGCACTGCCCTTTTCATACTGACTGTGGGCTTTATGCTTATCGTCAGCGCATTCTCTTATTTACTCGATGCACTTGAACATCAAGCCCCCACCTGGGCGGTGGACAGTCTGGTCTCCCTCAGCCCTTTTTCGAGGTACAGCGCTATCGACAATGGAAAGTTCACGCTTCGTGACATGCTTTACTTCATCAGCATGATCTTGGCCTTTCTCGCAGCGACGACCGTCACTCTCAACTATAGACACAGCTGAGAAGGAAAGCCCTCCATGCGACCTACTCTGCGCACCGGCATGACACTCACTGTTATCCTGTTACTATTCCTGGCGTTTAACTTAGTTTGGGTAGGAAAAATTCCAAATATCCGATGGGACTTCTCACAAGGAAAAACGCATACCCTATCGCCTCAAGTACGACAGTTACTCGCGTCATTGGAAAACCCTGTGGATTTGTATTATTTCAATGCCCATGACAGCCCTGGACGAAGCTACACCTTGAAACGCTATGGCAAGCGCATCGAAGACCGGTTGATGGAGTACGAAAAAGCAGCAAAAGGCATGATCAACCTGCACCTTATTGATCCCATACCTTTTTCAGAGGACGCCTACAAAGCCAGATTGTTTGGCCTCGACGACAATGCGGGATTCATGGGCCTGATCGGCACCCGAGCCGGCTATGGAGCGCAACGCATCGAATCATTCAGCCTGGATCGTGAGCCATTGCTCGAATATGAAATCAGTCATTTGATCTACAAGTTGCAGCATCCGGAGCGCCCCGCTATCGGACTGCTGTCAGGGCTGGCGATGGGAGAATCCGCGGACCGATTGTTGAAGGCACTGCAGCGACATTTCAATCTGGTCAATCTGGGAGCAACCACCGAGCGCGTGCCGGAACAGGTCAAGACGCTCATGGTCGTGCATCCACAGGCGCTGCCTGAGCAATCGTTATATGCGGTTGAACAATTTGTCTTAAAGGGCGGTAAATTGATGGCATTTATCGACCCGTTTAGCGAGCAAAGCTCGAACACCCCATCCGCCAATACCCGACTGACTGATTTGCTTGCCGCTTGGGGAATACAGATGCCGGCGAACAAGTTTCTGCTCGATCACCGCTACGCGGCGTCGCACACACCAGTGAAAGGGAAGTTCACAGTGCAGCATCCGGGCAGGTTGATCCTGCCCCGGCAGGCAATGAACACAGGCGATCCGAGCACCTGGAAATTGAATAACGTGACGGTATCAAGCAGCGGCGTGCTGTTTCGCCGCCAGAAAGGCCGCACGACCCTGACCCCTCTCCTGCAAAGCTCCCTGCAATCCGAGTTGCAGGAAACCGACCGGCTTGCCTCAGCAACCGAGCTTGATTCAACGGCCGATGAGGCCTCCAGCCAAACACAACGCCATGTGATTGCAGCCCGTATAGAGGGGCCTGCCTATTCAGCATTCCTCGATGGCGTGGAAGGACAGCCGGCAGCTGTGCAAAAAGCGGCGCAGATCCATGTGGTGGTAGTCGCCGACACTGATTTGCTCACGGATCAAGTCAATAGCCCAGCGCCCGACAGCAACACATTGTTTATCTTGAATACGCTGGATAACTTGTCCGCCGGTGATGTACTGACCAATATTCGCCCGCACGCGTCGGCGCAAAGATCGCCAAACAGGCTGGAACGGATGCGCGACAGCGCCGTACACGCCTACACGCAGAAGGCGACTGAATTGGAACAACGCCTGCTACGGACAGAATATGAATGGCAAATGCTGCGCCCAACGGAGGTGCAGCTCGGCTCCCAGACCGTGGACACCACCACCCAATTGGTTGCACTCAACAAAGAGCGACTGCGCTTGCCAATGGAATTACATGCCTTGAAAGCCGAGGCATACGCGCAAGTACGTCGCCTGGAGTTCGCCATAAAAATGCTCGTGGCACTGGCGATACCCCTGATGTTATGCCTGGTTGCCTGGGTGGTTTTCCTGTGCAATCGACGGCGTCGACTACAGGCGGGCGTCGCGCTCTACTGAGTTCAACGCCTGGCAATCAGCCCCTGCCGGGCAATGCGGGTCAATTGTCGGATGACTTCCTGCGCGTCGCTCGCGCTGGGGGCCTGGATAACCGCAAGATCGAAGCTGTTATTCGCAAACCGGGCAAGAGAATCGCCATCTTCCACAAACTGAATCAAGAATGCCGATGGCCGCCCGCTGCGACGTGGCCACCCGTCCAGATAACGTAAGAGCGTAGGCTGATGCTTGCCGCCCAGGAGGATTTTTGGATTGCGTTGGGTGAGGTCCGCGGTGATCGGGGCCAGGCGTATCAGGGGGCGTAGTGCATTCATCGTGTCGTGTCTCTGCCTCAAAAGTCTGCGGGCAGGTGAGAGGCAACACCGAACCAGCGCTTTAGCGGTATTTCGAAGTTGCCTCCCCAGGGGAGAACAGGCTTCTGTCGGGCCCTATTGATGAGACCCAGTGGCGCCCCGCAATTAGCTGTTTAAATCGGCGCATGGGCAGCATCCTAGAGAAGCCGGTGGGGCGGTGTCAAGAATCCCGAGCAACGAAAAGGCCCACACAGTGGTGGGCCTTTTCAGAGTTTTGTGCCGGTGTCAGTTGGCGATGGCGCGGTCGGCAGACAGTTTGCCAGCACCTTCCAGCAGCACCGCCAGGGAGCCGCCCAGCAGGGCCAGTGCGAACTCATAACCGTTGTTGGCCATGAACAAGCCGTTATGGATATGCACCGAGAAGATCGCCACCAGCGACAGAATGGTCAGGCCCAATGCCGCCGGGCGTACCAGCAAACCGATGATCAGTGCCAGGCCGGCAAAGAACTCGGTTCCGCCCGACAGCAGCGCCATCAGGGTACCCGGCGCCAGGCCAATGCTTTCCATCCACTGGGCGGTGCCCGCCAGGCCATAGCCGCCAAACCAACCGAAGAGTTTTTGCGAACCATGGGCGGCAAAGATGATGCCGACGACGATGCGCAGGATGGTCAGGCCGTAGCCGGCACGAGTGGACAGTACGCTTTTGATCATTGGGCTCATGGGGGTGGATCCTTTTCGAAGTAGGGGTTGGTTGGCCGCTATATTAATCAGTTTAAGTAATGATAAAAGCCGAAAAAATGCCTGATTAACATCGAAAAAATAGATTATTTCGAGGCGATTTTCGGCGCCGGCGGTTCCAGGGACTCTCGCTCCCGATCAAACGCCAAGTAGTACTTGTTGACGCTATTAACATAGCTGACGCCCCCCATCCCCACCTGCTCCATGGCGATGCGTTCCACCTGGAAGAACCATTGGTTTGGATTCAGGCCCCGGCGCCTGGCCTCGGTGCGCATGCCCTGCACCCGCTCCGGCCCCATGTTGTATGCAGCCAATACGAAGGCCATGCGCTCGCGCTCGTTGAGCTTGGGGCTGGCGAAGAATTTACGACGGATCAACGCCAGGTAACGCGCGCCGGCCTGCACATTGCTGTCGAGACTTTCGATGTTGTTGACGCCCACCCGCTGCGCTGCCGAAGGGGTGATCTGCATCAGGCCCGTAGGGCCGCCGCTGTTGCGCGCACCCGGGTCAAAAGCCGACTCCTTGAACGCCAGCGCCGCGAGGTTCAGCCAGTCCATGCCTTGCTCACGGGCGTGCTTTTGCAATACCGGGCGCAGTTTTTCCAAGCGCTGGCGGTCGACACGGGCCAGTGGGTTGCGCACCTGGTAGAGGCGCCGATAGATGCGTTGGAATGCCACATCCTGGTCGGACGGCGTGCGATAGGTCTTGAGAAATCGATCAATACTGGCCCGCAGCATCGAGGCGTCCTGGCGCACAAACCAGTACTCATCGCCCGGTTCGCTGATTGCCACCTGCTTGTCGAAGCGCAACTTGGGCAGGATCTTCGACCAGCGCTCAGCAATCGGCTTCTCGACAATAGTCAGGTGAAAAATACCCGCCTGGACCATCTCCAGCACATCCTCCACCGCCAGGGTCGGGTCCACCCATTCCACCTTGACCGGCGGCTGTTTGTGCAAGGCCAGTTTCTGGTTGACCTGGCTGATGGCATCCGCCGCCGCGCTGCCGGTGGTCAGCGCCAGGGTGCGCCCGGATAGCTGCTCCAGCTTGGTAAACCGCCGCTCACCCTTCACCCCCACCAGCCATAACGGCACACCGCTGGCGATCGGATCGCTGGTGCTGATCTTGTGTGCGGCCTTCACATCCAGCAATTCACCGGGGGCCACCAGGTCACCTTCGCCACGGGCGAGTGCGCCGAGCAGTTGGTCCTTGGCCTTGGGAATGATCTTGAGGTTGATTTCCTGGCCATCACGGGCGTGGCCATTGAGGTATTGCTCGAACGCACGCAGGCGATGGTATTCGACACCGATGGCCTGGCCCTGGACCTCGCCGGAACTGTTACGGCTCTGGTTGACCAATACACGCAGGGTGCGACTCGAGCGAATCTCCGCCAGATCGCGCACCTTGCCGGGCCTGGTCACTTCCAGCGGCCCGTCCAGACGTGCGAGCGCCGCCGCGGGCAGCAGCAGCGTCAGGCACAACATAAGCAACGCCGAGGGTCGGATCATCCGCTCTCCGGAAAGAATACTGGCCAACACCCTCGCGAAAAACGAGGCGTTGGGGGTCAGATACAGAGCGCTTTAAGCGCTGGCAAGACGCGCAACGGTGGCACAGTGCAAGGCGTGCAGCCAACCACGATGTCACTTGCGACGTTCAAAGACAGCTATAACTCGTTGTAGTTCTTCGTTTTTCTTATAAATCTACAGCTCTGATATGCTTTCCGGCCGCAGGCGGAGATAGCACCATGCAACTCATTGATATCGGCGTCAACCTGACCAACCCCAGTTTCGACGAGAAGCACCAGGCCGTTCTCGACCGCGCCTATGCCACCGGGGTGCAACAATTGGTGCTCACCGGCACCAGCGTCGACGGCAGCGAACAGGCCTTGGAACTGTGCGTCAACCTCGATGACAGCGGCCAACGCCTGTTCAGCACGGCCGGCATCCACCCCCACTCCGCCAGCGATTGGAACGGCGATAGCACCAGGCGCCTGCGCGGTTTACTCAGCGAAAGCCGCGTACGTGCGGTGGGCGAATGCGGGCTGGATTTCAATCGGGATTTCTCTCCGCGCCCGCAACAGGAAAAAGTCCTCGAAGAGCACTTGGCTCTGGCGGTTGAGCTCAAACTGCCGGTGTTTCTCCACGAGCGCGACGCCAACCAGCGCCTGCTGGAGATCCTCAAGGACTACCGCGACCACCTGAGCGCCGCCGTGGTGCATTGCTTCACCGGCGAACAACCGGCGCTGTTCAGCTACCTCGATCTCGATTTGCACATTGGCATTACCGGCTGGATCTGTGATGAACGCCGTGGGACGCACCTGCATCCGTTGGTCAGGGAAATTCCCCGTGGTCGTCTGATGCTGGAGAGCGATGCGCCCTACCTGCTGCCGCGCACCCTGCGTCCAAAGCCGAAAAACGGCCGTAACGAACCCGCCTACCTACCGGAAGTGCTGCGCGAAGTCGCCCTGCATCGCAACGAAACGGCCGAGGACCTGGCTCAGCACAGCACCGCCTGTGCCCGCGCGTTTTTTGGGCTGCCTGCCGTGGATTGATGCGGTGCATTGACCCATGTCAAAACCGCTTTGCTGAGTAGCGGCACAATAATGGCACCTTGCCAATGCTGTTTCCGCTATCAGAGAAAACCTTCCATGGGTGCCTGGCTTAGCAATATCTCGCTGAAATACAAATTCTGGGCCGTCAACGCGGTCGCCTTTATCACGACCCTGCTCCTGGTGCTGTACGCCGTGCATCTCGAACAGCAATCGCGCAGCCATGCGTCCCAGGCTTCGGCACAGGCCCAGGCGCAATTGCTCGGTGCCTGGCCGGCCGACAAGGCCCTGCCCAATAGCGAGCACTGGCTGACGTTTGCCCGCGGCCAAGTCCCACAGCTGGCCGATCAGGATCTGTCAGCCCTGAGCAGCAACACGGGTTGGGTCGAACTCAACCCCATGCCGCTGTTCGGCGAAAACACGCTGATGGGCGCCGAAGTGATCGCCCGCCCTGATGGGCAATACATCGCCGTGCTCGCCCACGCCCCCAGCCTGAGCCAGGTATTCAGTGAACGCTTCGCCAACTATGCCGTGGCGGTGCTGATCCTGATGCTGGCGATGCTCTGCGCCTCGCAATTGCTGATCCGCTTCCTGCTCAGCCAACTCAACACCCTCAAGGACGTGATGCTGCACGTGGAGAAAACCGGCGACCTGTCGGCCCGCGTGCCGTTGGCCTGCAAGGATGAAGTCGGCCAGATGGCCAGCGCCTTCAATGCCATGCAAGCCGGTTATCAGCGCGTGGTCAGCACCGTGGCGCGCACCGCCAAGCTTCTGGACGAGGGTGCCGCTCGATTGGCCAGCAGCATGAACGAGGTACAACACGGCATGCTTGGCCAGCAAAGCGAGACCGACCAGGCCGCCACCGCCATCAACGAAATGACCGCCACCGTCTACCATATCGCTCAACATGCCGGTGCCACCCGCGACTTGTCCCAGGCCGCCGACACCCTCGCTGGCAGCGGTCAGGACGTGGTCACCCGCGTACAGCACTCAATCGCCGGCCTGTCTTCCGGCGTGCAACAGACCGCCGAAATGATCCAGAAACTGGCCGAGGACAGCCAGAAAATCAACAGCGTGGTCAGTGTGATCCACAGCATCGCCGAACAGACCAACCTGCTCGCCCTCAACGCCGCCATCGAAGCGGCTCGCGCCGGGGAAATGGGCCGTGGGTTTGCCGTGGTCGCCGACGAAGTGCGCAACCTGGCCAAGCGCGTGCAAAGCTCCACCGACGAAATCACCCGCATGGTCTCGGCTCTGCAGGCCGGCACCCGCGACGCGGTGGACTTCATGCAGGAAAGCTCGTTCAAGGCCGACGACTGCGTACAACAAGCCCTGGAAGCCGGCACAGCGCTCGCCGAAATCACCACCGCCGTGGCGCAAATGCGTGAAAGCAACACCCAGATCGCCGTCGCCGCCGAACAGCAAAGCCACGTGGCCGAAGAGATGAACCGCGCAGTGGTGAGCATTCGTGATGTGACCGAGAACACCGTGCAACAGACTGTGGATTCGGCGACCACCAGCAATGAGCTGGCAACGTTGGCTGGTGAGTTGAGAAAGGCGATTGGGCAACTGAAGCTGTAGGGCTTCTCCACCTGTAATCCGACTCCTACGATCGACTCTGCGTTTACCCGAAGTCTTGGCGAACCCTCCTAGCCGTCCTGGCGAATAGCGCCGACTTCTTTACCTGACGAACCTCTCCAAAGTCTCTCGCCTGATCATTCAGTGCGAGGGACCGCCGATGCACCTACCCGTTAATGCCCTGGTTGTCGGGGCTGCCTCTTGATTCCCGTCATTGCCAGCTTTGTCCTGGCCCCCATGGATGCCAAGGCGCCGGACGTTGAGCGCGTCTTTCGTGACTTTCGCGGTTGCCTGAATACCTTTGATGAGTGGGCCGAGGGGTTCTTGAGCGCTTCGGCACTGGAAGTGGATCAGGTGTTCAAAGTTGGGGAAGAGGTGGCGCTGGTGGCGCCGGCTTCCTCCAAAACCCCCAGTAACACCGTCGCCAGGTGCGATGCCCAGGGATCGCTGACCCTGGTGCATATGTTCGAAAGCACTCGGTTTGTACCGATCGGCAATACGCCGGTGATGCTGCAAGCCATTGCCCAGGACGGCAGCCCGCTCGGCGCACCACTCCATCGGACCATCGGTCCCAGCGGCATCCTCGAAATCACCGAGTGTGATCGCAACCAGCCGTACCGAATCAGTTTCTACCCCAACGTTTCCAGGGATCACGTCAAGGCGCTGTATGCGTCTTATCAATCGGTGATCGCGGGGTTGGAAAGTCGCCTGCGTGACGAATGGACCAAGACCTTCCAGCCCCAATGGAACGACTTCGCCAACGCCACGCCGCCCGAACGTAGCGCGATGCAAGGTTTGGCGTTTTCAAGCGGGATGGCCAAGGCGCTCTACAACCTGTGGGACAACGTTACGCAGCTGTATGACTTGCTGGCGGACCTCAAGGCCAACAGCCAGAAGTTGTTGGCCTACATCCCCCAGACTGAACTCGATGAACTGCTGAGGCTGGGCAACGACGCCATCGCAAAGGGGCTGTTGGTGCTCAGCGATGAGCCGCTGCTGTTTATCTACCTGTCGGCCATGGTCAGTTGGCTACGCCTGCTACCGCCGCCCGAGATGTATGAAGTGCTGGGCGAGATCACCGGTGAGGTACTGATCAATCTATTTCTGATCTGGGCGACCCGTGGCATGGGCGTGCAGATTCGCCTGGGCGCTCAGGTGCTGGGACATATCAAATCCGGACGAGCGCACAAGTGGCTGGAGAGGCTGGCTGATCAGTTGGTGGGGCCGACGTTGGACGCGCATGTCGAGGCGGTGAAGCCTTTGCTGCTCGGTGGCCCCGCGACAGCGATCAAGACTGTACCGGTTGCGCCGTTGAAGGCGGGGGAGCATGTGGTTTCGAACCCGGTGCCGGCGGTTCGCGGGAAGACTCAGCAGACGGTGTTGGTCAGGCAGGAGCCTGTCGATGATGTTCCGGTTTCAGGGAAGAATCCGAACGGGGATGCGACGGCATCTTCGGATAAGACCGTCACCAACGGCTGCCCGGTGTCGATGGTTACCGGGGAGGAATTGCTCACCCTCACCGACGGCACGTTGGATGGAATCTTGCCGTTCGAGTGGACACGGTTATATCGCACCAGTGCGGTGGAAGTGGATGTCGGGTTGGGGTTTGGCTGGAGTCATTCGCTGGCGCATCGGCTTTCTGTTTCAGGCGATTCGGTGGTGTGGACGGACCATGAGAATCGCAGTACTTCGTTTCCGATGCCGACCGTTGCTCGGCCTGCAATCACCAACAGCTTGGCCGAAGCAGCGATCTATTTGGGCGCATCGCCGGACGAACTGGTGCTGTCCCAGGCGTCGCGGTTTTATCACTTTCGCGACGGTGTGCTGGTCTCGATCAGTGATGCGTACGACAACCGGTTGCGGATTGCTCGGGATTTTCTGGGGCGGATTGAGCGGCTGGATAACGGTGCGGGGGGTGCGCTGTTCCTGAGCTATGCGTCGGGCCGCATCGTCGCGGTGGACTACCAGGTGCAGCGGGCCGAAGACCGTGGTCCGTATGTCTGGATTACTGAGCAGACCGTCGTTTCCTACGCCTATGACGACGCTGGCCGACTGGTCTCGGCGACCAATGCGGTAGGTGAAAGCGAGGTTTATCGCTACGACGATCAGCACGTGATTCTTGAGCGTGGACTGGCCGGTGGGGCGAGTTTCTTTTGGGAATGGGAACGGGCGGGCAAGGCTGCGCGATGTGTTCGGCATTGGGCCAGTTTTTCCCAGATGGATACGCGGTATGCCTGGGGGAACGACGGCCGTGTCACGCTGCACAACGCCGATG
>NZ_CVTH01000006.1:0-914 GCF_900005955.1 Pseudomonas sp. 8 R 14 | reverse complement strand
CCAGGAGCTTGTTGCGCGATTCGCGGCTGTCGAGGATGCCGGCGTGCTTCACATTAGCCGGCAGCTTGGGTGGCCAGGGGTGCTGATCGTCCAGTTCGATGGCGACGAGCAAGGCGCCGTCGCTGTCCAGCTCACTGACGCCGCCGGTGACGGGGTGCAGTTGTTCCGGCGCGGCGTCGTTGACGCCAAGGCGCTCGCTGCTGGGCATCAGGCGTTCGCGCAGTGGGCTGTAGCCGGGCAGGTTGAGGTCCAGGCGCAAGGCGGCGCGCCCGCGTTTCCAGCGCCACAGGCACAGCAGTGCGAGGATCAATCTTGGCAGCAGGCCGTAGACCAGCAATACCCCGACCAACCAGGCGGCCCACGCCTGGCGGGCGCTTTCGATGTTCAGGGCGGAATCGCCGCTGGCGCGGATCATCTCGACGGTCGGTACGTTGAAGCCCAGCAGGGCGGGCAGGGTGCCGAGGGCCTGGGTCACGGCGACGAAGGTGTCGGCGCCGAGGATAGTGGTTTCCCACACAAAGCCGTAACGGCGGGTGGCGAGCAGCGTCAGCAGAATCACCAGCGCACTGAGCAGCGCCAGCAACCACAGGCTGTTGACCAGCACACCGACCGCCCAGCGATTGAGTTTCTGCCGTTGCAGCAACAGCAGCAACGCCGGGGCCAGTTGGGCGGCCTTGGCATCGCGCGCAAGTTTTTCACTGAGCCACAACCACAAGCGCCCGAGGCTGGCGCTGTGCTCGCCGGCAAACAACAGCCCCAACGCCCAGCTCAACAGCAGGATCAGGTTCAGGCCGAGCAGGCTGCCCAGGGCCCAGAACACATTCACCGGGGTCAAGCCGTTGCCCAGCGCAGCAAAGGCCAGCCCCGCGCCGCTGATGACGGCCACCACCGCCAGCAGCACCAGCGCCAGGCGT
>NZ_CVTH01000019.1:0-2688 GCF_900005955.1 Pseudomonas sp. 8 R 14 | reverse complement strand
TCTAAAGATCGATCTGATTCCCCACGCCACCCGATTCCCTTCCTGCGGCGGCTGCCAAAAACCTTGTTCAACCACTCATGAGTATTGCGAGCGAACCGTTCGTGATCTGCCCATTCTCGGTCGCGCGGTGCGCCTCAGCATTTTGCTCAGGCGTGTTGGCTGCCGCGACTGTGGAAAACGCATGGAGGCCGTCAGTTGGCTGGATCGCTATGCCCGCATGACGCGCCGCTTGGCCGAGGCGGTCATTCAGGCCTGCGAGCGCCTTCCCACCCTGCACGTGGCCCAGATGTTTGGACTGCATTGGGACACTGTTCGGTTGCTGGAGCGTCGAGCCTTGCAGGCGGTGTTGAGTGAGTTGCCGAAGGCGCAACCACGACGCCTGATCATGGACGAGTTCGCGTTATTCAAAGGTCATCGTTACGCCAGCGTTGTGCTGGATGCCGATACACGACGAGTGCTGTGGATCGGTGAAGGCCGTAGCCGAGCGGCAGTCAGGCCGTTCTTCGAGGAGCTGGGGCCGGAGGGCTGCGCTCGAATCGAAGCGGTGGCGATGGACATGAATACTGCTTTTGATCTGGAGGTTCGCCAGCATTGCCCGAAAGCGCGAGTGGTCTACGACCTTTTCCATGTGGTGGCCAAATATGGCCGAGAGGTGATTGATCGGGTCCGCGTCGACGAAGCTAATCGGCTGCGTCATAACAAGCCGGCTCGCAAGGTCATCAAGCAGGCACGATGGCTGTTGCTGCGTAACCCACAGAACCTGAAAACGCCGGAACAACAGGTCCATTTGCAGGATTTATTGGAGGCCAACCAATCGCTGATGACAGTTTATTTGATGAAGGCTGAACTCAAAACGCTCTGGACACCGAGCACTGCCTGGACCTGGAGATCGGCCTGGAAGCAATGGCTGCGCCATGCATATGAAAGTGAAATACCGGCTCTGATCCAGTTTGCCAAACGGCTAAAGGGTTATTGGCGGGGCATCGTCAGTCGGGTTCGCTGGCCGATGCACACCGGTCAGTTGGAAGGAATAAACAATCGAATAAAGGTCATCAAACGGATGGCGTACGGTTACCGGGATAGCGAATTCTTCTTCATGAAGATCAAGAGCGTCTTTCCCGGTAATCCGTGATGAACCAAAAAAAAGGCCGCACCCTGCCAAGGAAACGGCCAAAAAATTGTCGAGGCTTTTGCAACTAACGTGCGGTAATCACCGACAGCTTGGTAATCCCCGCGCGCTCGATAGACGCCATGGCTCGCGCCACTTCGCCGTAGTTCACACCATCGTCAGCCTGCAGTTGCACCCGCACATCGGGGTCCTTGGCCTTGGCCGCCTGCAGGTTGAATTCCAGCAGGTCCGGCTGGATTTCGTCCTTGTTGATGAACAGTTTGCCGGCGCCGTCGATGCTCACCACCAGCGGGTCCTTCTGCTCCACCGGGGCTACGGCCTCGGTCTTGGGCAGGTTGATCGGGATCGCGTTGGTCAACAGCGGCGCGGTGACGATAAACACCACCAGCAGCACCAGCATCACGTCCACCAGGGGCGTGACGTTGATCTCGCTCAGTACCTCATCACTGTCTTGCGTGGAGAAGGCCATATCAGGACGCCTCCTTCACTTTTTGCGGGTTACCCGGCGCATGTTTAGTCAGGGCAGGATGCAGCAGCACACGGAAGGAGTTTTTCTGCGCCAGGCTGTAGAAGTCGTGGGCAAAGTCATCCAGGTCCGCCGCCGTGAGCTTCAGGCGACGCAGGAAGTAGTTGTAGACCAGCACCGCCGGCACCGCGACGGCGATCCCCACGCCCGTGGCAACCAGGGCGGCACCGATGGGGCCGGCCACGGTTTCAAGGCTGGCGGAGCCGGCGGCGCTGATGCCCTTGAGCGCTTCCATGATCCCCCACACGGTGCCGAACAGGCCGATAAACGGCGAGGTGCTGCCGATACTGGCGACCACGGCCAGGCCGGTTTCCAGGGACCGGCGCTCACGTACGATCTGCTGGCGCAGGGCACGCTCGAGGCGGTCCTGGTGGTTGATCGCCTGGCTCAGGTCGGCCGCGTGCGGCGCTTCCCCGACCTGGATCGCGGCGTAACCGGCCTGGGCCACACGGGCAGCGGCGCCGGGCTGGGTTTCGGCCAACTCGGCAGCCGAGTCGAGGCTCGACGCCGCCCAGAACTGTTTGTGGAACTTGCGATCCTGCGCTTTGAGGCGACCGAACTGCACGCCCTTGAGCAGGGCCAGGCCCCAGGTGGCGACCGAAAAGACCACCAGCAGCCAGATCACCGCGCTTTCGATGGATTCAAGTGGAGATGCTAATGCCATGATGTTTTCCCTCTGTACAAGTCGCGGCGTGTGCTGCACACCGCAGCGCAATAGTTAGTGAATCTTGAAGTCGATCGGTACGCTGACCCAGCCGTCCTGGGCCACATCGCCCTGCTTGGCCGGCACGAAGCTCCACCGCTTCACGGCGGTCAGTGCGGCGTCGTCGAGTTGCTGGCGACCGCTGCTTTTCTGGACCTGGATTTCGCCCGGCTTACCGCTGGCCAGTACATGCACCCGCAATAAAACCGTGCCTTCCCAACCGCGACGCTGCGCCAGTGACGGGTACTCCGGCGCCGGGTTCTTGAGGTACGCGGCGTTGGCCGAAGCCGGTGTCACCGGGGCTGGCGCGGGCGGAGCGGGCGCGGGTGC
>NZ_CVTH01000033.1:0-15617 GCF_900005955.1 Pseudomonas sp. 8 R 14 | reverse complement strand
ACCAAGCTGCTCGGCGCCGGCCTGCAACAGCATGGCGCGGGCGAGGGCGCCCAGGCGGCGCATGACCGGGTAGCTCATGCGCACCGACATGCTGCCGCCGGTGATGCGCATGCCGTTGTCCATCACCACATAGGCCTCACCGGGTGGCGCGGCTTCGACGATAAAGGTGGCAGGGTCGGCATCCAGCTCTTCGCCGACGATCTGCGCCATGGCGGTGTGGGTGCCTTGGCCACCTTCCATAAAGGGGCTGAGCAGGCGCACCGTACCGTCCGGGCGAATCTCCAGGAACGCCGGCACCTGGGTGCCGCGTTCTGCGGCGGCAGCGGCCTGCACTCGGGCCGAGCCCAGCGGCAGGCCAAAACCGATGACCAGCGCACCCACGGCCGTGCTGGCCAGGAAGCGGCGACGCGACAGGTTGATCGGCTCGCCCAATGTGATGCCAGGGATGACGGATGGCGTGTTCATCAGGCGCTCTCCTTCCCGGCGGCCAGGTCATGCATGGCGGCATGGATGGCGTTGTAGGTGCCGCAGCGGCACAGGTTGACCATGGCCGCGTCGATCTGCGCATTGGTGGGGGCGGGGGTGTGCTTGAGCAGCGCGGTGGCTGCCACCACCTGCCCGGACTGGCAGTAACCGCATTGCGCCACCTGATGCTCGACCCAGGCACTGACCACCCGCTTGCCGACTGCATCGGCTTCGATAGCCTCGATGGTGGTGATCTCACGCCCGACCACCCCGGCCACCGGCGTGACGCACGAACGCACGACATTGCCGTCCACCAGCACCGAGCAGGCGCCGCATTGGGCCAGGCCGCAGCCGTACTTGGTGCCGGTCAGCCCCAGGTCATCGCGGATCACCCACAGCAGCGGCGTGTCGGCGTCGGCGTCGACCTGATAGGTTTTTTGGTTGATGCGTAATTCCATGGCTGGCTCACCTGCTGATCATCGGTCGGGATGGCGTGTTTCTTATAAGAAAGGCGATGGGCGCCCATTGTCGAACTCTAGATCAGGGCACAAGGGCCATCTACGAAAAAACCGAACATTCGGAGGATCAGGCAAGTATTCGAGAGGATTGAGTCAGTCAAGCAAGGTGCTCGATCAACACAGGGGCCGGCAGTCGATTGGTTTGTGAGGGTTTATTGATCTGGGTCAGTACAACCCCCTATTGGCTCCAGATGGCCGTCCGAGAGCGGTAGCGCTGTTTTCATGGGTGATATTATGGCGCCACTATCTTGGCGTGACAGGCGCCAGTCTGATCCATGGACATGAGGCTTTAGGGAAATGCTTAAGAACGCTCCGCTGCGTCTGAAACTGTTGTTGATTCTGCTGCTGCCCATGCTCGGGTTCCTGACCCTGGCCGGCGTGTTTGTGGTGGACAACTACAAAACGCTGCGTGACATGAACACCACGGTGATGGCCAGCGCCACCGCCCAGAAGTTGAGCCAGTTGATTACCACCTTGCAGCGTGAGCGTGGTGCCAGTGGCGTGTTCCTCGGCAGTGGCGGCAAGTCCATGGGCGATCGGATGGTGCAGATGCGCAGGGACTCCAGCGCGGCCGTCGAGGTGGTGCGCGGTTTGTCCACCTCCGGCGGTGCGAACCTGGACAACGTCCTGCGGGCCCTGGACCAGTTGCCGGCGATGCGCGGGCAGGTCGATAAACTGAGCATCAACAGCACCGAATCCGGCGCGCGGTATACCGAGATCATTCAAGTGCTGACCGGTTACACCCATTCCCTGGAAGCGAGCGTCAACAACGCGACCATCGTCTACGCCCTGGGGGCCCTGAATCAATTTATCGAAATGAAAGAGCGGGCCGGACGCGAGCGCGTGGTGCTGGGCCTGGTCTTCGCCCAGGGGCATTTCGATGAAGCGCTGTTGTCGCGCTTCAGCCGTAACCTGGGCGAGTTCGGCGCCTATTACGATGCATTCCGGCGCAAGGCACCCGCGGCCTCGCTGGCGCAGTTCGATACGCAAATGCAGCAACCGGCCGCCGTCGAAGTCGCCAAGTTGCAGCGCCTGGCGTTTGAGGTGCCGATGGGGCAGGCGCTGGGGATCAAACCCGAAGCCTGGTTTGAAACCTCTACCCAACGCATTGACCTGATGAGCCAAGTGGAGGAAGCCCTGGGCCAAAGTGTCAGCAGCCTGGCGATGCACGAGCGGGATGACGCCCGCCGCGCCCTATGGTTGACCGTTGGCGCAGTGATCGTGTCCCTGTTGGCGGTGGCGGTGTTGTCCTGGCTGATCATCCGCATGATCGATTCGGCGGTGCGCGACCTCAACCGCGTGCTCAATGACCTGGCACAGCGCGATCTCACCGCGCGGGCGACTTATGACAGCAAGGACGAATTCGGTCAGATCTCGCGCAACCTCAACCGCATGGCGCAAGAGATCAGTGGCGTGGTGCAGGAAATCGGCAACGCCACCGCACAGGTTGCAACGGCGGCGGAGGAGTCTTCAACCGTGACGATGCAGACCAGCCAAAGCGTCGAGCAGCAGCGCCAAAGCACTGAACTGGTGGCCACGGCGATCAACGAAATGAGCGCCACCGTGCGCGAGGTGGCGCACAGCACCAACGATGCGGCGCAACTGTCGCAACGGGTCAATACCAGCACCACCCAAGGACGTACCGAGATCGAAGGCACCATCACCCTGATCCGCCAGCTCTCCGGGCAGGCCGAGGACACCGCGCTGATCATTGGCGAACTCAAGCAGGAAAGCGATGGGATTTCCTCCGTGCTCGACGTCATTCGCGGCATTGCCGAGCAAACCAACCTGCTGGCCCTGAACGCGGCCATCGAAGCGGCGCGGGCAGGGGATCATGGGCGCGGATTTGCCGTGGTGGCGTCCGAGGTGCGGGTACTTGCGCAGAAGACCCAGGAGTCCACGGGGAATATTCAGCAGATGATCAGCAACCTGCAAAGTGGTTCCGATCGGGCGAGCTCGTCCATGCAGGAGACTCTGGGCAAGGCCCAGGACGGTGCGCGCAAGGTCGAACGTGCAGGTGAATTGTTGTTGGAGATCGCCGAAGGCGTGGCCAGTATCAGTGATCGCAACCTGCAGATTGCTTCGGCGGCCGAAGAGCAGAGTGCGGTTTCAGAAGACATCAACCGTAACGTCAACGAGATCAACGACCTGGTCATCCAGGTCAGTGCCGGCGCCGAGCAAACCGCAATCACCAGCCAGGAATTGGCGCGTTTGGCCGAGCACCAGCAGCGGCTGGTCAATCGGTTCAAGGTGGCGTGAGGCGAGGGCGGCCTGCTCCGGCGGCGGTGGGTCAGTCGACCTCTACAGTGACTGACGCTCCGCTATCGGGAGCAAGCCCCCTCCCACAGTTGTTTAGCGGTGTTGGATGGATTGTGGCGGGGCTTTGATTTCGACGAAGCCTGTTCCATTAGTCCGCCCACCCGTCACGCACCGCACTGCGAATCCCCTCCAGCAACATCGCGAACGCCGGGTTGTCATTGTTCTCGCGCCAGATCAGGTGCAGTTCACTTTGCGCGCCTTCGCCCAGGTCGATATCGCGAAACACCACGTTCTTGAACACCACACTGCTGGCGCAACGCGGTACCAGCGCCAGCCCCATGCCGGCGTTGACCAGGGCCAGGATGGTCAGGGACGAGCCCAGCCACTGTACGTATTCCGGTGCGACACGGGCCGAGCGCAGCAGCCCGGTGAGCAGTTCGTTGAACGGCGGGTAGGCCGCATGGGCGTACATCAGGAACGGCTGGGCGTCGAGGTCGTGGACGCTGACGCTGTCGGCACTGGCCAGTCGATGGCTGCTCGGCACCGCCAGCACGAAGGGCTCGCGCACCAGGCATTCGGTGGCATAACCGGGTTCCAGCAGGGGCGCGCGGACGATGCCCAGGTCGATGCGCCGCGCGCGCAGGGCTTCGTATTGCTGGTAGGTGTTCATCTCCGAGAGGTCGATCCTGACCTGGGGCTGCTTGAGCCGTGCCTCGGCGATGACCCTGGGCAAAAACTCATACACCGCGCTGCCGACGAAGCTGATATTCACCGTGCCGATATCGCCCTCGGCAAAACGCCGTGCGGTCACGGCTGCCTGCTGGGCGCGCTCCAACAGGTTCTGCGCCTCGATGAAAAACGCCCGGCCGGCGGCGGTGAGGGCAACGCTGCGGGTGGTGCGGGTAAACAGCTCTACGCCGAGGTGATGCTCCAGTAATTGGATCTGTCGGCTGAGGGGCGGCTGGGTCATGTTCAGCCGTTCGGCGGCGCGGCGAAAATTCAGCTCGGTGGCCACGGTGGTGAAGCAGCGCAGTTGCGTCAGTTCGAACATTGATCTAATCCAGGTATCAATCGAATGCCAAGTTAGATTAGACGGGAACAATCCCCGGCGTCCATCATCGGTGCGTCCCTAAAAAAACAATGATTGGGAGTTGCCCTTGGATACCGTCCAGAATCCGCCCGACCCGAGCGTGCTCGCCCGCGCAGCCGCCAAGGTCAAGCGCCATGTACTGCCGTTGTTCGTGGTGATGTTCATCGTCAATTACATCGACCGGGTCAATATCGGCTTTGTGCGCAGCCATATGGAGACCGACCTGGGCATTGGCGCCGCCGCCTATGGCTTGGGTGCCGGGCTGTTCTTCATCGGTTACGCGATCTTCGAAGTGCCGTCCAATCTGCTGCTGCAGCGCTATGGCGCACGGGCCTGGTTGACGCGCATCATGTTCACCTGGGGCGCGGCTGCGATGGCCATGGCCTTTGTCCAAGGCGAAACCAGCTTTTATATCCTGCGCTTCGTGCTCGGCGCGGCCGAAGCCGGTTTTTTCCCCGGCATCATCTACTACTTCACCCAATGGTTGCCGGCCGCCGAGCGCGGCAAGGCGATGGCGATTTTCCTCAGCGGTTCGGCCATCGCCTCGGTGATTTCCGGGCCGGTGTCGGGGGCGTTGCTCAACGTCAGCGGCTTGAGCCTGCATGGCTGGCAGTGGATGTTCCTGATCGAGGGTTTTGCCTCCATCCTGTTGTGCGGGTTTGTGTGGTTCTGGTTGCAGTCCCACCCCCATCAGGCCAAGTGGCTCAGCGACGAAGAAAAACACGCGCTGGTGACGGCCATCGCGCTTGAGCAAACGGCCCGCGAAGCCACCCAGAGCGTGCGGCCGTCGATGTTCAAGCTGCTGGCCGACAAGCAGATCGCGCTGTTCTGCTTTATCTACTTTTCCATCGCCCTGACCATCTACGGCGCCACGTTCTGGTTGCCGAGCATGATCAAGAAAATGGGCAACCTGGGCGACTTCCAGGTGGGGTTGTTCAACTCGATCCCGTGGTTGATTTCCATCGTCGCCATGTATGGGTTCGCCGCCCTGGCGAGCAAGTGGAAACACCAGCAGGCGTGGGTGGCGCTGATGCTGGTGATCGCCGCCGTCGGCATGTTTATGTCCACCACTGGCGGGCCGGTGTTTGCGTTTGTCGCCATCTGTTTTGCCGCGATTGGCTTCAAGGCCGCTTCCGCGCTGTTCTGGCCGATCCCCCAGGGTTACCTGGATGCGCGCATCGCCGCGGCGGTGATTGCCTTGATCAATTCGGTCGGCAACCTCGGCGGGTTTGTTGCTCCCACCACCTTCGGCCTGCTGGAGCAGACCACCGGTTCGATTGAAGGCGGGCTGTACGGCCTGGCCGCGACCTCGCTGGTGGCCGCGGTGGTGGTGTTTTTTGCGCGCACCGCACCACGGCCCGGTGTGCCGCCCACCTCCAAACCGACTCATCATCATGCCTTGCGTCCAGGCCCACAGGGAGCCGCCTCTTGAAAATCGTCCGCGTTACCGTCACCCCCATCGCGTTTCGCGACCCGCCGCTGCTCAACGCCAGCGGTATCCACGAAGCCTTCGCGCTGCGCTCGATCATCGAAATCGAGAGCGACACCGGCTACATCGGCCTTGGCGAAAGCTACGGCGATGCCCCGGCGCTGGCGATCCAGCAACAGGTCAAGGATCAACTGATCGGCCTTGATCCGTTCAACCTCAACCAACTGCGCGCCATCGTGCAGGCCACCGTGGCGGCGCACAAACCCGCGAGCATTGCCGGCGCCGAACTGGCCCCCGGTTCCCATGCGAGCAAGGCAGTGAGCAATGCCTATTCGGCGTTTGAGGTGGCGTTTCTCGACCTGCAGGCGCACTCACTGAATGTGCCGCTGGTGGACCTGCTGGGCGGCGCGATCCGCGACCGGATCCCGTTCAGCGCCTACCTGTTCTTCAAGTACGCCGAGCACATCGACTCGCCCTATAAACCCGACAGTTGGGGCGAAGCCCTCAACGAAGTACAGATCGTCGCCCAGGCGCGGCGGATGATCGACACCTATGGCTTCAAAAGCATCAAGCTCAAGGCCGGTACGCTGGACCCTGAGCATGAAGTGGCGTGCATCAAGGCCCTGAAAAAAGCCTTCCCCGGCGTGCCGCTGCGCATCGACCCGAATGGCAATTGGTCCCTGGAAACCTCGATCCGCATGGCCGAACTGCTCGGCGACGACCTGCAGTATTACGAAGACCCCACCCCCGGCCTGGAAGGCATGGCCGAGTTGCACACACGCACCGGCTTGCCCCTGGCGACCAACATGGTGGTCACCGATTTTGACGAGTTCCGCCGCAGCGTGGCCCTGAACAGCGTGCAGATCGTACTCGCCGACCATCACTACTGGGGCGGCCTGCGCGACACCCAGGTATTGGCGAAGATGTGCCAGACTTTTGGCCTGGGCGTGTCGATGCACTCCAACTCACACCTGGGCATCAGCCTGATGGCCATGGCCCACGTGGCCGCGTCGGTGCCCAACCTCGACTACGCCTGCGACACCCACTACCCCTGGCAAGAACCGGACGAAGAAGTGATCAAGGGCGGCAAACTGCCGATTGTCGACGGCTGCGTGAAGATCACCCGCGCACCGGGGCTGGGCCTGGAACTGGACCCTGATCAACTGGGCAAGCTGCATGACCAATACCTCAGCTGCGGCATTCGCCAGCGCGACGACGTGAAGCAGATGCAGCGCTATCAACCGGATTGGAAGACCGTCAAACCGCGTTTCTGAAGCTGGTCGCTTCGTTTTGCCCGGTGACTTGCGTCACCGGGCTTTTTTTAGCTGAAATCTTCTTCGAAGTGCTCCTGTTCACCCCGTGTGTCGCTCTGGCGCCGCACCACCTCCATCTGCCGCAACTCCACCCGGCGGATTTTGCCGGAAATGGTCTTGGGCAACTCGCTGACAAACTCGATCCGCCGCACCCGCTTGTAGGGCGCCAGATGCTCGCGGGCGAAGGCGAGGATGTGCGCGGCCAGTTCGGCGCTGCCCGGGGCGTCATGGGCCAGGATCAGGAACGCCTTGGGCACCGCCAGGCGCAACGGATCGGGGCTGGGCACCACGGCCACTTCCATCACCGCCGGGTGTTCGATCAGCGCGCTTTCCAGCTCGAAGGGGCTGATGCGGTAGTCGGAGGCCTTGAACACGTCGTCGGCGCGCCCGACAAAGGTGATGTAGCCGTCGGCGTCGATCTGCGCGGTGTCGCCGGTGCGGTAGTAGCCGTCGCGCATCACCTCGGCGGTTTTCTCCGGGCTGTCTTCGTAGCCGAGCATCAGGCCCAGTGGGCGCACCTCAAGGGGCAGGGCAACTTCACCCTCGGTGCCCGGCACGCCGTCGGCGTCCAGCAGGGCCACCTGGTAGCCCGGCAACGGGCGGCCCATGGAGCCTGGCTTGAGCACCTGGCCCGGCGTATTGCCCACCAACGCTGTGGTTTCCGACTGGCCGAAGCCGTCGCGCAGCGGCAGGCCCCAGGCCTGTTGGATCTGCTCGATGATCTCCGGGTTCAGCGGTTCACCGGCGCCCACCAGTTCGCGCAGGTTCAGGCGCGATTTGTAGCTGGCCAGGTCTTCCTGGATCAGCATGCGCCACACCGTGGGCGGGGCGCACAGGCTGGTCACCCGGTACTTCTCCAGCGCGCCGAGCAACGCCTGGGCACTGAACCGCGCGACGTTATGGATAAAGATGCAGGCGCCGGCATTCCACGGTGCGAACAGGCAGCTCCAGGCATGCTTGGCCCAGCCCGGCGAGGAGATGTTCAGGTGCAGGTCGCCGGGTTGCAGGCCGATCCAGTACAGGGTCGACAGATGGCCGACCGGATAGCTCTGGTGGCTGTGCAGCACCATCTTCGGTTTTGAGGTGGTGCCGGAGGTGAAATACAGCAGCATCGGGTCCGTGGCCAAGGTACGGCCCTCGGCCTCGAACCGCTCGGGGTATTCAAAGGCGGCGCTGTGCGCGACCCAGCCAGTCGGCGCCGCTCCCACACATACGCGGCTGCAACCTTCGCCCAGGCCCTCGAACTTGCCGACATGCGCCGCGCCGACCACCAGGTGGCGGACCTGGCCCCGCTCGATGCGGTCGTGCAGGTCAACCGGGTTGAGCAGGGCGGTGGCGGGGATCACCACCGCGCCGAGCTTGAAGGCCGCCAGCATGGTTTCCCACAGCGCCACATCGTTGCCGAGCATCAGCAGCACGCGCTCGCCACGCCGAACACCGAGGGCGCGCAGGTGGTTAGCGACCTGGTTGGAGCGCGCGGCCAGTTGCTGGAAGCTGTAGCGCTGCTCGCTGCCGTCCTCTTCGACGATCCACAGCGCGTCGGCGGCATTGCCCTCGGCCATGGCATCGAAGTAGTCCAGGGCCCAGTTGAAGGCGTCCAGTTGCGGCCAACGAAAGTCACGGGCGGCGGTGGCGTAGTCGGTACGGTGCGCGAGCAGAAAATCCCGGGCAGCCAGGAAGGACTGGGTCATGGTCGGTGTCCTTAATTATTGTTGTGGGGACTGGCCCTTCGGGTGCACCGAGAGGCTGGACCGAGTATAGGCACGCATAAATAAGAGCAAAACGCTCAAAAACACCGGAGCGTTGTGCAAAAAAGTCATGGGTGATAAGGGCTGGCGAGTGGTGATTGACGGGTTATACGTAAAAGTCCAGTATGGAATTATAAGTACAAAAGATCCCGCTCCAGCTTTTTCTTCACGCTTGCCAAAACCAATAACAACTCGCGAGACACGACCATGAAGAAACTCCCCCTCATCACCGCCCTGGCCTTGGGCCTGATCGCCTCCAGCCACCTCCTGGCCGCCGAGAAAACCCTGCGTATCGGCATCGAAGCGGCTTACCCACCGTTTGCGTCCAAGACCGAAGAGGGCAAGATCGTCGGCTTCGACTACGACATCGGCAATGCGCTGTGTGCGCAGATGAAGGTCAAGTGTGTGTGGGTCGAAGGTGAATTCGACGGCCTGATTCCTTCCCTCAAAGTGAAGAAAATCGACATGGCCTTGTCGTCCATGACCATCAATGACGATCGCAAGAAGTCGGTGGATTTCTCCCACAAGTACTACTTCACCTCCTCGCGCCTGGTGATGAGGGACGGTGCCGTGGTGGATGACCAGTACGCCAGCCTCAAGGGCAAGACCGTGGGTGTGCAGCGCGCCACCACCACCGACCGTTACGCCACCGAGGTGTTCGAACCCAAGGGCATCAACGTCAAGCGCTACAGCAATAACGAAGAGATCTACATGGACCTGGCGGCAGGCCGGCTGGATGCAATTTTTGCCGACACCATTCCCTTGAATGACTTTTTGCAGATGCCTCGGGGCAAGGGCTACGGGTTTGTCGGCCCGGAACTCAAGGACCCGAAATACGTGGGCGAGGGCGCCGGGATCGCGGTGCGCAAGGGCAATACCGCGCTGGTCAGCGAACTGAACAGCGCCATCGACGGCATTCGTGCCAGTGGGGAATACCAGAAGATTTCACAGCAGTACTTCAAGGCCGACATCTACGGCGATTGAGCATCATACGCGGGCAAAATGTGGTGGGAGAGGGCAAGCCCTAATGCCAGTCAGTTAAGCGTACATCGCCTCCTGTAGGAGCGAGCTTGCTCGCGAAAAACGTCAACGATAACGCGTGCTTCCTGAATGAACGCGGCGCCTGCGAGTTTTTCGCGAGCAAGCTCGCTCCTACAAAAAGCCTTAACTGACTGGCATTGAGGCAAGCCCTCCCACATTTGATCAGCCCCTGAGCTCCTTCAAATGCTTGTAGACCGTAGCCCGCCCCATGCCCAGCACATTGGCCACATAGTTCGAGGCGCTCTTGCCCTTGAACGCGCCTTCGGCATGCAGCGCCAGTACCAGCTCACGCTTGTGGTCACGGGTGAGCAGGTTCAGGCTCAGCTGGCGCTCGCGCATCCAGGCATGCAGGAACGTGTTGATACGCTCCTGCCAGTCATCGCGAAACAGCGAGTCCGGTTGCGGGATCAGCTTGCTCGGCGACAGGAACAGGTCCAGCGCCGCCTTGGCGTTTTCGAACAGTGAGATATTCAGGTTGATGCACAGCACTGCCAGCCGGCGCCCTGTGTGGTCATGCAACACGGTGCTCAGGCTGCGGATTTTCTGGCCATCCCAATTGAGCTTTTCGTAGGGGCCGATATTCACGTCGCTGACGTCGGCGCTGAGCATGTCCTCCAGCGCCGAGTCGTCGCCAATGCCCCTTTTGGACAGGTTATTGGCGATGTAATCGACTTTTTGCGTGCGCAGGTCATGCAGCACCACTTCAGCGTGGGGGAAGAACAGCGTGGCGATTGCATCGGCAATCGCACGGAAATTCTGCAGGACTTTTTCGTGTTCGGCGCTGTTCATCAATGGGGCTCCAGGCGGGCGAGGGAGAGCATACCAGCGTCGAGGCCGAACCGTGTCAGTGGTTCCGGCAACGCTTCACCGCGCACCAGCGCTGCACTGGCCTGGCCCATGGCGGGCGATGTCTGGATCCCATAACCGCCTTGCGCCGCCACCCAGAACAGGCCGGGTACCTGTGGGTCGAAGCCGCTGAGCAAATCACCATCGTGCACAAAACTGCGCAGGCCGGCCCAGGTGCGCGTCGGGCGGCGGATAGTCAGGGTGGTGGCTTCTTCTATCTGATAGATGCCCATGGCGATGTCCAGCTCTTCGGGCTGTACATCCTGGGGCTCCACCGGGTCGGCATTCGCCGGCGAGCCGAGGAACATGCCGGCGTCGGGTTTCATGTAGAAGGCTTCGTCGAGGGCCACCAGCATCGGCCAGGCGTGGCTGTCCACGCCTTCGGGGCCGGCGAAGATAAATGCCGAGCGCCGCTTGGGTTGCAGGCCGATGGACGCGGCGCCCGCCAGCCCGCCGATATGATCGGCCCAGGCGCCAGCGGCGTTGATAATGATCGGCGCGGTGTAGGTCCCGTCCTGGGTGTTTACGTGCCAGAGGCCCGCGCTGTCACGGCTCAAGCCCAGTACATGGCTGTCGGTACGCACTTCGCCCTGATTGCGTCGGATACCGCGCAAATAGCCCTGGTGCAGGGCGTCGGTGTCGATGTCGCTGGCGGTCGGGTCATACAGCGCGCCATGGACTTTTTCCCGGCGCAGGATCGGCAGGCGCGCGCAGGCTTCATCCGCCGTGAGCCGTTCGACCTGGGGCACCGTGGCCTTGGCGCTCAGGTACTGGGCCTGCAATTCGGCGGCGTCACCGTTGAAGTCCACAGTCATTTCGCCGCGTGGCGTCAGCAGCGGGTGCTCGCAGAAACCCGGCGGCGGGTTATCGAAAAACGCGCGGCTGGCCTGGGTCAACGCCCGCACCTGCGGGGTGCCATACGCCGCCGTGTAGAGCGCCGCCGAGCGTCCGGTGGAGTGATAGGCCGGGTGGGATTCACGCTCCAGCACCAGCACCTTGCCATGGGGCGACAACCAGAAACCCGTGGACGCGCCGGCAATGCCGCCGCCGATGATGATGAAGTCGGCATGGCTCATAACAGTCTCCAGAGGGCATTGGCCAGGGCGATGTCTTCCAGGCCCAGGCCGATGGAACGGAAAAATACGTGGCGGTCATAGGCCGGGCGCTGTACCTGCTCACTGAGCAGTTCGGGCAGGTCGCCGACGATCGCGTTCTTGTCCCAGCCGTGCTGTTCAGCGGCAATCAACATTTCGCCGGCCGAGCCGGGGGTGGTCTGGCGATAGTCGCAGAACACCTGCATGGCGTTGAGGCTCTGGGGCGGCACTTCATGGGCACGCGGGGCGTTGGTGCTGATCGAGGTGATCAGCGCCGGCTTGCTCAAGCGCGACGGGTCGATCACCGGGCCGGCCGATGAGGTGCACAGCAGGATCACATCGGCGTCGGCCACCGCCGCATCGCAGCTGTTGGCGATGCTCAAACGTGGATCCAGGCGTTTGATGGCGTCGGTATTGGCAGTGGCCAGGCGTGGCGAAAACAGGCTGATGCCCTGCCAGTCCCGCAGATTCTTCACGTAATGCAAATGTGCCAGCGCGACCTTGCCGCTGCCGATGATCGCCAGGCGCCGTGCCACCTGCGGGGCCAGCGCCTCCACCGCCAGCGCAGTGGTCGCGGCGGTGCGCGCGGTGGTCAATTCGGCGGCATCGCACAGCAACAGGGGCTCGCCGGTTTGCATCGACATCAATAGCGTCCAGGCCGTCACCAGCGGCCCTTGCTCGCGCACGATATACGGCGAGGTCTTGACCCCGTACACCCCCTCTTCAGCCAGCACGCCCAGGTAATTGATGAAATCGCCGGCGTCGTGGGGGAACGCCACTAATTGCTGCGCCGGTTGCACCGCGTGCCCGGCGGCCAGGGCGCGAAACAGCGTGTGCAGGATCTGCGGTACATCGACTTGGGCGAGCAGTTCACGGGCCTGGGCCTGGTTGATTACATGGGGCGCGCTGGACATGGATATCTCCGATATCTGAACTTATTTGTCCATTATGGACTTTTAGTTCCGTTGGGCAAGCTAAAAACCTCAGCCCTCGAAGCGGAATCCCGTCGATAACTTTTCCTTCAAATACCCCACCAACGCACTCACCGACTTCGGCACATGGGGCGAATACGGCCGAATCAGGTAGATCTCATCGGCAAACGCGCCCTTGAGTGTCCAGCCCTTGAGCACCTGTACCAGCTTGCCGCTGGCCAGCGCAGCGTGGGCGCTGAAGTCCGGGAGCAGGGCGATGCCCAGGTGGTTGAGCGCCGAATCACGCAGGGCTTCGCTGTTGTTGGTGGCGAAGCTGCCGGCGATGGGCACGGTGAGGCGTTCGACCTTTTTGCTGCCGCGCTCGAAGGTCCATGCGGGCTGGTCGGTGCCGCGCGGGTAGAACAGGCAGTTGTGCGCCGACAGGTCGCCGGGTTCGCGGGGTTCGCCGTGGCGTTGCAGGTAATCGCGGCTGGCGACCAGCACCGAACCGGTGTCGCACAGCTTCCAGGCCACATGGGTTTCCGGCACCTGGAAACCGTGGCGCACAGCGAGGTCGTAGCCTTCGGCCGCCAGGGAGCTCAGGGCATCCGAGACATCCAGCTGGATACGCACCTGCGGGTATTGCTGCAGGAATTCCGCCAAGTGCGGCACCAGCTGTTGCCGGGCAAATGCCACGGGGGCGGTCAAGCGCACCAGGCCACGAATCTCCCCGGCGGAATCGCGCACCGACGAGAAGCTGCGCGCGATTTGCTCATAGGCACCGCGCACTTCACGGGTCAGCGACAACCCGGCATCGGTCAACCGCACACTGCGCGTGGTACGGGTCACCAGCCGTGTGCCGGTGGCTTTCTCGAGGTCGGAAATGCGCTGGCTGACCGCGGATTTACTCACCCCCAGGCGCGCAGCGGCGGCGGTGTAGGTGCCGTGTTCCTCCAGCACTGAGAGCCAGTGAATGTGGGTCCACAGCCCTTCGATCTCGGATTTTTCCATGGGCTTATTGTTCGCTTATAAGGACAATCAGTTCTTGATTCTGCTCTGGTTTGGAACAAACCGAAAGCCTATCGTGTGTCCCAACGCAACCCACCTGGATCGACTGCCATGACTACAACAATCGAGCACTACATCAACGACCAGCGCGTCAGCCGCGATGATCGCTATCAGGACGTCTACAACCCGGCCACCGGCGAAATCACCGGCCGCGTTGCCCTGGCCAGCAGCCAGACCGTGTCCGAAGCCGTCGCCGCTGCACAGGCCGCTTTTGCCGGTTGGGCCGACACCCCGCCTATCCGTCGCGCCCGCGTGCTGTTCGAATACCTGCACCTGCTGCGTGAGCGCAAGGACGACCTGGCGCGCATCATCGTCGCCGAACACGGCAAGGTCTTCACCGATGCCCAGGGCGAAGTCGACCGTGGCATCGACATTCTCGAATTCGCCTGCGGCATCCCCAACCTGCTCAAGGGCGAGCATTCCGACCAGGTCTCCCGTGGCATGGACAACTGGACGATGCGCCAACCCCTGGGCGTCGTGGCCGGTGTCACGCCGTTCAACTTCCCGGTGATGGTGCCGATGTGGATGTACCCGATCGCCATTGCGGCGGGCAACACCTTCATCCTCAAGCCAAGCCCGACCGACCCAAGTGCTTCGCTGTTCATGGCTGAACTGCTGCGTGAAGCCGGCCTGCCCAAAGGCGTATTCAACGTGGTGCAGGGCGACAAGGAATCGGTGGACGCGCTGATCGCGCACCCGGACGTCAAGGCCGTGAGCTTCGTCGGCTCCACGCCGATTGCGCAGTACATCTACGAAACCGGTGCGCGCAACGGCAAGCGTGTGCAAGGCCTGGGCGGTGCGAAGAACCACATGGTGGTGATGCCGGACGCGGATATCGAAAAAACCGTCGATGCCTTGATGGGCGCCGCCTACGGCAGTGCCGGCGAACGCTGCATGGCCATTTCCGTAGCGGTGCTGGTCGGCGATGTCGGTGACAAGGTCATCGCCGCCCTGACCGAACGCGCCAGGCATCTGCGCATCACCGACGGCCGCGACCTCAAGGCGGAGATGGGCCCGATTGTGTCCCGCGCCGCGCTGGAGCGCATCAGCGGCTACATCGAACAAGGCGTGCAGGCCGGCGCGCAACTGCTGCTCGACGGACGTGACTATGTACCCACCGAGGCTGGCCTGGAAAACGGCTTCTGGCTCGGCGCGACCCTGTTCGACCACGTGACCCAGGAGATGAGCATCTACCGCGAAGAAATTTTCGGCCCGGTACTGGCCTGCGTGCGCGTGAATGACTTCGCCGAGGCGGTGAAGCTGGTCAACGACCACGAATTCGGCAACGGCGTCAGCTGCTTTACCCGCGACGGCAACATTGCCCGCGAGTTTGCCCGGCGTATCGAAGTGGGCATGGTCGGCATCAACGTGCCGATCCCGGTGCCGATGGCCTGGCACGGGTTTGGTGGCTGGAAGAAGAGCCTGTTCGGCGACATGCATGCCTACGGCACTGAGGGTGTGCGCTTCTACACCAAGCAGAAATCGATCATGCAGCGCTGGTCGGAGAGCATCGAGCAGGGTGCGGAGTTTGCGATGCCGGTGTCCAAATAACGGCCAAAAGAACACAGCGGAACCCATGTGGGAGGGGACTTGCCAGTCAGTTAAGGAAAAACACTGTAACTGTGGTGAGCGGGCTTGCTGTGGTGAGCGGGCTTGCCCCGCGCTGGGCTGCGAAGCAGCCCCAATCAGGCTCCCTGTGTTCTGTCAGGTAAACCGCAGTGCCTGGTTTTGGGTCTGCTTCGCAGCCCCAATCAGGCTCCCTGTGTTCTGTCAGGTAAACCGCAGCGCCTGGTTTTGGGTCTGCTTCGCAGCCCCGCGCGGGGCAAGCCCGCTCA
>NZ_CVTH01000067.1:0-19399 GCF_900005955.1 Pseudomonas sp. 8 R 14 | reverse complement strand
GCCGACCGGTGCGGGCCCAGGCATCACGCCCGTGGCCGCGGCCGACGCGCAGAAAGACTGGGCCCACTACGGCAACACCGAAGGGGGCAGCCGCTTCGCCGCGCTGGACCAGATCAACCGCGACACTGTCGACAAGCTCAAGGTGGCCTGGACCTATCACACCGGTGACGTGGCCCTCAGCGACGGCAACGGTGCCGAAGACCAGCTGACGCCCCTGCAGATCGGCAACAAAGTGTTTATCTGCACGCCCCACAACAACCTGATCGCCCTCGACGCCGACACCGGCAAAGAGCTGTGGAAGAACGAAGTCAACGCCAAGTCGGCGGTGTGGCAGCGTTGCCGGGGCATGGCGTATTTCGACGCCACCGCGCCGATTGCCCAGCCGACCCAGCCCAACAGCTCGCCGATCATCGCCGCCAGCGTTCCCGCCGGTGCGCAGTGCCAGCGTCGCTTGCTGACCAACACCATCGATGCACGGCTGATCGCCGTGGATGCCGACACCGGCAAATTCTGCGAAGACTTCGGCACCCATGGCCAGGTGGACCTGAAAGCCGGCCTGGGCAATGTGCCGGACAGCTACTACCAGCTGTCGTCCGCACCGTTGGTCGCCGGCACCACCGTGGTGGTCGGTGGTCGCGTCGCGGATAACGTCCAAACCGACATGCCCGGCGGTGTGATCCGTGGCTTCGATGTGATCAGCGGGCAAATGCGCTGGGCCTTCGACCCGGGCAACCCGGAAGACAAACAGGCCCCGACCGGCGACAAGACCTACGTGCGCAGTACACCGAACAGCTGGGCGCCGATGTCCTACGACCCGTTGATGAACACGGTCTTCCTGCCGATGGGCAGCTCGTCCACCGACATCTACGGTGTGGAACGCACTCAGCTCAACCACAAATACGGCGCTTCGGTATTGGCGCTGGATGCCTCTACCGGTGCTGAAAAGTGGGTGTACCAGACCGTCCACAATGACCTGTGGGACTTCGACCTGCCGATGCAACCGAGCCTGATCGACTTCACCCCACCGGGCAGTGACAAGGCGGTACCCGCAGTGGTAATCGGCACCAAGGCCGGGCAGATCTATGTACTCGACCGCGCCACCGGACAGCCGCTGACCGAGGTCAAGGAAGTCCCGGTCAAAGCCGCGAACATCCCCAACGAACCCTACTCGCCGACCCAGCCCAAGTCTGTGGGCATGCCGCAGATCGGCGCGCAGACCCTGAGCGAGTCGGACATGTGGGGCGCCACCCCGTACGACCAGTTGCTGTGCCGCATCGACTTCAAGGGCATGCGCTACGACGGCCTGTACACCGCGCCGGGCACGGATAAATCCCTGAGCTTCCCGGGTTCCCTGGGCGGCATGAACTGGGGCAGCATTTCCACCGACCCGGTGCACGGTTTTATCTTCGTCAACGACATGCGCCTGGGCCTGTGGATCCAGATGCTGCCGTCGCAGAACAAGGCCCAGTCCTCGTCCGGTGGCGAAGCGCTGAACACCGGCATGGGCGCGGTCCCGCTCAAGGGCACGCCGTATGCGGTGAACAAAAACCGCTTCCTGTCGGTGGCCGGCATTCCGTGCCAGGCGCCGCCGTTCGGCACCCTCACCGCCATCGATATGAAGACCCAGAAAGTCGCGTGGCAAGTGCCGGTGGGCACCGTTGAAGACACCGGCCCCCTGGGCATCCGCATGCACCTGCCGATCAAGATCGGCCTGCCGACCCTCGGCGGCACGCTGTCGACCCAGGGCGGCCTGATCTTTATCGCCGGCACCCAGGACTTCTACCTGCGCGCCTTCAACAGCGGCAACGGCGATGAAATCTGGAAGGCCCGCCTGCCCGTCGGCAGCCAGGGCGGCCCGATGACCTACGTGTCGCCGAAAACCGGCAAGCAGTACATCGTCGTCACCGCCGGCGGTGCGCGCCAGTCCACCGACCGTGGCGACTATGTGATCGCCTACGCCCTGCCATAACCCCTCTGTCCGCGCGGTGCCCCTGCACCGCGCTCCGGCATCAGCAACTAGCCCCCTCCCACATCGCCTGCATTTCAATAGGTGAGCGGCATCGTTAGTGGCATTTAGTCATGGTTTGTAAAGGGCCAGCAAGTCGGCTCGCTTTTAATTGCAGGACGTTTCCTAGACAATCCCTGCCGCCTTGTGCCTGTTGGAATCGCTGGCTAGTCTGCGGTCCGTCACTGCCAAATCAGTGATCGGGTTTAGTCGCCTGACCTTCCAACGCGTGCATGGTCCTCCATGAGTTTTATGGTGGCTGTGCGCAGGGCACCTTCGGGTGCGCCGGTATTTTCGCGTTGGAGCCGGTCGACTAACCTGCGTACAGCCGCCACCCTCGTTTAGTCGCGAAGGGTGTCGGCCTCTCATCCAACGCGAAGGTACACCATGAATAAAGTTATCCCCGATCCATCCCACGACCCCGCCAAAGACCGCGCCGCCTTCAACCGCGCCATCGACCACTACCTACCCACCCAAGGCCTCCACTCGGTCAACGAAGACCTGAGCTTCGAAGACGCCTTGCTTTACACCGCCAGCTTGCTCGACAGCGCTTCCGCCACGGCGCTGGATTGCGGTGACCTGCTACCAAACCCCGAACGGGCGAAGATTCTGGCCGTGTGGCATTTGCTGGAAATTGCAAAGACCACCGTGGATCGCTCCATCGACTGCCTGAAACCCGCAAAAGCAACTGCCTGAACGCGTTAAAAATGTGGGAGGGGCGGTGCGACGATTCGACTTGCCCCCCTCCCACATGGTGAGCGCTGCAAGTTTCGGCTACTGCGCACAGGTGACGCGAAGCGTCACGGGCTGCATTCCCACGCAGGAGCGTGGGAATGATCTTTGATCATCGAGCCGGGGACATTTCCGGGGGATAACATCGACAGTGCGCTGGTGCCGGGATTGCAGGTCAAGGCGATGTTCTGACTCGCCCGTGCGCAAATCGGCGGATGGTCCCCCCCGGTTTGCGACGGCTAACCCAGTGGAATCGACTTGGCGATAATCTCTCGGGCGTGATTGGCCAGCTGTTTGGCACTCATCGCAACCACCTCCTCGGCCTCAATGGGCGGGTGGGCGATGATGCTGACGTCGGTGCTGCGCAAGGCGTTGTAGGCGATATGGTTGACCGCCGGGCTGATCGTGACGGGAATGATCCCAACCCCGATATCCTTGGCAATCCGAAACGCCCCACTCTTGAAAGGCTGCATCTCCCCGCCATGGTTTCTAGTGCCCTCGGGAAAGATCCACAGCGAAGTATTCTCTGCGACAACCCGCTTGGCGATCTTGCGCAAACTGCCGATGGATGCCCATGGGCTGTTCCTGTCAATGAACAGACTACCGGTCAGCCAATACAACTGCCCCACCAGTGGCAGCCACTTGAGCGACTGTTTACCGACGATTACCGTGCCGGGGTTGAGCGCATGCGCCACGATCAACACGTCATAGTTGCAGTGGTGGTTGGCCACATAGATGTAAGGCCGGGTGGTGGGAACGCTGTCAAAGCCACGAACATCGACACGCACCCGGAAGATTTTATTGATCACCGAATAGGCCCGGCAGGCCACGTACAGATTTCTATTCTTTGAGGTGTTGATCAACATGTAGAGGCACAAGAACGGAAAGCTCAACACGATCCACAGCAACACCAACAGCCCTCGGGCCAACGCAATCATAAATTACCCGCTTTACCTGAATCTCTGAGCTTGGTTAACGGGGCTTCTCGAACCTCGTCAGCATTATCCATGCAAGTACAACAAACCTGCGGCGTTTTGAGTAGCTGCCCGAATGGGCAGGTCGATCGCGTTCAACCGCGCGCCCTCCGTCACGCGCACAAGCGGTATAATCGGCGCGCTCCCGTCTGTAACGGGTGCCGACCATGGAAGGGACGATCGGTGAAAGAATGGCGAGAAACCTTGATAGAAGCCGTATCCGGCTGCATGACCGAACATGAACTATTCAATAAAATTCATACGATAACGTCCAACCTGGGCTTCGAGTTCTGTTCTTACGGACTGAAAATCCCGTTGGCCACATCGCAATATGTGCTGATTTCGAACCACCCAGGCGCTTGGGAAAAGAAGTATGTCAGCGAAAATTACTTCTCCCAAGACCCCACCGTTGCCCACGGCCTGACCCGCTCCATCCCGCTGCACTGGTCCGCCGCACAACAGCAACAACAGCACCAGGCCTTCTGGGAGGAGGCGCGCCATTACCAGCTCAACCATGGCTGGTGCCTGTCTTCGCAACGCGGCCCTGACGCGATTGGTTTACTCTCGGTATCGCGCTCCAGTGAATGCATTTCAGCGACTGAACTTGAGCACATCGAGAACAAGTTGACCTGGTTGACGCAGTTGGCGCACGAATCGATGACACGCTTCTTCTCCGACAAATGCCTGCCAGAAATTCACCGCCCCCTGACCGCACGGGAAAAAGAGACCTTGAGGTGGACGGCCATCGGCAAAACCTATATCGAGATCAGCCTGATCCTCAACATCGACACAGGAACCGTGAAGTTTCATCTGGCCAATGCCATGCGCAAACTCCAGGCCCACAACAAAACCCAAGCTGCCGTCAAAGCCTCCTTACTGGGATTACTCTTTTAGCCCTGCTGGTACTCCCGCGGCGTACAACCAAACTCGCGACGAAACACCGTATGCAGGTACTGCGCCGACTTGAACCCGCACTTGGCGGCAATATCGGCAATCGCCAGTTCGTGGCTTTCCAGGCCCTTGGCGGCGGCGGCGAGTTTGAAACGCAGGATCTCGTCATGCACGCTGCAGCCGCGCACCTTGCGAAAGTGCGCTTCCAGGGAGGAGCGCGACACGCCGACATAGGCCGCCACCTGCGCGGTCTTGATGCCCTGGCAGGCGTACTGGCGGATAAACAGCAGCGCCTGCATCACGTACGGATTACCCAAGGGTTGATGCAAGCTGGAGGCCTGCACATTGATCGCCTCCGGCGGCACCAGGACCTGCGTGCCCACGCACGGTTTGCCGTGCAGCATCTGGTGCAGCAAGGCGGCGGCCGTGCGCCCCATGGTTTCCGTGCCCTGGATCACCGAACTCAGCGGCACGCGCGTGAGGGTGCGGGTCAGGGGGTCATTGTCGATGCCGATCAATGCGACTTGCTCCGGCACGGCGATGCCGGCGGTGAGGCAGGCTTGCAGCAGTTGTCGGGCGCGGGCGTCGGTGACGGCGATGATGCCGATGGGCTTGGGCAGGCTGTGCAGCCAGGCAATCTGCTGTTCCACCGCGCTGTCCCACAACGGCGCGCTGGTGCCCAGGCCGCGATACACCTCGACGTGCAGACCATCCCGTTGCAGCAGGCGGCGAAAGGCTTTTTCACGCTCCTGGGCCCAGCGATTGGCCTGGGCCTCGGGCAGGCTGAAACAGGCGAACCGAGTCAGGCCAGCTTCGATCAAGTGTTCGTAAGCCAACTTCATCAATGCGTGGTTATCGGTCGCCACATAGGGAATGCCCTTGGGATAAGCGCGCGCGTCTTCATACGAGCCACCCACCGCCACCACCGGCAACGTGCTGTCGGCCAACGCTTCGCCGATCAGCGGGTCGTCGAAGTCGGCAATGATGCCGTCGCCCTGCCAGCGCTCGATGCCGCGCAGGCGACAGAGGAAATCCTCCTCGAGGAACAAATCCCAGGACGCACGGGTGCTGCTCAGGTAATTGCCGATGCCGGCGATGATGCCACGGTCGTAGATTTTGCTGCCGTTGAACAACAGGGCAATACGGTGGACGGGCGGTAGGGTTTTCATTGTTTTTGTCCTCGGGCCTGTGGCAACAGACTAGCCCTCGCCGGTCAAAATCGCACCACCCCTTGGTGATTTTCATAATCAGCGGGCCAGGAGCCGTTGCTAGTATCCAGACACCGCCAAGAACAATAAGGAAAACGCCATGCTGTACTTCCCCGGTGTCGAGAAGGTTCGCTTCGAAGGCCCCAGCAGCGATGCCCCCCTCGCCTTTCGCCATTACGACGCCAACAAACTGGTCCTCGGCAAACCGATGCGCGAGCACCTGCGCATGGCCGCGTGTTATTGGCACACCTTCGTGTGGCCTGGCGCCGATATGTTCGGCATGGGCACCTTCAAGCGGCCGTGGCAGCGCAGTGGCGAGCCCATGGACGTGGCCATCGGCAAGGCTGAGGCGGCCTTCGAGTTTTTCTCCAAGCTGGGCATCGACTACTACAGTTTTCACGACACCGATGTGGCGCCGGAAGGCAGTTCGATCAAGGAGTACCGCAACCACTTCGCGCAGATGGTCGACCACCTGGAGCGCCATCAGGAACAGACCGGCATCAAGTTGCTGTGGGGCACCGCCAACTGCTTCAGCAACCCGCGTTTTGCCGCCGGTGCCGCCAGTAACCCGGACCCGGAGGTGTTTGCCTACGCCGCTGCCCAGGTGTTCAGCGCGATGAACGCCACGCTGCGGCTCAAGGGCGCCAACTATGTGCTGTGGGGCGGCCGTGAAGGTTATGAAACCCTGCTCAACACCGACCTCAAGCGCGAGCGCGAACAGCTCGGGCGCTTTATGCGCATGGTGGTGGAGCACAAGCACAAGATCGGCTTCAAGGGCGACCTGCTGATCGAGCCCAAGCCCCAGGAGCCGACCAAGCACCAGTACGACTACGACAGCGCCACGGTGTTCGGCTTTTTGCATGAGTACGGCCTGGAGCATGAAATCAAGGTGAATATCGAGGCCAACCACGCCACCCTGGCCGGGCACAGTTTCCATCACGAGATCGCCACCGCCGTGTCCCTGGGCATCTTCGGCAGCATCGACGCCAACCGTGGCGACCCGCAGAACGGCTGGGACACCGACCAATTCCCCAACAGCGTCGAGGAGATGACCCTCGCCACCTATGAAATCCTCAAGGCCGGTGGCTTCAAGAATGGCGGCTACAATTTCGACTCCAAGGTCCGCCGCCAGAGCCTGGACGAGGTCGACCTGTTCCACGGGCATGTCGCCGCCATGGATGTACTCGCCCTGGCGCTCGAACGTGCGGCGGCGATGGTGCAGAACGACCAGTTACAGCAGTTCAAGGACCAGCGCTATGCCGGCTGGCAGCAGCCGCTGGGCCAGGCCGTGCTGGCCGGTGAGTTCAGCCTGGAGTCTCTGGCCGAACATGCGTTTGCCCACGAACTGAACCCGCAGGCCGTGAGTGGTCGCCAGGAGATGCTGGAGGGGGTGGTCAACCGGTTTATTTATCGGTGACCGTGTGGTGATTGCGTTTGTTGTGATGAGTGGGGTTGGTGTGGTGAGAGGCTTGGTGTGGTGAGGGGGGGTTATTGTGGTGAGCGGGCTTGTTGTGGTGAGCGGGCTTGCCCCGCGCTGGGGCGCGAAGCGGCCCCATTGCAGGCGATGTGTTTTTAGCTGACACACCGAGGTGCCTGGGTTTGGGGCCGCTTCGCGCCCCAGCGCGGGGCAAGCCCGCTCACCACAACAAGCCCCCTCACCACACCAAACCCATTCACCACGACAAGCCCATTCACCACAAAAGCCCGGCTTGCCACAACACGCCGGTTAGCCACACCTACAGTGTTCGCCTAAAGTCTTCACCCAGTGTCTTTCCAACAACAATAAAAGGACGCACCACCATGAAGTCATTCAAACGTACCCTGCTCGCCACCGCCCTGGCCCTGCTCGCCCTGCCGGTGATGGCCGACTCCGCCCACCCGAAAATCGGTTTTTCCATCGACGACCTGCGTCTGGAACGCTGGTCCCGGGATCGTGACTACTTCGTCGCCGCCGCAGAAAAACTCGATGCCAAGGTCTTTGTGCAGTCCGCCGATGCCAACGAGCAGAAGCAGATTTCGCAGATCGAAAACCTGATCTCCCGGGGCGTCGATGTGATCGTGATCGTGCCGTTCAACGCCACCGTGCTGACCAACGCGGTCGCCGAAGCCAAGAAAGCCGGGATCAAGGTGGTGTCATACGACCGCCTGATTCTCAACGCGGACATCGATGCGTACATTTCCTTCGATAACGAAAAAGTCGGCGAGATGCAGGCCAACGGCGTGCTGCAAGCGGCGCCCAAGGGCAATTACTTCCTGCTCGGCGGCGCGCCCACCGACAACAACGCCAAGGTGCTGCGCGAAGGCCAGATGAAGGTGCTGCAACCGGCCATAGACAAGGGCGACATCAAGATTGTCGGCCAGCAGTGGGTCAAGGAATGGAACCCCACCGAAGCCCTGAGCATCGTCGAGAACGCCCTGACCCGCAACAGCAACAAGATCGACGCCATCGTCGCCTCCAACGACGCCACCGCCGGCGGTGCGATCCAGGCCCTGGCCGCCCAGAAACTGGCGGGCAAGGTGCCGATCTCCGGCCAGGACGCCGACCTCGCAGCCGTCAAGCGCGTGATCGACGGTACCCAGACCATGACCGTGTACAAGCCGCTCAAGCTGATCGCCACCGAAGCCGCCAAGCTCTCGGTGCAACTGGCGCGTAACGAGAAGCCCACCTACAGCTCGCAGTACGACAATGGCAGCAAGAAAGTCGACACCATCCTGCTCACCCCGACCCCGCTGACCAAGGCCAATATCGACCTGTTGGAAAAGGACGGGTTCTATACCAAAGAGCAGATCGGCCTGTAGGCGCTGGCTTGCCAGCGAAGATCGCGAACGAAAACGCGGAAAGCCTGAATAAACGCGGTGACTTGGCGTTTTTCGCGAGCAAGCTCGCTCCTACAGTCATGTCGTCAGTCCTGTGTGTGAGCCATGGTATGTCCGACTACCTGCTGCAAATGAACGGCATCGTCAAAACCTTTGGCGGTGTCCACGCGCTGAACGGCATCGACATCAAGGTACGGCCGGGGGAATGTGTCGGCCTGTGCGGCGAGAACGGTGCCGGTAAATCCACCCTGATGAAGGTGCTGTCGGCGGTCTACCCCCATGGCACCTGGGAGGGGGAAATCCTCTGGGACGGGCAACCGCTCAGGGCCCAGTCCATCAGCGAAACCGAGGCCGCCGGTATCGTCATCATTCACCAGGAACTGACCCTGGTGCCCGACCTGTCGGTGGCCGAGAACATCTTCATGGGCCACGAGCTGACCCTGCCCGGCGGGCGCATGAACTACCCGGCGATGCTGCACCGCGCCGAAGCGTTGATGCGCGAGCTCAAGGTGCCGGACATGAACGTCGCGCTGCCGGTGTCACAGTACGGCGGCGGCTACCAGCAACTGGTGGAAATCGCCAAGGCCCTGAACAAACAGGCGCGCCTGCTGATCCTCGACGAGCCTTCCTCGGCCCTGACCCGCTCGGAAATCGAGGTACTGCTCGACATCATCCGCGGCCTCAAGGCCAAGGGCGTGGCCTGCGTGTACATCTCCCATAAGCTCGATGAAGTGGCGGCCGTGTGCGACACCATCGCGGTGATCCGCGATGGCAAGCACATCGCGACCACGGCCATGGCCGACATGGACATCCCGCAGATCATCACGCAGATGGTCGGGCGGGAAATGAGCAACCTCTACCCCACCGAGCCCCGTGCCATCGGCGAGGTGATTTTCGAAGCGCGCAACGTCACCTGCTATGACGTCGACAACCCCCAGCGCAAGCGCGTCGACGATATTTCCTTTGTGCTCAAGCGCGGCGAAATCCTCGGCATAGCCGGGCTGGTGGGCGCCGGGCGTACGGAGCTGGTGTCGGCGTTGTTCGGCGCCTACCCCGGCCGCTACAGCGCCGAGGTGTGGCTCGACGGCCAGGTGATCGACACGCGCACGCCGCTCAAATCGATCCGCGCCGGGCTGTGCATGGTGCCCGAGGACCGCAAGCGCCAGGGCATCATCCCTGACCTGGGCGTGGGCCAGAACATCACGTTGGCGGTGCTCGACACCTATGCCCACCTGACCCGCATCGATGCCGAGGCCGAACTGGGCAGCATCGACCAGCAGATCGCACGCATGCACCTCAAGACCGCCAGCCCGTTCCTGCCGATCACCAGCCTGTCCGGTGGCAATCAGCAAAAGGCTGTGCTGGCGAAAATGCTGATGGCCAAGCCCAAGGTGCTGATCCTCGACGAGCCCACACGCGGGGTGGATGTGGGCGCCAAGTATGAGATCTACAAACTGATGGGCGCGCTGGCGGCAGAAGGCGTGTCGATTATCATGGTTTCCTCGGAATTGGCCGAAGTGCTCGGCGTGTCCAACCGCGTGCTGGTCATCGGCGACGGCCAGTTGCGTGGCGACTTCATCAACGAGGGGCTCACCCAGGAACAGGTGCTCGCCGCCGCGCTCAGCCAAAACAATAACAATCGGAAAACCGCGTAGATGAATCAGGTCAAACAGCTGTTCACTCGCTACAAAATGCTCGCACTGGTGATCGCCGTGGCGTTTATCTGGCTGTTTTTCAGCTGGCAGACCGAGGGCGGCTTCCTCACCCCGCGCAACCTGTCCAACCTGCTGCGGCAGATGTCGATCACCGGCATCCTGGCGTGCGGCATGGTGCTGGTGATCATCAGCGGTGAGATCGATTTGTCGGTGGGTTCGTTGCTGGGACTGTTGGGCGGGCTCGCAGCGATCCTGGATGTGGTCTATCACATTCCGCTGCTGGCCAACCTCAGCCTGGTGGCGTTGTGCGGCTTGATGATCGGTTTGGCCAACGGCTACATGACCGCTTACCTGCGCATTCCGTCGTTTATCGTTGGCCTCGGCGGCATGCTGGCGTTTCGCGGGATCCTGCTGGGGATCACCGGCGGCACCACCATCGCGCCGGTGTCGCCGTCGCTGGTGTATGTAGGCCAGGGGTATTTGCCGCATTCGGTGGGGGTTGGCCTTGGGGTCTTGCTGTTTGCCCTGACTCTGTTTTTGACCTGGAGACAACGGCGCAACCGCGCGCTGCATGGCTTGGCACCGCACGCCCTGATGCGCGATGTGCTGCGCGTGGGGGTGATCGGCGCGGTGCTCGCCGGGTTTGTCACCACCCTCAACAGCTACGACGGCATCCCCGTACCGGTGCTGCTGTTGCTGGTGCTGCTCGGCGTGTTCAGCTACGTCACCAGCCAGACCGTGTTCGGCCGCCGCGTCTACGCGGTGGGCAGCAACATGGAAGCCACGCGCCTGTCAGGCATCAACGTGCAGGCGGTGAAACTGTGGATCTTCGGCATCATGGGCGTGATGTGCGCCCTCGCCGGCCTGGTCAATACTGCGCGTCTCGCGGCGGGCTCACCGTCAGCGGGCAATATGGGCGAGTTGGATGCCATCGCTGCGTGCTTTATTGGGGGTACGTCGATGCGCGGCGGCTCGGGCACGGTGTATGGCGCTTTGCTCGGGGCATTGGTGATTACCAGCCTGGATAACGGCATGTCGATGCTGGACGTGGACAGTTACTGGCAGATGATTGTGAAGGGCAGCATCCTGGTGTTGGCGGTGTGGGTGGATGTGAGTACGCGCACGGGTCGGCGCTGACTGCCTCACTTCCCGAGCAACACGGCCCCATCCCCCAGCCGCCCCAACTGATCCCCCGGATTGCGTAACGGGCAATCATCCAGGGACAGGCATCCACAGCCGATACAGCCATCGAGTTGGTCGCGCAGTTGAGTGAGGCTGTTGATACGCTCACTCAACAGGTCGCGCCAGCGTGTGGAGAGTTGGGTCCAGTCCTTGGCCGTCAATGGCCGTCCTGAAGGCAGTTCGTCCAACGCGTCCTTGATAGTCGCCAACGGAATGCCCGCGCGCTGCGCGACCTTGATCACCGCGATCCGGCGCAGTACGTCACGCTGATAGCGACGCTGATTGCCCGCGCTGCGTTGTGCGTGAATCAACCCCTTGGCTTCGTAGAAATGCACCGTGGCCACGGTCACGCCGCTGCGGCGGGCCAATTCGCCCACGCCGAGGGGGATGCGCACATCGATTTTCGCTTCCATCCAGCTCTTGACCTCATCTAAACATGAGGTTTTATAAAGGGTGTCGGCTTGCCTTGGCAAGCCTTCAGTCCTTTGAATCGGAGCCTGCATGGACACACCTCAACCCTCCCCCTCCAACTGGGCCGCGCTGTTGTCCGGTGCCAACGGCGTACGTTCGCTCGCACTGGCAGGCGGCGTGGTGCTGCATGCGATCAACGTGTACATCGCCACCACGATTCTGCCGTCAGTGGTCCAGGACATCGGCGGCATCGACTACTACGCATGGAACACCACGTTATTTGTCGCCGCCTCGATCCTCGGCTCGGCATTGTCGGCGCGCCTGCTTGGCAGCCTCGGGCCGCGTGCGGCGTACCTGGTCGCCAGCCTGGTGTTCGCCGGCGGGGCCTTGGCCTGTGCGTTTGCGCCGTCCATGCCGGTGATGCTCGTGGGGCGGTTGGTGCAGGGACTGGGTGGTGGGTTCTTGTTCGCGCTGTCCTACGCGATGATTCGGTTGGTGTTCGATGAAAGCCTGTGGCCGCGCGCGATGGCGTTGGTGTCGGGGATGTGGGGCGTGGCGACGCTGGTCGGGCCAGCGGTGGGCGGAGTGTTTGCCGAGCTGGGCATATGGCGCGCGGCGTTCTGGTCGTTGATTCCGGTGGCCGGGTTATTCGCGGTGCTGGCGGCGGCGGTCCTGCCCAGGCGCAGCACCGAGAGCGCTGCGCCGACCCCGTTGCCACTCGCCCAACTGGTGCTGCTGACGGCGGCGGTATTGGCGGTGTCGGCCGGCAGTGTCTCGTCCACCCTGCCCCTGAACCTGCTGGGGCTGGCCGTGGCGGCGGTGTTTACCGCGCTGCTGATCGTCACGGAAAGCCGCGCCCGCCATCGACTGTTGCCCGCCGGCGCGTTTCGGATCACCACGGCACTCGGCGCGCTGTACGCGACGATGTCATTGCTGGCGGTGGCCGTGACCAGTGGCGAAATCTTCGTGCCGCTGTTTCTTCAAGTCCTGCACCACCAGTCGCCGCTGGTGGCCGGTTATCTGGCGGCATTGATGGCGGCTGGCTGGACGCTGGGGTCAATCGCCAGCGCGGGTGTGACGGGCAGCAACATTCGACGGGCGATCCTGGCCGGGCCGATCCTGGGCGTGGTGGGCATGGTGGCGCTGGCCATCTTGATGCCCGTCGAAAGCAACGGCAGCGGGCAGACGCTCACACCGATCTGCCTGGCGCTTATCCTGATTGGGTTGGGCGTGGGGCTGGCTTGGCCGCACTTGCTGACCCGGGTGTTCCAGGTGGCGCCGGCCGGTGAGCAGGACCTTGCCAGCGCGTCGATTACCACCGTGCAGCTGTTCGCTACCGCGTTTGGCGCGGCACTGGCGGGCATGGTCGCGAACGTCGCCGGCCTCACTGAACCCGGCGGTGTCGAAGGCACCGCAAGCGCTGCGGTGTGGCTGTTTGGGGTGTTTGCACTCGCGCCTGTGGTGGGTGTTCTGATTGCCAGGCGGGTGGTTCGCATGATCGGTCAGTACCATGCCAAGCTCACCAATACCCCTGCCTGAGCACATTTGACTGCATTCCAAGGTTGGATCGAGGTGCTCAGTGCTATTCAAACGCCTGGCGATTCTCAGGCGTAATCAACTTGAACGGCACCCAGACCACCGCCGACTCCAGCACCTCGCCGCGTACCAGGCGCAGTGCGGTATCCACTGCGCCGCCGGCCTGGCCGGCGGCATCCTGGAACACGCTGACCGCCATCTTGCCCTCAGCCATCAATTTCAAGCCGTCCGGTGTGCCGTCGATGCCGCCGACCCAGTAGTCCTTGGCCTGCTTGCCGGCCTTTTCCAGCCCCATGATCGCGCCGATCGCCATTTCATCGTTATTGGCCGCGATGATCGAAAAATCGACGCCCTGCTTGACCCAGTCAATGACAATCGTGGCGGCCTGGCTACGCTCCCAGTTACCGACTTTTTTCTGTACGACTTTCATATCGGGGTATTTGGCGACGACTTTTTCCACGTCCTCGGTGCGCATCAAGGAGGACGCGTTGGCGGGGTCGCCCACCAGAATCACCACGTTGCCCTTGTAACCGGCGCGGCGCGCCAGCTCTTCCATCTGCAAAGTACCCGACTCCAGCTCGTTGGAGCCGACAAACGCGGTCTGCGCCGGCCACTTTTGCGGGTTCGGGTTGCGGTTGACGAACACCAGCGGGATCTTTGCATCCGAGGCCAGCTGCATCATCTGCGCCGCACTTTTGCCGTCGACCATCGCGAAGATGATCGCATCCACCTTGGAATTGACCAGGTTGCGGAATTGGCGCATCTGCAAATCGACGCTGTCCTGCCCGTTCTCCATAAAGATGTCTGCGTTCATGACGCTGGCCTGTTGCTGCACCCCGTTGCGCAGCAGGGTCTGGAAGTTATCGTCGTACTTTGCCATGCCTACACCCAGCAAGGGCGTGGCGGCCTGGGCTGGGCCCGGAATGAACAGCGTCGCCCCCAAGGCGAGGATTAACCATGTTTTCATGTTCTGACTCCCGCGGCTCAAACGCTGAAATGATGGAGCAGCTCGCGCTGCACCTTGGCCATGTCCGACAGCTCGTGGCTGCTGATGGCGGACTGCTCGGCGCCGTCTGCCGTCTGCTGGGCCGAATCGTTGATCTGGATGACCATCCGACTGGTTTCCTGCACCGTGGCGCTCTGCTCCTCGGTGGCGGCGGCGATCTGGATATTCATGTCGCGGATACTGTCGACCGAGTCGCTCATCGACAGCAGCAAGTCACCCGCGCCCGAGGCCAGGGACACGCACTGGGTGGACTGCGCCTGGCTTTCGTTCATCACGTGCACCACCGAGTGAATCTTTTCCTGCATGAGCCCGATCATGTCCTGGATTTCGCTGGTCGAGGTCTGGGTACGGCTGGCCAGGGAGCGCACTTCATCGGCCACCACCGCAAAACCGCGTCCCTGCTCGCCGGCACGGGCCGCTTCGATCGCCGCATTCAGGGCGAGCAGGTTGGTCTGTTCCGCAATGGTGCGAATGGCGACAACAATGCCCTCGATATTCTGTCCGTACTTCTGCAACTCATCGGTCACCTGCGTGGCCTTGTTCACCTGGTCGGCCTGCTGGCGAATGTTGACGATGGTCTCGGCCACACGCGCCTGCACCTTGTGCGTAAGTTCACTCGTGTCGTCCACGGCCTGGCGGGTGTCCTGCGCACGCCGGGCCACCTCTTCGACCGTGCTTTCCATCTGCGTCATGGCCGAGGCTGCCGATTGCAGGCGGTCCTTCTGCTCATCCACCACCCGGGTGGTCTGCTCGCTGTTCAGGGCGTTGCTGCCTGCGGTAACGGCCAGCGCATCGGCAGAGCCGATCAATTCACGGAAGGTTTTGCGCAGGGCCGTGGTCAGTTCGTTCAGGTAACCGCCCAACTCACCGAATTCGTCTTTACGGCTGACATCGAAACTGACCCGCATGTCTCCCGCAGTAAGCGTCTTGAGGACTTCGCGAAACGCCGCCAGCGGACGCCGCAGGCTGAAGGCGACCCAGGTACCAATCGCCACCGCCGCCAGCACCGCCAGCACACACGCGATCAACAGCAAGCTGCGGCTGGTGCCGATGGTCGCATTGGCCGACTGGCTGGCCTGGTTGGCGACCTCCAGGGACTGGCTGCCGAACTCGCCAATCCTGTCCAGGGTGGCTTTCAGCGCCGCGTCAACCGCACTGCGTTGCTGCTGCACCTGCGCGGCCAGTTTTGCCTCCACCTGATAAGCCTGGAACAGGCCGTCAGGGGCGGTCAGGTCACTCAGCAGGCGATTGACCATGACGCCGGCAATCCGCCCGACCCTGGGGTCAATCGCCGCCAGGGCCTGGGCCCGGGTGCTGATCACTTCGTCCTGGAGATTGAGCACACGCTGTAATTTATCAATGGCCGGCGTGACGGTATGAGCCGCGAAGCCATCGTAGGATTTGTTGACCTCCAACAGCAGCTTTTCCGCTGCGGCCACCTGTTGCGGTTCGCCGACACTGCGTGCATGGGCAATGTAATCGCGCAGATAGCTGGTCAGTTGTATCGCCTGTGCACTGCTGTAGCCTTGCAGTTGCCGCGTCAGCGCCAATTGCTGCACGTGTTGCACGTGGGACGCCATCAGCGCCTGCGCCTGTTCGGCGTAGGCCGCTACCTGTTGGCGCTGCTGCGCCAGGTTCGCGCGCAGCGCCTCATGCTCGCCCGTATAGGCAACGGTGCTGTCGAGCAATTGATTGAACTGGGCGATGCTCTCGGTGAACGGTCGCTTGCCGTCCTCGATCTGCTTGGGGTCGGTGCTGATCTGAAGGGCCAGCAACGCCTGGTTGGCGCGCAGGATGTGCACGTATAGCTCACTGGCGGCCCGGCTCAAGGGTGCCGACTCGCCGGTGATAATGTTCAAGCGACTGCTGATGGATTGCGTGTTCTGATAACTGATCCCCGCCATGACTAGCAGTAACAGCACCAACACCGCAAACCCGCCGATCACACGCTGCAATATGGTCATGGCCACCCCTTTTGATTTTTATTCGTTGACCTGAGCGACGACCAGGCGTGCACCTACGCGTTCGGGATCACTCGTGGTGCTAGTGCCTGTATCGGCCAGGTGGGCGAGGACTTGAGCCTTGAAGGCAGGCTGAAATGCGGTCAAAAAAAGTGGGAGGGGGCAAGCCCCCTCCCACCTACCTGATGAAATCAGGCTGGGTTTTGCACTGCGGTCACTGGCTCAACACCACATCCCGCATCGCCGGAATGTAGCCATAGTCATAAGCCTCCTGCACAAACGAACGATCGCCCTTCAACACGATCCTGACCGTCGGCGCCTCGGTGCCGCCGATGCGGTAGTCATCGCCGGTGGTGGGCACGCTGTCGATAAACGACGTCACCAGGCCGTTGGGCATCACGCAGTGGGAATACGTCTGGAACGGCTGCGACGGCGGATTGCCGAGGACCAGCCCGGACGCGTTCATCGGCGTATAGGGCCCGAACAGATGATCGCTGACAAACCCATAGACGCCATCCGGCCCCGTCACGCCATCGGCATAGGTGAACTTGTGGCTGATGGTGAACAGGTAGTACTTGTTGTCCTGGAACACATAGTGCGGCCGTTCGGTCTGGTCGTTCACGCCAACGGCCGTGACCAGTGGCGGCAGGATTTCCCACTCGTCACCGTTGAGGTCCTTGGCCACGGCGATGCCGATGCAGCCCACCTGGTAGCGGGCACCGCCCACGTCCTCGTGCCCCGGCGGCACCAGGCCCAGCTCGTTCGGGCCCACTTCGTGAGTGCCGCGCTCACCGGCGACATTGCCTTCGAACACCATGTACAACTTGCCATCGACGGGATCGATAAAGGGGCTGGGATCACGAAAGTTCCAGGTCGCATTCTGCGCTTCGGTTTGATAATAGGTGCCGTCGGCGTCGAACAACGACTTGACCTGATCAAAGCCCTGGAGGGTGACACCGGTGTCCGACGTAATGACTTGGCCCCGGACCTTGGCAATCGTGGCACCCGGCGTGACGCAGGTGTAGTACAGGTCGATGTCACCGTTGTTATTCAACAGGATCGGCGTGCCCGCCCATTCACGGGTGGTCGGCGAAACCCCTTCGGCCATGACACGGCCGCCGAAGATCCAGTCCTTGCCGGTGCGCGAATACCAGTAGCAGATCCGCGCATGACCATGACGGTCTTCCCAATCGCGCTTGATGTCGTAACGGCCATCGGCATTGATGAATTGTGGATCATGGGGGCGACGGTCGGCGGTCAGGGTGAAGATCACCGACCAGCCATCCACCGATACCACCGTGCCATCGAGTTCACGCAAGGGCATGGTGTCCCAGATAAAGACCGTGTCACTCATGACAGGAAAGTCAGGACTCACTAACGGCTGTGTCGTCGTCGGGTCATTTTCATTAACTTTCAGCGCATCGGCCCGTGTCCAGCGAGTGGGTGCGTGATTCGCATGTTTCATGATGATGTCCTTTTGCTGACGCTTAAGTGACAAGCGAAGATTAAATAGCACCGAACAGCCAGCAACTTAATCCTGACTGAAAGAGCAAGAGATAGTTGGCTCTGCAAGTGCGCACCAAGGTTTAACATGGGCACTTGCTTATCGCAACATGAAGAATTATTTATATTACAAAGGCCATCACTGTATTTATATCCTTGATATAAATACAGTGGCACTTGCAATAAATGACAGCTCAGTAGAAAGCTAGCTAATCAACTACCAAATACCAGCGCCGCAGCCTGGGCACCGGCATTCTTCTGGGTGAAGTCCTTGGCTTGCGCCGCAGTCTTCAAGGTATAGGCGTAGTTGGAACTGGCCGTCCATTGTGCTTTGGGCGACTTCTGGTTGGTGATCGGCGGCACACTGTTTATATCAGTGAACGTCCCGGTGCCTTTGTCATCCAACATGCCTTTATTCTGGCTGCCTTCGCCAAAGTAGTTACTTTCAGACAGGATATTGGCGTTCTGCGCCAGGGTAAAACCGAGGTGGAAGTTATTGATGTAGTTGTTGTACACATGGAAATAACCATAGCGCATCAAGCCGGGTGCGCGCACTTCCATATTGTCGAAGCGGTTATGGCACAACGTCAGGCGCGGATAACCGTTGAACTCTGCCTTATTATCATCCGCTGGGTGACCGAAGATCAGCCCGTACTTGTGGCTGCCAAAGAAGCAGTTGCTGATGGTGGCATAATCGGCTTTTTCACCGATATACAGCAGTTTATCTTCACTGCCGTCAGTGGTGGACCAGCTGTGACCGACAAACGAGCAATGATCAATCCAGTACTTGCTGCCGTAGTTCAGGTAGACCTGAATATCGTCATTGGCCTTAATGCTCGCCGAATGCTTGAAGATAATATTCTGCAGAATAATGTTCTGCGACTGCGCGGTTGCACGCAGGTGAATATTCTCCAACGTGCGGTTCTGGAACGAACCGATCAGGGTCTTGTTGGCGCCCAAGTTGACTTTGGTCAGGCTCGACGCCGAGATATTACTGTTGATCACCAATACCCGTGGGGTGGTGTCGCCAATATTGGCCTTGAGTTGATCCAGGGTAGTAATGCTGACCACAGGGCCGGACCAGCCGCCAGTGACTTTTGCCGCGAGGGCGAAACCGGTCAAGCCGGTGAGTTTGCTTTCTGGATAGGACATGAGTTCCCTCTCTATCAATCAAACGGCTCGGTATAACGAGCCTGTGCATTAAGTTAATCCATTAACTTGCACACAGTGTTTGGCGTGGCTGATGTTGCCATCCTGGTTGATCAGCGCTTAAACACTGTGTTTATGTACAGTATTCGTCATTCACCTGGCCGTCAACCCTCAAGTGAAAAACAACCAAAAGTGGGAGGGGGCTTACCCTAATGCTGATCAGTTGAGAGATAGAACGGGCAAACAGTAACCAGTGGCGAGCGGGCTTGCTGTGGTGAGCGGGCTTGCCCCGCGCGGGGCTGCGAAGCAGACCCAAAACCAGGCGCTGCGGTTTACCTGACAGAACACAGGGAGCCTGATTGGGGCTGC
>NZ_CVTH01000032.1:0-2681 GCF_900005955.1 Pseudomonas sp. 8 R 14 | reverse complement strand
TCTGCAGGGCGTTGCGGCGCGACATGCCACGGTTGAGACGTTCGAACACCCGCAGGCTGTCCTGGCCGGAGATGAGTTCGGGGGTGTTTTTGTTGTCAGTCATAGCAAGGCTACCTGTCGATAATCGGAAGAATCGAGTGCTCACGGATGTCCGGAGCGTCCTGGAAACACAAACGACGGTGACGCAACAACGGCAACTCAGTGCAAATAGTCCTGGAAGCGGTAGTAAGCCCCCACGAACGGCAGGAACCACGGCTTGCCGAAATGCCCGGGAATCGCCGGCCATTCCAGTTCGCGCCAGGGGTTGGCGGCGGTATTGCCGGCCATGACATCGGCCATCACCTGGCCCATATGCACCGACATCTGCACGCCATGGCCGCTGTAGCCCATGGAGTGGAACACGCCGCCATGCTGGCCGGCGCGGGGCAGGCGGTCGGACGTCATGTCCACCAGGCCGCCCCAGCAGTAGTCGATCTTCACGTGCGCCAACTGCGGGAACATGTTCAGCATCGCCGCTTGCAGTACCTTGCCGCTCTTGGCGTCGGAGACGCTGTCGGACATGGCAAACCGCGCACGCCCGCCAAACAGCAGGCGGTTGTCCGGGGTCAGGCGAAAGTAGTTGCCGATCATGCGGCTGGTCACATAGGCGCGATGTTGCGGCAGCAACTGGTCGATCAGCGTCTGGGGCAAGACTTCGGTGGCAATGACAAAACTGCCCACCGGCACAATCCTGCGGCGGTACCAACCCAGGTCGCCATGCTGGCAGGCACCGGTGGCCAGCAGGACTTGCCCGGCGTGCAGTGAACCCTTGGCGGTGTTGACCTGGTAGCCGCCGGCCTGGGCCTTCCAATCCTTGACGGGGGTGTGCTCGTAGATCATCGCACCACGCCGCGCCGCCGCTTCGGCCAAGCCGACCCCGAAGCGGCCGACATGCATCTGCACGCCGTTGCGCTGCAGCAGGCCGCCATGAAACTGCGCCGAATGGACTTCAGCACGGGTCTGTTCGGCACTGAGCAGCTCGACCTCGGCATCCACCTCCTGGCGGATCAGCTCGCAGGTGCGGGCCAGGCCTTCGTAGTGCATCGGCTTGGCCGCCAGCTTGAGCTTGCCGTTGCGCACCAGGTCGCAGGCAATGCCTTCCTGCTCGACCAGTGACACCACCGTCTGCACGGCACTTTCATAGGCCTGGTAATAGGCGCGTGCCTTGGCGGCACCGAGGCTGGCGTGCAGCCCGGCGTAATCCTGGGCCACCCCGGTGTTGCACTGCCCACCGTTGCGCCCCGAGGCCTCGCCGATCACCCGCCCGGCGTCGAGCACCACCACACTGGCGCCCTTGAGCGCCAACGCCCGTGCTGCCGCCAGGCCGGTGAACCCAGCGCCGACCACAGCCACATCGACCTGCTTGGGCAAGCCGCCCAGCCGGGCACCGGTAAACGCCGGTGCGGTGTCGAGCCAATAGGATTCACTGCCCATGTCTTGCCCTCAGAGGTGTGCGGTTACAGACCGACCAGCGCCGGCAGCCCACCGATATCGGTGATCTGCTGGTAACCGTAGAACGCGTTGCCCGGCACTTCGTGGCCACGGGCAACGAAGGCTTTGTTTTTGATCTTCATGTCATGGGCCGGCATCAGGTCGTAACGGAAGCTGGACGACACATGCAAGATGTCTTCCGGGCCGCAGCCGAGGTTGTCGAGCATGAATTCAAACGCGGCCAGGCGCGGCTTGTAGGCCTGGGCCTGCTCGGCGGTGAACACCTTGTGGAACGGCGCGCCGAGCTTGTCGACGTTGGACATGATCTGGCTGTCGCTGGCATTGGAGAAGATCACCAGGGGAATCTTGTCGGCAATTTTCGACAGCCCGGCCGGCACGTCTGCATGGGGGCCCCAGGTCGGCACGGCGTCGTAATACAGCTGGCCTTCCTCGCGATAGTCGATACCCCAGCGTTTGCAGGTACGGGCCAGGGCGGTCTTGAGGATTTCATCGTAGGGGCGCCAGTCGCCCATGACCTGATCGAGGCGGTAGGCCGAGAAATCCTTGACGAACTGGTCCATCTGCTCGGGCTTGATGCGATCGGCAAACAGCTCGCGGGTCATGGTGCCCATATGGAAGTTGGTCAGCGTACCGTAGCAGTCGAACGTAATGAATTTGGGACGAAGAAAGCTCATTGAGTGCGGTCCTGGAGTTCGTTGAGTGTGACAAGCGTTCGCTGCCCTGGCGGCGCGTCGGCCTCGTTGCAGCACAGGTTCATTACACCACTGTGAAATCAGCATATGCCGTCTAAAACGACCTGCGCTCAATACAAACCACCGTTTTGGTGGCCGGGCTCAGCAGACTTTGCGGTGCGCGCCAGGCTTGGGCAGGGCCAGTGTTTGTGCGCTTTTAGGGGGCTTTTGGGGGTGCAGAGGCTTAAGCACGGGGGTGGGGGCGGCAGAAAGTGTGGCGGGTTGAACGGTGGGAGGGAGCTTGGTTCCGTGGCGGCCTTCGGGCCGACCATGTCGTTGGCTTTGAGCGAGTACATATCCGTTGCTGCGGTAACGGCGGCTATTGGTTCCGCCCTTACGGCGGGTCACTTTGGAAAAGCCCCAAAGTAACCAAAGGGCTCTTGCCCCACCACTCGGTACCTCGCCTAGGCTCGGTATGCCCGAACGCAGGCTTGAATCCGTGGGCCGCCGTCATGGGCC
>NZ_CVTH01000038.1:0-208031 GCF_900005955.1 Pseudomonas sp. 8 R 14 | reverse complement strand
CCGTGGTTCCAGACCGAATGGGCCTTTGCCGAAAAAGCCGGCAAGGAACATGGCTTTACCGTGATCAAGATCGCCGTGCCCGATGGCGAGAAAACCCTCTCGGCCATCGACAGCCTGGCCGCCAACGGCGCCAAGGGCTTTGTGATCTGCCCGCCGGATGTGTCCCTGGGCCCGGCCATCGTCGCCAAGGCCAAGGCCAATGGCCTGAAAGTGATTGCCGTGGATGATCGCTTTGTCGACGCCAAGGGCAACTTCATGGAGGACGTGCCGTACCTGGGCATGGCCGCGTTTGAAGTGGGCCAGAAACAAGGTGCCGCCATGGCCGCCGAAGCGAAAAAACGCGGTTGGGACTGGAAGGACACCTACGCGGTGATCAACACCTTCAATGAACTCGACACCGGCAAAAAACGCACCGATGGCTCGATCAAATCCCTGGAAGAAGCCGGCATTCCCAAGGACCACATCCTCACCGCCGCGCTGAAAACCCTCGACGTCCCCGGCAGCATGGACGCCACCAACTCGGCCCTGGTCAAGCTGCCCAGCGGCGCGAAAAACCTGATCATCGGCGGCATGAACGACAACACCGTGCTCGGCGGCGTGCGCGCCACTGAAAGCGCCGGTTTCGCCGCCGCCAACGTGATCGGTATCGGCATCAATGGCACCGACGCCATCGGCGAATTGAAGAAAGCCAACAGCGGCTTCTTCGGCTCGATGCTGCCAAGCCCGCACATCGAAGGCTACAACACTGCGCTGATGATGTACGAGTGGGTCACCAAAGGCACTGAGCCGCCTAAATACACGGCCATGGATGAAGTGACCCTGATCACCCGCGCCAACTTCCAGGAAGAACTGACCAAGATCGGGCTGTGGAAATGACGGCGGCGGCCCTGCGTTTCGACGCTATCGGCAAAACCTTTCCCGGGGTCAAGGCGCTGGACGGCATCAGCTTCACCGCCCACCCGGGGCAGGTGCACGCCCTGATGGGCGAGAACGGTGCGGGCAAGTCGACGCTGCTGAAGATCCTCGGCGGCGCCTATATTCCCAGCAGCGGCACGGTGCAGATCGGCGCGCAGACCATGGCGTTCAAATGCGCCGCCGACAGCATCGCCAGCGGCGTAGCGGTGATCCACCAGGAGCTGCACCTGGTGCCGGAAATGACCGTCGCCGAAAACCTGTTCCTCGGGCATTTGCCCTCGCGCTTCGGCGTGGTCAACCGGGGCCTGTTGCGCAAGCAGGCCCTGGCTTGCCTCAAGGGCCTGGCGGATGAAATCGACCCCGAGGAAAAACTCGGGCGCCTGTCCCTGGGCCAGCGCCAACTGGTGGAAATTGCCAAGGCGCTGTCCCGTGGCGCCCATGTGATTGCCTTCGACGAACCGACCAGCAGCCTGTCGGCGCGGGAGATCGACCGCTTGATGGCGATCATTACGCGCCTGCGGGACGAGGGCAAAGTGGTGCTCTACGTGTCGCACCGCATGGAAGAGGTGTTCCGCATCTGCAACGCGGTCACGGTGTTCAAGGACGGCCGTTACGTGCGCACCTTCGACGACATGAGCGCGTTGACCCACGACCAGTTGGTGACCTGCATGGTCGGCCGCGACATCCAGGACATCTACGACTACCGCCCGCGCGAGCACGGTGAGGTGGCGCTCAAGGTCGACGGTTTGCTGGGTCCGGGTTTGCGTGAGCCGGTCAGTTTTGAGGTGCGCAAGGGCGAGATTCTCGGTCTGTTCGGCCTGGTGGGGGCAGGGCGCACGGAGTTGTTCCGTTTGCTCAGCGGCTTGGAACGCGCCAGCGCCGGCAGCCTGGAGCTCTGCGGTGAAGCACTGACACTGCGCTCACCGCGTGATGCCATCGCCGCCGGTGTACTGCTGTGCCCCGAGGACCGCAAGAAGGAGGGCATCCTCCCGCTCGCAAGCGTCGCCGAGAACATCAACATCAGTGCCCGTGGCGCCCATGCGTCGTTTGGCTGGCTGTTGCGCGACGGTTGGGAAAAGGGCAACGCCGACCAGCAGATCAAGGCGATGAAAGTCAAAACGCCTAACGCTGAACAGAAAATCATGTACCTGTCCGGCGGCAACCAGCAGAAAGCCATTCTTGGCCGCTGGCTGTCGATGCCGATGAAGGTGCTGCTGCTCGACGAACCGACTCGCGGCATCGACATCGGCGCCAAGTCGGAGATCTACCAGATCATTCATAACCTGGCCGCCAGCGGTATTGCGGTGATTGTGGTGTCCAGCGACCTGATGGAAGTGATGGGCATCTCCGATCGCATCCTGGTGATGAGCGAAGGCGCGCTGACCGGCGAACTGAGCCGCGATCAAGCGGATGAAGCACGCCTGCTGCAACTGGCACTCCCGCGTTCGCGGGCTTGAAGAATAAGAGGGTGTAGGCATGTCTCAGGTAAAAACTGCAAAGGGCTTCTGGCCGGGTTTCAACCAGCGCAAGTTTCTCGATGACTGGGTGATGCTGCTGGCGGCATTGGGCATCTTTGTGCTCAGCGCGCTGTTTATCGACAACTTCCTCTCGCCGCTGAACATGCGTGGCCTGGGCCTGGCGATTTCCACCGTGGGCATCGCCGCCTGCACCATGCTGTTCTGCCTGGCGTCGGGGCACTTCGACCTGTCGGTGGGCTCGGTGATTGCCTGCGCCGGTGTGGTGGCGGGGATCGTGATTCGCGACACCGACAGCGTGGCGCTCGGTGTATCCGCTGCATTAGCCATGGGTTTGGTGGTAGGGCTGATCAACGGCATTGTCATCGCCAAGCTGCGTATCAATGCGTTGATCGCGACGTTGGCGACCATGCAGATCGTGCGCGGCCTGGCCTACATCTTCTCCAACGGCAAGGCGGTGGGAGTGATGAACGAGGATTTCTTTGTGTTCGGCAACGGCCAACTATTGGGCGTGCCGGTGCCGATCATCATCACCGTGCTGTGCTTTGTGTTTTTTGGCTGGCTGTTGAACTACACCACCTATGGGCGCAACACCATGGCGATCGGGGGGAACCAGGAAGCCGCGTTGCTCGCGGGGGTGAACGTTGATCGCACCAAGATCATCATCTTTGCCGTGCACGGCCTGATCGGCGCGCTGGCCGGGGTGATCCTCGCCTCGCGCATGACCTCGGGCCAGCCGATGATCGGCCAGGGTTTCGAGCTGACGGTGATTTCCGCCTGCGTGCTGGGTGGGGTGTCGTTGAGCGGCGGCATCGGCATGATCCGCCATGTGATTGCCGGGGTGCTGATCCTGGCGATCATCGAGAACGCGATGAACCTGAAGAATATCGACACCTTCTACCAGTACGTGATTCGTGGCTCGATCCTGTTGCTGGCGGTCATCATCGACCGCATGAAGCAGCGCTAGATCGAACACCTCCCACCTTTGGATCGCCACTGTATTGAGGGGCGGTATTTGCCATAATGCCCCCGCTTTCATACCTATAGGCCCGATATGCAGGAAAACGCCCACACCCCCGTCAAAGACGCAGCCCCCACCGGCACCCAGACCCTGCTGCGTGGCCTGGGCGTCGTGCAGGCGGTGGCGGCCGGTGCGCGGGATCTGAAAGAGATCGCCAGGCGCATCGGCACCACCCGCAGCACCACCCACCGCCTGGCCAGTTGCCTGGTGGAAGAGCGTTACCTGCGCGTGGTGCCGCAAGTCGGCTACCTGTTGGGGCCGAAGTTGATCGAGCTGGGATTTCAGGCCCGCGAAGAGCTGCCGCTGGTGACCCTGGCGGTGCCGTACCTGGATGAGCTGTCGGCATTGACCGGCGACACCATCCACCTGGCCATTCGCGAATACGACGACGTGCTCTACCTGCACAAGAACCCTGGCCGCAACGGTCCGGAAATGCGCTCGCGGGTCGGCCATCGCATGCCGTTGGCGCGCACGGGCGTGGGCAAGGCGATGCTGCTGGATGACTCGGTGCAAGAGTGGCAGCGTTTGTACGAGACCAGCCTGCCGGCGGGTGGGAAAAACCTGCAATGGCCGCAGCATCCAGAACAATCCTGGGCGCAGTTCGAGCAGCGCATGCGTGAGTATGTGGTGGGCGGGTATGCGTTCGACCTGGAAGACAACGAACCGTCGATCCGGTGCGTGGCGGCACCGGTGCGCGATGCCAGCCGGCGAATCGTCGCCGGCATCAGCATCGCCAGTACCGTGCCCTACATGCCGCTGGAGAAAATGGCCGAGCTGATCCCTGTGATCAAACAGGTCGCAGCGCGGCTGTCAGCGGAGTTGGGTGCGAAGGCCTGACCAGCCCCGTAGCGTGAAGGCCCTCCCACCCATAGTATGAAGGCCCCCCGTAGCAGCTGCCGAGCGCAAGCGAGGCTGCGTCAGCGGTGTATCTGACACACCGCAACGCAGCCTCGCTTGCGCTCGGCAGCTGCTACGGGTTTACGCGGTGTTGGTATCTACTGGGAGTGGGGTGAGGGCACTCAGGCCTTCAAGGTCGCCATGTCGATGACAAAGCGGTACTTCACATCACCGGCGATCATGCGGGTGTAGGCCTCGTTGATCTGGCGGATGTCGAGCATTTCGATGTCGCAGGTGATGCCATGCTCGGCGCAGAAATCCAGGACTTCCTGGGTTTCGGCAATGCCACCGATCAGCGAACCTGCCAGCACTTTACGGCCCAATACCAGTTTGGCGGCGTTGACCGGTGGGTCCACGGGCTCGATCAGGCCAACCAGGATGTGCACGCCATCAAAGCGTAATACGTCGAGGTAGGGGTTCAGGTCGTGCTGCACCGGGATGGTGTCGAGCAGGAAGTCGAAGCTGCCGGCGGCGGCTTGCATCTGCTCGGCATCGGTGGACACGATCACATGGTCGGCACCCTGGCGGCGGCCTTCTTCAGCCTTGCTCGCCGAGCGGGTGAACAGTGTCACTTCCGCGCCCATGGCCTTGGCGAACTTGATGCCCATGTGGCCCAGGCCACCCATGCCGAGAATCCCGACCTTGTCGCCAGCCTTGACGCCGTAGTGCTTGAGCGGCGAATAGGTGGTGATGCCTGCGCACAGGATCGGCGCGGCGCTGGCCAGGTCGAGCTTGGCCGGGATCTTCACCACGAAGTGCTCGCTGACCACGATGCTGTCGGAGTAACCGCCCATGGTGTTGCTGCCATCGACGCGGTCCGGGGTGGCGTAGGTCATGGTCGGGCCTTCGAGGCAATATTGCTCGAGGTCCGATTTGCACGCTTCGCAGTGGCGGCACGAATCGACCATGCAGCCGACGCCGACGAGGTCGCCGACTTTATGCGCGGTCACGCGGGCGCCGACGGCGGTGACCTTGCCGACGATCTCGTGGCCCGGCATCAGCGGGTACACGGCGATGCCCCATTCGTTGCGCGCCTGGTGGATGTCGGAGTGGCACACGCCGCAGTAGAGAATCTCGATGGCCACGTCATCGGCGCGCGGGCTGCGGCGTTCAAACGACATGGGGGCGAGGGGAGTGGTGGCCGACTGGGCGGCGTAACCGATGGCGGTATACATGGCGAAAACCTCGCAAAAGCAGGGACAGATGAGGCGGGCCATTTTCCGCGTCACCCCCTGATGCGGCCATGGCGATTGCTCCGAGTCTCATGCCTAAAGCTCCGGAGGAGCCGCTAAAAGCAGCAAGCTACAAGTCGCAAGCTATAAACTGCGTGCTCTCTTGCAGCTTGAGGCTTGAAGCTTGCTGATGCTCAGATCTGAAAACTCCCGAGAACTGCTTTTATGCTATTGACCCGCCATGTTGATGCCAACGCCACGCTGGTTGCCCTGATCGAGGGGCTGACGTCCCGCGACGGTTTCTCCCCGACCCATCTGCCGGGTGTGCAAGTACTGCGCGCCAGTTGCGACGTAGCGCGCGGCCCGCAGATCTACGAGCCGAGCCTGATGTTCGTGGCCCAAGGCAGCAAGGTCGCCTACCTGGGCCCGCGTACGCTGGAGTATGGCGCCGGGCACTACTTGATCCAGGCGATGCCGGTGCCGTTCGAGTGCGAGACGTTCGCCATGGCGCCCGGTGCGCCGCTGCTGGGGGTGACCGTGGGCATTGACCGCGTGGTGCTGGGTGAGTTGGTGATGGCCATGGGCATGCAGGCCGGTCCGCCGCCGACCGCGCAAACCCTGGAGTCGATGAGTTCGGTGGTCCTGGATGACGCCATGCGCGGCTGCGTCGAGCGACTGCTGCAGTGCCTGCACGATCCACTGGAAAGCCGGATCATGGGCCCGGCGCGGGTGCGGGAATTATTGTTCACCGCCTTGCGTGGCCCCCAGGCCGATGTGCTGCGCGCCTTGGTGGAACAGCAGGGGCAGTTTTCGCGGATCGCCACGTCGTTGAATCACCTGCATGCCCATTACGCCGAGCCGCTGAATATCGAGACGTTGGCGGGGTACGCGCATATGAGTGCGTCGACGTTTCACGAGCATTTCAAACGCTGCACGCTGTTGTCGCCGGTGCAGTACTTGAAGCGTTTGCGCTTGCTCAAGGCTCAGCAGTTGCTGCTGGTGGAGGGCATGGGCGTGGCGCAGGCGGCGCACAGCGTGGGGTACCAGAGTACGTCGCAGTTCAGTCGCGAGTACAAGCGCTACTTCGAGCGTAACCCTGGCGAAGAGCGGGCTGCCTAGTCATTTCAGGCAAGCCCCCTCCCACAGTTGACCGAGTTTGACTGCATAAAAAAGGCTCCCATTCGGGAGCCTCGCTTGGCTTACATATTCGGGTAAGTCGGCCCACCCGCACCTTCCGGTGTGACCCACGTGATGTTCTGCGAAGGGTCCTTGATGTCACAGGTCTTGCAGTGCACGCAGTTCTGGGCGTTGATCTGGAAGCGCTTCTCGCCGTCTTCCTGGGTGATCACTTCATACACGCCGGCCGGGCAGTAACGCTGCGCCGGTTCATCGTAGAGCGGCAGGTTGGTGCCGATCGGGATGCTTGGGTCTTTCAACTTCAAGTGGCACGGCTGCTCTTCTTCGTGGTTGGTACCGGAGATGAACACCGAGCTCAACTTGTCGAAGCTCAACTTGCCGTCGGGTTTCGGGTAGTCGATCTTCTTGCTGTCCTTGGCCAGCTTCAGGCAGGCGTAGTCCGGCTTGGTATCGTGCAGGGTGAACGGCATCTTGCCGCCGAGGATGTTCTGGTCGAACCAGTTGAAGCCGGCGCCGATGATCGGGCCGAACTTGTGCATCGCCGGGCCGAAGTTGCGGCTGGCGAACAGTTCTTCGTAGAGCCAGCTTGCCTTGAAGCTGTCGACATAGTTGGTCAGCTCATCGCCGCCTTCGGATTCGGCCAGCAGGCGTTCGGCCACGGCATCGGCAGCGAGCATGCCGGACTTCATCGCAGTGTGGCTGCCTTTGATCTTGGCCACGTTCATGGTGCCCAGGTCGCAGCCGATGAGCGCGCCGCCCTTGAACACCATCTTCGGCAACGAGTTGATACCGCCCTTGGCCAGGGCGCGTGCGCCGTAGCTGATGCGCTTGCCGCCTTCCAGGTACTGGGCCAGCACCGGGTGGTGCTTGAGGCGCTGGAACTCGTCGAACGGCGACAGGAAGGTGTTGCTGTAGGACAGGTCGACGATCAGGCCGACGACCACCTGGTTGTTTTCCAGGTGATAGAGGAACGAGCCACCGGTGTTCTCGTTGCTCATGATGTCCAGCGGCCAACCGGCGGTGTGCACCACCAGGCCTGGCTGATGCTTGGCCGGGTCGATTTCCCAGATTTCCTTGAGGCCGATGCCGTAGTGCTGGGCGTCGGCGTCGCTGTCCAGGTTGAAGCGCTGGATCAACTGCTTGCCGATATGCCCACGGCAGCCTTCGGCGAACAACGTGTACTTGCCACGCAGTTCCATGCCCGGGGTGTAGACGCCTTCTTTTGGCTGGCCTTCACGGTCGACGCCGAGGTCGCCGGTGATGATCCCGCGCACCACGCCGTTTTCATCGAACAGCGCTTCCTGGGCGGCGAAGCCTGGGTAGACTTCCACACCCAGGTTCTCGGCCTGCTGGGCCAGCCAGCGGCACAGGTTGCCCAGGGAGATGATGTAGTTGCCTTCGTTGTGCATGGTCTTGGGCACAAAGAAGTCTGGCACCTTGGTGGAGGTGTCGGCGCTGCGCAGCACATAGATGTCATCGCGCACCACGGGGGTGTTGAGCGGGGCGCCGAGTTCCTTCCAGTCCGGGAACAGTTCGTTCAGGGCACGGGGCTCGAACACGGCACCGGAGAGGATGTGTGCGCCCACTTCGGAGCCTTTCTCGACCACGCAGACGCTGATTTCCTTACCGGCTTCGGCGGCCTTCTGCTTCAGTCGGCAGGCGGCAGACAGGCCCGCCGGGCCAGCGCCGACGATGACCACGTCGAATTCCATGTATTCGCGTTCCACAGGCTATCTCCTACTCAAGGCTCAACAGGCTTTTTTTCTAATGGGTGGAGGTTCGGTGTCGTGTCCGTCATCGCCGTGCGCAACGGCAGGGGATGACCCACCTGTCTCTCTAGGTGGCGCATTATATATAGACCACTGTCAGCGTCCAATACAAACGTTTGTTTGAATTGCCCGCAGGCTAGGTAAATCAAAGCAACGCGGCTTATGACTGGCCATTTTGCCGTATTGACCAGAATAGGCGTTCCGGTCAATATACGGTCGGTTTTGCACAGACCGTAGGCAGACTGTAGGTTTCAAGAGCACGTCCAAAAGCACGGCAACGGCAAAACAGGTGACGCGCGTTTAATTGATGGCGCGCAGTTTACACGCCGCGATAAAGAATGACCTCCCAGTCACCACTGACGAACGGTCATCACTTCCCGTGAGCAAGGTCATTCGCCGCCGTTTTTGGAGGTGCCCTTGTGTGCCGATGAGCATCAACCGCCAGGTTCGCCTAGGCGACTTTCTTTTCACCGGAGAGTAACGAGGAATCCATGAAGGTTCTTGTAGCTGTCAAACGCGTTGTCGATTACAACGTGAAAGTTCGCGTCAAGGCGGACAATTCCGGCGTCGACCTTGCTAACGTCAAGATGTCGATGAACCCTTTCTGTGAAATCGCCGTGGAAGAAGCCGTACGCCTGAAAGAGAAAGGCGTGGCGACTGAAATCGTTGTGGTTTCCATCGGCCCGACCACTGCTCAAGAGCAGTTGCGTACCGCCCTGGCACTGGGTGCCGACCGCGCTATCCTGGTCGAGTCCGCTGAAGAGCTGACCTCCCTGGCCGTGGCCAAGTTGCTCAAGGCCGTTGTCGACAAGGAACAGCCTCAACTGGTGATCCTTGGCAAACAGGCGATCGACAGCGACAACAACCAGACTGGCCAGATGCTGGCTGCACTGACCGGTTACGGCCAGGGCACCTTCGCTTCGAAAGTCGAAGTGAGCGGCGACAACGTTGCCGTGACCCGCGAAATCGACGGCGGCGCGCAGACGGTTTCCCTGAAACTGCCGGCCATCGTCACCACCGACCTGCGTTTGAACGAGCCGCGCTACGCGTCCCTGCCAAACATCATGAAAGCCAAGAAGAAGCCTCTCGAAGTGCTGACTCCGGATGCTTTGGGCGTTTCCACCGCCTCCACCAACAAGACCGTCAAAGTTGAAGCGCCGGCTGCACGCAGCGCGGGCATCAAGGTCAAGTCGGTGGCTGAACTGGTCGAGAAACTGAAAAACGAAGCGAAGGTAATCTAATCATGACTATCTTGGTAATCGCAGAACACGACAATAAGGTGCTGGCCCCGGCCACCCTGAACACTGTTGCTGCTGCCGCTAAAATCGGTGGCGACATCCACGTACTGGTCGCCGGTCAAGGCGCTGGCGCCGTGGCTGAGGCTGCAGCCAAAGTGGCTGGCGTAAGCAAAGTACTGCTGGCCGACAACGTCGCTTACGCTCACCAACTGCCGGAAAACGTCGCCCCCCTGGTAGCAGAGCTGGGCGCTGGCTACAGCCACATCCTGGCTGCCGCCACTTCCAACGGCAAAAACATCCTGCCGCGCGTTGCCGCGCAGCTGGACGTTGACCAGATCTCCGAGATCATCTCGGTAGAAAGCGCCGACACCTTCAAGCGCCCGATCTATGCCGGTAACGCGATTGCCACCGTGCAATCGACCGCTGCCGTCAAAGTCATCACCGTGCGTGCCACCGGTTTCGACCCGGTTGCCGCTGAAGGTGGTTCGGCTGCCGTTGAAGCCGTCTCTGCTGCCCACGACGCTGGCACTTCCAGCTTTGTTGGCGAAGAACTGGCCAAGTCGGATCGCCCTGAGCTGACCGCTGCCAAGATCGTCGTTTCCGGCGGCCGTGGCATGCAGAACGGTGACAACTTCAAGCACCTGTACGCCCTGGCCGACAAGCTCGGCGCTGCGGTCGGCGCCTCCCGCGCGGCCGTCGACGCAGGCTTCGTACCCAACGACATGCAGGTCGGCCAGACCGGCAAGATCGTTGCGCCACAGCTGTACATCGCTGTCGGTATCTCCGGCGCGATCCAGCATTTGGCCGGTATGAAGGACTCCAAAGTGATCGTCGCGATCAACAAGGACGAAGAAGCACCGATCTTCCAGGTGGCCGATTACGGCCTGGTGGCGGACTTGTTCGAAGCCGTACCCGAGTTGGAGAAGCTGGTCTAATCCAGCCGCTTCACTTATAAAGAGCCCGGTCTAGTGACCGGGCTTTTTTTGGCCCGGGCTTTTTTGAACGCCGGAGAAACCGCCATGGAACTGCGCCCCTGGGCCGTACTGCTGGGACTTACGCTGCTGCCGAGCCTGGCCCAGGCAGCCGGCACATGTGATCGCCTGGTGATCACCGGCAGCCCGGATGCACCGCCGCTGCTGTGGCGCGACCCCCAAGACCCGACGCACCTGATCGGCGCCACCGCCGATGTCTTGCAACAGGTAGCCAAGGAGCTTGGGTTGAAAATCGACCTGCTCTACGGCGGCAAGCGTTCCCTGGCCCTGGACGAAGTGCGCAGCGGGCGCATGGACATCCTCGCCGATGCACCGCTGAACCTTGGCGAGCTGGAAACCCTCGACTACATCCACCCCGCGCTGGTACAGCTCGATTATCTGGTCTGGACCCGCAAGGATTCGGCGCTGGCCTACTCCACGGCGGCGGACCTGCATGGCCACAAGGGTGCAGTGTCGGAACGTGCGCGCTTGAGCCGCGACTTTGAAACCTTCGCCGGCCAGCAACTGACCCTGCAACGCCTGCCCACGTTGACCCCGGCCTTCCAGAAACTGCTGCTGGGGGAAGTGGACTACGTGCTGGCCGGGCGTTACTCCGGCATGGCCATGGCCCAGACGTTAGGGATGAGCAATGACCTGGTGGCCCGCGACGTGCCCGTCGATCAGCCCGGCCTGTACCTGGCGATTTCCCACAACTCGGCCTGCAATGATCCGTGGCTGCGCGGACAGCTGGCCAAAAAGATGACAGAATTGCCCGGGTCTGGTGTGACGGAAGCCGCGCTGCAGCGCAATCTGGAGCGTTGGAAAGCGCAATTGCAACAACCCGTCGGCACCCCAACAAAGTAGGGATTTTCAGTGACTCTTCGACCTTTTTTCGCGGCCCTCGCCGTTGTCGCTCTGGCGGGATGTGCAGCCGATCCTGCGCCGAATGAACAAATTCGCCTCACCCAGCAAGCCCTGGAACAAGCCAACGCCGTGGGCGCCAGCGCCGATGAATCACCCGAACTGAAACTGGCCGAAGACAAATTCGCCCAGGCCAAGGCCGACATGGCCGAGCAATCCTACAAGGACGCGCGCATGCAGGCCGAACAGGCCGAGCTGGATGCGCGCCTGGCCGAAGCCCAGGTGCTGACCCGCAAGAGCCAGGAACAACTGAACGTGCTCAATACCCGCATCACGCGCCTGCGCAAGCAATTGCAGCTGGGAGAAGCCCAATGAACCCGATGATCCGTGGTCTGGGCTGTGCCGTGCTGCTGGGCAGTGCGGCACTGGGCGGTTGTGCCAGCCACCCCAGTGGCGAACAGGCCTTGCAACAGGCGGGCAGCGACTTCCAGAAGGTCAAGGAAGACGCCAACGTGCTGCGTATCGCACCCAAGGACGTGATCCGCGCCGGTGAATCCCTGGCGCGGGCCGACCGCTTGTCCAGCTACTGGGGCAGCGGTGCCGACGTGGTGCATTACGCCTACCTGAGCCAGCGCTACAGTGCCATCGCCCGCGAACACGCCGAGCAGACACTTAACGAAGAGCGTGCCGCCAAGCTCGAACTGGAACGCCAGCGCCTGCAATTGGCCCTGCGTGAAAGCAAGCTGATCAGCGTGCAGCAGCAGGGTAAATGGCTCGAAGAACAGATCGCCAGCCTGACCACCACTCAGACCGATCGTGGCCTGGTGATGACCCTGGGCGACGTGCTGTTCGATACCGGTGAAGCGGAGTTGAAAAACTCGGCGAACCGCACCGTATTGAAAATCGTGCAGTTCCTGCAACTGAACCCCAAGCGTGTGGTGCGCATCGAGGGGTACGCCGACAATACCGGTGGTCAGCAGGAAAACCTCAAACTGTCCCGTGATCGTGCGCAGTCGGTGGCCGATGTGCTGGTGGACCTGGGGATCGATGAGAAGCGCATCCAGGTTGAAGGCTACGGCGACCAGTACCCGGTGGAAGCCAACGCCTCCGAGCGTGGCCGCGCGCAGAACCGTCGCGTGGAAATAGTGTTCTCCGACGAGAAGGGCCAGTTGGGTGCCGCTCGCTGAAGCCTTGCGCAAATCAAAAGGGTGGGAGGGGGCTTGCCCCCGATAGCGGTGGATCAGTCACTATTTTCGGCGACTGACACTCCGTCATCGGGAGCAAGCCCCCTCCCACATTGTTCTGTATACATCTGAATATTCTCTCCACTCACCTTACAGTTTTTACTGTCACTCCCGCGCGCGCTCGACTATTGTGGCAACTGTCCCCGTACACTTCTAAACTGTGCTGGTATGTTTCACACAAAAATAAAATACCCGTGAAATCGAGTGCTGCGTCATGACCAATCTGTTGCTTTACCAACGTATCGCCCAGCAACTGGCTGAGGACATCCGTCGCGGTGTCTATCAACCTGGCGAGCGCGTGCCCTCGGTGCGCAAGATGAGCTCCCAGCTCAATGTCAGCCACGCTACGGTATTGCAGGCCTACGCCAACCTGGAAGACCAGGGGCTGATCCGGGCACGGCCGCAGTCCGGTTACTACGTGCACCAGACACCAGCACTCACGGCGCCCACGCCGGACATCGCGCGGGTCGAGCGCCCGGGGTTGGTCACCCGCAGCAGCATTATCCAGCAGGTATTGGGCGAGTCGCGCCGCGAAGGTGTATTTCCCCTGGGCGCCGCCGTGCCGAGCGTCGACTATCTGCCGGTACGGGCGCTGCACCAGCAATTGGCCAAGGTCACGCGCTTCCAGAGCCCACGTGCCTTCAGCTACATGTTCAGCCCCGGTTTCGAGCCGCTGCGTCGCCAGGTGGCGATTCGCATGCGTGACGCCGGCGTGGTGGTGGACCCCTCCGAAGTGGTGATCACCCACGGCTGTGTTGACGCCTTGCAGATGTCGCTACGGGTGCTGACACGCCCCGGCGACTTGATCGCGGCTGAATCGCCGACCTATTACGGCTTGCTGCAACTGGCCGACCTGTTGGGCCTCAAGGTCATCGAGATCCCCAGCGACCCGTCCACCGGCATGAGCCTGGAAGCCCTGCAACTGGCCGCCAACCAATGGTCGATCAAGGCCCTGGTGTTGACCACGCGCCTGAGCAACCCCCTGGGCGGCACCATGCCCGAGGAACGGCAGAAACAGTTGCTGCGCCTGGCCTCGGATTTCGACATCCAGATTGTCGAAGACGATATTTACGGCGAACTGATGTTCGAACTCGGCCGCACCAAGGCCCTCAAGGCCTATGATCGCCTGGACCGGGTCATTTATTGCTCGAGCTTTTCCAAGACCTTGTCGCCGGGTGTGCGCATCGGCTGGATGATCGCCGGCAAGTACCAGCAGGAAATCCAGCGCCTGCAAATGTTCAGCACCCACTCGGCCTGCAGCGTCACCCAGATGGGCGTGGCAGCGTATCTGGAGAACGGCGGCTACGACCGGCACCTGCGTTACATCCGCCAGGAATACCGCAAGAATCTCAGCGCCTTCCAACTGGCGGTGCAGCAGTATTTCCCGGAAGGCACCCAGATGACTCGTCCGACGGGCGGCTTTATCTTGTGGGTCAGTTTGCCAGGGCGGGTCAATACCCAGGAACTGCACGTGCGCGCCCTGCAACAGGGCATCAGCATTGCGCCGGGCTTGATCTTCAGCAATACCGAGCAGTTCAACCACTGTATTCGCCTTAACTGCGGCACACCGTGGAACCGCGAAGCAGAGCGTGCGCTGATGACCCTGGGGATGCTGGCCAGCCAGCTATGCCAGGAAACCGCAGCCGGCTTTTGAGGCGCCGAAAAGGCGCAGCGCCGATAGCTGGCTGATCACCGCGCTTGTCATGCCGCGCACAACAAGCGAGCATATGGCCCTCTGCCGTTAATGCTGTAGGCAATATGACCTCGATTGTTCGCGCTGCTTTGGTGATTGGCCTGTTAAGCCTGTGTAACGTCGGCACAGCGCTGGCGGCGGCACCCGTGGCTGAAAACAAGCCCGCTGCCAATACCCGGCAGGATGCCCCGGCAAAAAAACCTTCCCCCGCCAAGCAAGCCCCCGTCGCGAAAAAACCAACCGCCACGGCGAAAAAACGTGCGTCGACGGCGAAAAAATCCAAGTCAGCCCAGGAAGTGGCACAGACCAAACTGCCACCGGCACAGTTGGATTTGTCCCTGCCTTCGGACATGGTCAGGCATCTGCAGCCCCTGGGTACCGTGCCCAAGCCCAAGAGCGTGCCGTTGTTGCCGCCGATGTTCGGTGAAAAGCCCACCGACAACAGTGCGTTCCAGATCAACGGCCGTTTGCTCAGCAATGAGATGAAGCTGCAACTGCGCAACGAAGAGCGCCGTGAAGTGGAAGGTGCCGCGTTGGAATTCGAGTTCAAACAGTAAACTTTTTCCTACAAAGTGACGCAGGCCGTCGACCATTTGTCGCAGACTGGTCGGTCACTTTTGTTTTGTGCGAAAAACCCCTGTTAACCCATTTTAAAACGACTGTTTAAGGGCGTACCCTAGCCCGGCCGTCCCTATTGAGTCGTCGAGGACCTGCTGGTCATGAATTGCCGTGAAGGCTGTGGCGCCTGCTGCATCGCCCCCTCCATCAGTTCGCCGTTACCCGGGATGCCCAATGGCAAACCGGCGGGCGAACGCTGCCTGCACCTGTCGGTCGAACAGCTGTGCCAACTGTTCGGCCAGCCGGAGCGCCCGGCGGTGTGCAGTGATTTCAAGGCGGATATCGATGTCTGCGGCACCGACCAGGCCGATGCGATCCGGTTGATCGGCTGGTGGGAGCAGATGACGGCGGCTTGAGGGGCTTTACTATCGGAACTTCAACAATAAGGAATACAACAATGGGTTCGCTGAAACGAATGGCTGTGCTGTGCGGTTTTACCCTGGTATTTGCTGCCACTGCCCAGGCAGAGGATTGGCAGGTTGCCAAGGATGAAGACGGTATCAAAGTGTCCCTGAGCGAAGTCGCCGGCTCCAAATACAAGGCGTATCGCGGTGTGACCGTGATCAAGGCGCCTGTCGCCAGGATCCAGGCCCTGCAGGAAGATGTGGCCGGTGCCTGCTCGTGGATTCATGAGTGCAAATCCCAGAAGCTGGTGGACAAGAAAGGCGATGAGGCCTGGACCTACACCCAGTTCAAGGCGCCTTTCCCGGTGACCGATCGTGATTCATACATCCATGTCACCACCACCAAGGACGCCGACGGCAGCGTAACCCGCAAGCTGCAGGGCGTGCCGACCTACAAGCCCGAAGAAAAAGGCTACGTGCGAGTCGCTCAGGTCGAGGGCTTCTGGAAACTGGTCCCTAAAGGCGCCAATGAGACCGAAGTCACCTACCAGGTACACACCGAGCCAGGCGGCAGCGTGCCGTCGTGGCTGGCCAACAAGTTCGTGGTGGAAGCGCCGTTCAACACCCTGAAAGCCTTGAAGGAACACGCTGAAAAATAACTGTGCTTGATCCGGTGCTTCCTGACTTGAGTGGAACGTTTGCCGAGCCCTCAAGGTCCAGATAGAGGTAAGCCCACACATGGGTTTTATCGAGGAGGCACCGATGCAAAAGTGGCAGATTACCTTCGTTGATGATCACGGCGTACAGTCCGTGGAGCAGTTCACCTGCGAGCACAAGCCCAGCCTCGAAGATGCGGCACACATGATCCGCAACAAGCTGGTGCCCGTGGCCGCCGAACTGGACCTCAACGACCTTGAGGGCCGCAAGCCCGAGCCAACGGTCAAGATCCTCAAAGACCAGAACAGTATTCAAATCCTCGACATCTCTCCCGCCGCCTGAACATTTCCTGTATGCCATTCAAGCACCTCTGGTGGAGGTGATAGCTTCGCGCTACTCTGCAAGTGAGATCAGCGAATGAATCGCTAAGGTCTGGTCTTGTCAGCTACATGCTTGTTTTCCCGTGGTGATGTTGTTGCCGTGGTACCCGCGCCGTCAGCGCGCGGGCTTTGGGAAGCACGGAAAGTCTATCCATCGGTTTGAGGAGGACGTTTCATGAGCACAGCCTATCAAGAAGACATCAGCACCAACGTTCTGCGCCGCATGAAAGAAGGCGGTTTCGACTTTTCACGGTTCCACCCCATTGAGTTCTACGCCATTTTCCCGGATGAGGAACGGGCGCGCAGGGCTGCGGGTGAATTTCGTGGCGAGTCCCTGAATGCCCAGGTCAGTGCGCGCGACGATGGCGCCTGGTACCTGGAACTGAGCAAGATCATGTTCGCAACCTACGACGGCATAGGAGACTTCGAGCAAGACTTTGAAGCGGTGGTCGAGCCGCTTGGAGGGATCATCGAAGGATGGGGCGTGAAGCAGGAGGTGCGTGGGTTACCCATGTAGCACGACTGTATGAGCAACGCAGCGTATCGGCTGACCTTAGGGTCGGCCGATTTTGTATAGGTTGCGTGAAGGTTTGCGGAACTTGCGTTGCCCTTTCTTGCACCCAAAAAAAAGCCACCCGAAAAGGGTGGCTGAAAGGGAAGACCGTAGGAGCCGGTCAGTACACGAGCCTCAAGGTACCGAGTGCGGGATGGGTAAGGCTGTAGGACGTGTCCTGTTCAGCGGATGGGGAGAATTATCCGCAGGCTTGCACGGGCAGTGAAATCAACTCTGACTATGCTGTTGATAGCCAAAGCCTGCATTGCCATGAAGCGTGCGGCAGTGCAGTGGGGATTCCGCGCACCAGGACGGTGCGATCAGGTCTTTGCTTATATTCAACTCACTGATTTTTAAGTGTTTATGCCGCTGGCACGGGCCTTGCGATGGTTCTTGCGTCCGGGTGACAAGGAGTACGGCATGATCCGCACTTATTACGACGAAATGTACGATGGGGCAGGGCAGGTTCGCCCTCACTACCGCGAGTTCGCCCGCTGGTTGGCCGACACCCCCGCTGAACTGCTGGCCCAGCGCCGGCGCGAAGCCGACTTGCTGTTTCACCGTGCCGGGATCACCTTCACGCTTTACGGCGACGAGCAGGGTACCGAGCGCCTGATTCCGTTCGACACCATCCCCCGCAGCATTCCCGCCAGCGAATGGCGGATGGTCGAGCGTGGCTGCATCCAGCGGGTCAAGGCGCTGAACATGTTTCTCGCCGACCTCTATCACGAACAACGCATCATCAAGGCCGGGATCATTCCCGCCGAACAGGTACTGGCCAACGAGCAATACCAGTTGGCAATGCAGGGGCTGAACCTGCACCGCGACCTGTATTCCCACATCTCCGGAGTCGACCTCGTACGCGACGGCGACGGCACCTACTACGTGCTGGAAGACAACCTGCGTACACCCAGCGGCGTGAGCTACATGCTCGAAGACCGCAAGATGATGATGCGCCTGTTCCCCGAGCTGTTCGCGGCCCAGCGCATCGCGCCGATCGATCATTACCCCAACCTGCTGCTCGATACCCTGAAAAGCGCCAGCCCCCTGGATAATCCCAGCGTGGTGGTACTGACCCCGGGGCGCTTCAACAGCGCGTTTTTCGAGCATGCATTTTTAGCCCGGGAAATGGGTGTGGAGTTGGTGGAAGGCGCGGACCTGTTCGTACGCGATGACCGTGTGTTCATGCGCACCACCGACGGCCCCAAAGCCGTGGACGTGATCTACCGTCGCCTCGACGACGCATTCCTCGACCCGCTGGCCTTCAACCCGGACTCCATGCTCGGTGTGCCCGGCCTGCTGGCGGCGTACCGCTCGGGCAATGTGGTGCTGGCCAATGCCATCGGCACCGGGGTGGCGGATGACAAGTCGGTGTACCCCTTCGTCACCGAGATGATCCGTTTTTACCTGGATGAAGAACCGATCCTGCAGAACGTTCCCACCTTCCAGTGCCGTAAGCCCGACGAATTGTCCCACGTGCTGGCCAACCTGCCGGACCTGGTGGTGAAGGAAACCCAGGGCTCCGGCGGCTACGGCATGCTGGTGGGGCCAGCGTCCACGGCCGCGGAAATCGAAGCCTTCCGCGCGCGTATCAAGGCCAAGCCCCACGCCTATATCGCACAGCCAACCCTGTGTTTATCCACCTGCCCGACCTTTGTCGAAAACGGCATTGCGCCGCGCCATATTGATCTGCGCCCGTTCGTGTTGTCCGGCAAGGAAACCCGTGTGGTACCCGGCGGTTTGACCCGTGTCGCGCTGCGTGAGGGGTCGCTGGTGGTCAATTCGTCCCAGGGCGGCGGCACCAAAGACACCTGGGTGGTCGAGGACTGATGCCATGTTGAGTAGAACTGCCTCGGATTTGTACTGGATGTCGCGCTACCTGGAACGCGCGGAAAACCTCGCGCGCATGCTCGATGTCAGCTATTCGCTGTCGCTCATGCCCCAGGATGGGCGCGGTGATGGCCTGCATGAACTGGCCATGCCGCTGTTGATCACCGGCACGCTGGATGATTACCGCGAGCGCCACGGCGAATTGCACGCCGAACGCCTGTTGCATTTCTTCGCATTGGATGCGGCCAACCCGGCCAGCATCTACAGTTGTCTCGGTGCCGCGCGGGCCAGCGCCCATGCTGTGCGTGGGCGAATTACTGCCGACATGTGGGAAAACATCAACGCAACCTGGCTGGAGATTCGCGAAATCTCACAGCAGGGCCTCAGCCGCTACGGCATGAGCCGGTTCTGCGAGTGGGTCAAGGAGCGTTCCCATCTGTTCCGGGGGGCGACCTACGGCACCATTATGCGCAATGACGCCTTTCGTTTTATTCGGCTGGGTACGTTTATCGAGCGCGCCGACAACACCCTGCGGCTGCTGGATGCGCGCTATGAAATGGCCGGCGACCAGGCCGAAGCCGTTACCGATGGCACCGCCCACGCCTACTATCAATGGAGTGCCTTGCTGCGCGCGTTATCGTCGTTCGAGGCCTACACCGAGATCTACCGCGACGCCCCAGGTGCCCGGCAAGTCGCGGAGCTGTTGCTGTTGCGCGCCGATGTACCGCGCTCCCTGCGGGCCTGCAGCGAAGAGATCGACCAGATCCTCGCCAGCCTGCCCGGCATCAACGGCCGTCCGGCCCAGCGCCTGGCTGCCGAGATGGACGCGCGCCTGCGGTTTACCGCGATCGATGAAATCCTCGAGGAAGGCCTGCACGCCTGGCTGACCGACTTTATCCCCTTGGTCCGCCAGTTGGGCGACGCCATCTACAGTTCCTACCTGGAGGCCGCATGAGACTCTCCATCAGCCACGAAACCACCTACCACTACGAAGACCAGGTACGCGCCAGCATCCAGTACCTGCGCCTCACGCCCCACGACAGCGAGCGCCAGCATGTGCTCAGTTGGCAACTGGACCTGCCTCGCCCGGTGCGCGCGCAGATCGACCCGTTCGGCAACATCCTGCACGTGCTGACCCTGGACGAACCCCACGACGCCATCATCATTGGCGCCCGTGGCCAGGTGGATATCGATGAGCTGCGTGAGGCTGAACACGAGAGCCAGTCAGCCTTTCCGTTCCTGCGCTGCACCCGCCTGACCGAGCCCGACGACGCCCTGCGCGCCTTTGCGCAACAGCATTGCCACCAGCGTCGTGATCGCACGGCCCTGATCGACCTGATGCACGCCCTCAACCAGTCGATGGTCTACACGCCCGGCGCCACCGAAGTCGACACCTGCGCCGCCCAGGCCTTCGCAGGGCGGGGGGGGGTATGCCAGGACCATACCCATGCGTTCCTGGCCTGCGCGCGCAGCCTGGGCATTCCTGCGCGGTATGTGTCGGGGTATTTGTACACGGAAGACAGTACTCACCTGGCCAGCCACGCCTGGGCCGAAGCCTGGCTGGATGACGCCTGGTACAGCTTTGACGTGACCAACCAACTGGCCCGGCCGGAGCGGCATTTGAAACTGGCCGTGGGCCTGGACTACCTCGACGCTTGCCCGGTACGCGGCATGCGCCGTGGCGGAGGGCATGAGCAGATGCATGCCAAGGTGTTCGTGGCGCCGACGCCGGTGGTCCTGGTCCAGCAGCAATAACCCGCTCGCCACCGAGATCAGGCTGGGTTCAGGGGTGTTGTTTACGCCCCGCCATATGCTTCAAGTACCCCACCAGCAATTCCAGCTCGCTGTCAGGCAACACGCTGGCGGCGAACGCTGGCATCTTTGCCTGCGGCCAGTGCCTCAGGCTCTGCGGGTCGCGGATATAGCGCTTGAGGAAGTCGCCGCTGAAATATTCCGTAGGGTTGTAGGGAACATTCAGGTCCGGCCCCACCTGTGCGTCGCCGGCGCCATTGAGGCGGTGGCAGGCCAGGCAGTTCTTCTGGAACAGCGCAAAGCCCTGGTTGACCGGATCATTCGCAGCCAGCGTCGGGTCGGGCAGCAGCGCCGGAAAACGTTCGGCCACCGTCTTCAACTGCTTGATCGCGCAGATCTGGAACGGCCACTGCTCCGGGCTGATATGCCCGGCCTGCGGATCGGTCCACACCAGGTAGAACGGCCCGGCACTCGGCTTGCCGTCTGCCAATGGGGGCCATGGGTGGGCCGGGTCCTCCACGGCCAGCCAGGCGCGGGCACCGTTTTTTTGCAGCAACGGTGCAGCCGTCAGTTCGGCGGCGAAGCCATCCAGGGCAACGGCTTGCAGATGATTATCGGGCTGTAGGCCCGGCAGGAGCACTGCCAGCGGTACTGCGCGATAGGTCATGTTGCGCTTGTAGGAAACGTCATCGACGACCTGCACTGTCTGCGCGTCCGGATGCTTGAGCAGGTCGGCGGTCTGCCAGGTCTTGCGGCTGTGATCCAGCTCGACGGTCAATTGCGCCGCCGAAGCGGGCAGGGCGAGCAACAAGGCAAGGAATGCGAAGATCGGTTTCAAGACGGCGGCCCCGTGTTAAGTGGCGATAGGGCCCACGATAGCGGAAAAGTGCAGATAAAAAGGCAGCCCCTGCAACAGGATCGCTATGCACGAAGTCCCGGCAGGTGCTGCCAAAAGCGGCAATCCTGAGGTAAGAACAGGCTCAAGAAGAGGTCACCCAATGACCTTGGTCAAGTTGGGCAAGATCAGAATCAATGTGGTGGCGAACAGAATAAGTCCTGCCTGACGTACTTTCGAATGTTTAAACATGGCTGACTGCCTTTTGTTGTTATTCCTGAGCGTCAAATGCGTGCCGTTGAATATGAGTATCGCAATGTGACGTGTCGCTTTTCTTACAGCTGCTCCAGCAAAACCCGGCAGCAACTTCTTACTGATTGAACCTTAGAGCCCTCGTTCTGCGCGGCTTAGACCCATTTCATATCACCTAATCAGCATTTCAGCTTAAAAAGGCATGAGGCATAACGCCATCTTGGCGCCAATGCCTTGGCTAGACAGCTAAAACGATTAATCCAGCAATTACCTTAGGTGCCTACCGTTCGTCCGAGCGTGGCGGTCAAAAGCAATGAGCGCATCCGTCATTGAAACCGTGTCAATCGGGCCTAAGGTAAGGGCATTACTGCGCAATGGTTCGAGGACGTCATGACCCAAGCTTTGATCTTTGATGCGATACGCACGCCCCGCGGCAAAGGCAAGGCCGACGGCGCCCTGCACAGCGTCAAGCCGGTAAACCTGGTGGCCGGCCTGCTCACCGCGCTGGGGCAACGCAACGACCTCGACACCCAACAGGTGGATGACATCGTGCTCGGCTGTGTCACCCCGGTGGGCGACCAGGGCGCCGACATCGCCAAGACCGCCGCCCTGGTGGCGGACTGGGCCGTCAGCGTCGCCGGTGTACAGATCAACCGCTTCTGCGCCTCGGGCCTGGAGGCGGTTAACCTCGGCGCGATGAAAGTGCGTTCCGGCTTTGAGGACCTGGTGGTGGTCGGCGGTGTGGAGTCCATGTCCCGCGTGCCCATGGGCAGCGATGGCGGGGCCTGGGTGCTCGACCCGCAGACCAACATGCACAGTCACTTCACGCCCCAGGGCATTGGCGCCGACCTGATTGCCACCCTGGAAGGTTTCACCCGCGAGGATGTCGATACCTTTGCCCTACAGTCCCAGCAGAAAGCCGCCAGGGCGCGTGCAGACGGTTCCTTCAACAAGTCGTTGATCGCGGTGCAGGACCAGAACGGCATCGTGCTGCTGGACCATGATGAATTCATTCGCGCCGATTCCACCCTCGAAGGCCTGGGCAAGCTCAAGCCCAGCTTCGAAATGATGGGGCAGATGGGCTTCGACGCCACCGCGTTGCGGGTCTACAGCCATGTGGAACGCATCCACCATGTCCACACACCAGGCAACAGCTCCGGCATTGTCGACGGTGCCGCATTGATGTTGATCGGCTCCGAAGCGAAGGGCCGCGAGCTGGGCCTGCAACCGCGGGCACGCATCGTTGCCACGGCGGTCACCGGTACCGACCCGACCATCATGCTGACCGGGCCGGCGCCGGCCACGCGCAAGGCCCTGGCAAAGGCAGGTTTGCACGTGGAGGACATCGACCTGTTCGAGGTCAACGAGGCCTTTGCCTCGGTGGTGCTCAAGTTCATCAAGGACATGGGCATCGACGCCGCGCGCGTCAACGTCAACGGCGGCTCCATCGCCATGGGCCACCCGCTGGGCGCCACGGGCTGCGCGATCCTCGGCACCCTGCTCGACGAACTGGAGGTGCGCCAGCAGCGCTACGGCCTGGCCACCCTGTGTGTTGGCGGCGGTATGGGCATCGCCACCGTTATCGAACGCCTCTGAGCCAAGGAAGTTGTCATGACCGATGCCATTCGTTACGAAAAAGGCCAGGACCAGATCGTGGTGCTGACCCTCGACATGCCCGGCCAGAGCGCCAACACCATGAACGCCGCGTACCGTGAGGCAATGGCGGCCACCGTCGCACGCCTGCAGGCGGAAAAGGACGACATTGCCGGCGTGGTTATCACCTCGGCGAAGAAGACCTTTTTCGCCGGCGGCGACCTCAATGAACTGATCAAGGTCGACAAGGCCCACGCCCAGGATTTCTACGACAGCGTCCTGGTGTTGAAGGCGCAACTGCGCAGCCTGGAAACCCTCGGCAGGCCGGTGGTGGCCGCCGTCAATGGCGCAGCCCTCGGCGGCGGTTTGGAGATCTGCCTGGCGTGTCACTACCGCGTCGTGCTGGATGACAAGTCGGTGCAACTCGGTTTGCCGGAGGTCACCCTTGGCCTGCTGCCAGGCGGCGGTGGCGTGGTGAGGATGGTGCGCATGCTTGGGCTGGAAAAGGCCTTGCCGTATTTGCTCGAAGGCAAGAAAGTCCGGCCCCAGCAAGCGCTGCAAGCCGGGTTGGTCGATGAACTGGCGGCGGACCGCACTGAGTTGCTGGCCAAATCCCGTGCGTGGATTCTCGCCAATCCGCAGGCCAGGCAGCCGTGGGACAACAAGGCCTATCAAATTCCCGGTGGTACGCCGTCTCACCCGAAAGTGGCGCAAATGCTCGCCATCGCACCGTCGATTTTGCGCAGCAAAACCCATGGCTGCTTCCCGGCCCCGGAGAAAATTCTCTGCGCCGCCGTGGAAGGCGCGCAGGTGGATTTCGATACCGCACATGTGATTGAAACCCGCTACTTCACCGAATTGGTCACCGGGCAGGTGGCGAAAAACATGATGGGCACCTTCTGGTTCCAACTCAATGAAATCAACGCCGGCAGCTCGCGGCCTCAGGGCTTTGCATCTTACGTGACGCGTAAGGTCGGGGTGCTCGGCGCCGGGATGATGGGCGCAGGCATCGCCTATGTCAGTGCCTGCGCCGGTATCGATGTGGTGCTCAAGGACATCAACCTGACGGCCGCCGAGAAGGGCAAGGCGCATTCGACGGCGCTGTTGGACAAGAAGGTCAGCCGTGGGCAATTGACCGCTGAGCAGCGCGAAACCACCCTCGCGCGGATTCATCCTACGGCTTCGGATGCTGATCTGGCCGGCTGTGACCTGATCATCGAGGCCGTGTTCGAAGACCGTGAACTCAAGGCCAAGGTCTCGGCTGCCGCACACAATGTGGTCGGCGCCGACGCGGTGATCGCCTCCAACACGTCTACCATGCCCATCAGCGGCCTGGCCACGGCGGTGCCGGATCAAGGCAAGTTCATCGGCCTGCATTTCTTCAGCCCGGTGGACAAGATGCCCCTGGTGGAAATCATCAAGGGCGCCCGCACTTCGGACGAAACCCTGGCCCGGGGGTTCGATTTCGTCCTGCAAATCAAGAAAACTCCGATCGTGGTCAACGACAGTCGCGGGTTCTTCACCTCGCGGGTGTTCGGCACCTTCACCCATGAAGGCATCGCCATGCTCGGCGAAGGCGTGGCTGCGCCGATGATCGAGACCGAGGCGCGCAAGGCGGGTATGCCGGTGGGGCCGCTGGCGGTGTCCGATGAAGTGTCCCTCAGCCTGATGAGCCATATCCGACAGCAGGCTGCCAAGGATCTGCAGGTTGAAGGTAAAACAGTCCCAAGCCATCCGGCGACGGTGGTAATTGATCTGTTGGTGAACGAGTACAAACGCGCGGGCAAGGCGGCGGGGGGAGGTTTCTACGAGTACCCGGCGGGCGGGCAGAAGCATTTGTGGCCTGAATTGAAAGCGCGCTTTGAGCGAGCCGACCAGCGCATTTCAGCGCAGGATGTGCGCGACCGTTTGCTGTTTATCCAGGCCATCGAGACCGTGCGCTGCGTGGAGGAGGGCGTGTTGATGTCCACCGCGGATGCCAACGTGGGGTCGATCTTCGGGATCGGTTTTGCCGCCTGGAGTGGTGGCGCGTTGCAGTTTATCAACCAGTACGGCCTCAATGACTTCATCGCCCGCGCCCGCTACCTGGCCGAACAGTATGGGGAGCGGTTCTCGCCGCCGGCGTTGTTGCTCGACAAAGCTGCGCAGAACACGACCTTCTGACGGTTTTGGGCATGTACAGGGCTTGCCTTGTCAGGGTATTTCAAGGCAGGCTCTGGGGTGTGCATTATTCCCATCACCGTGTCAGGTATTTTTTATGTCGCTACGCGTCTGTATCCTGGAAACCGATATCCTGCGTCCAGGCTTGATCGATCAATACCAAGGCTACGGGCAGATGTTCAAGCGCCTGTTCTCCAAGCAGCCGATTGCCGCCGAATTCGTTGTGTACAACGTGGTGCAGGGCGAATACCCGTCGGACGACGAAGTGTTCGACGCCTACCTGGTGACCGGCAGCAAGGCCGATTCCTTCGGCACCGACCCCTGGATCCAGACCCTCAAGACCTACCTGCTCGAACGCTATGAGCGCGGCGACAAGTTGCTGGGCATCTGCTTCGGCCATCAATTGCTCGCGCTGCTGCTGGGCGGCAAGGCCGAGCGCGCTGGCCAGGGCTGGGGCATGGGCATTCACGATTACAAACTGGATACCAAGGCGCCGTGGATGAGCCCTGAAGTGCCAGAGCTGACGCTATTGATCAGCCACCAGGACCAGGTCACCACCTTGCCGGACAATGCCACGGTCATCGCCTCCAGCGAGTTTTGCCCGTTCGCCGCCTATCACATCGGCGACCAGGTGCTGTGCTTCCAGGGGCACCCGGAATTTATCCATGATTATTCCCGCGAGTTGCTGGAGATTCTTCAGACGACCCTGGGTGAAAAAGTCTACACAAACGGCGTCGCCAGCCTGGCGCGCGACCACCACGGCGTGACCGTGGCGGAATGGATGATGCGCTTCGTGGCGCACAAGCCTGAGGCCCGGGTTTAAAGCCAGCCCGAGCGCTTGAAACTGGCCCACAAGCCCGTGCAACCGAACGCAATAAACCCGAGCACAGCAAAATAGCCGTAGTGCCATTGCAGCTCGGGCATGTTCTGGAAGTTCATCCCATAAATCCCCGCCACCGCGGTGGGGAACGCCAGGATCGCCGCCCACGCGGCAAACTTGCGCTGCACCACGCTCTGGCGCGACGCTTCGAGCAATACACCGATCTCGATGGTCTGGCTGGCGATATCGCGCAGGGTGGTGAGGTCTTCCATTTGCCGCGTGACGTGGATCTGCACGTCACGGAAATACGGGCGCATGTTCTTGTCGATAAACGGGAAGCTCAGCTTCTGCAGTTCCTGGCTGATCTCCACCATCGGCGCCACATAGCGCTTGAGTCGCAGCACGTCGCGGCGCAGGCCATGGATCTTCTGGATATCGCGCTCGCTCAGCGAGCTGCATAGCACGTTGTGCTCCAGTTCATCGATCTCGGCGTGGATCGCCTCGCTGACCGGCTGGTAGTTCTCGGTGACAAAATCCAGCAGGGCATAGAGTACGAAATCTTCCCCATGCTCCAGCAATAACGGCCGAGCCTCACAGCGTTGCCGAACAAAGCCGTAGGACGCCGAATGGCCGTTACGCGCAGTGATGATGTAGCCGTTGCCGGCGAAGATATGGGTCTCGATAAACTCCAGCTTGCCGTTCTCGCGCACCGGTGAATAGGTGACGATAAACAGTGCGTCGCCGAAGGTTTCCAGCTTGGGGCGGCTGTGTTTTTCCAGGGCATCTTCGATGGCCAGTTCATGCAGGTTGAACTGGCGTTGCAGGTTGGCCAGCTCCTGCGCGTTGGGCTCTTCCAGGCCGATCCACACAAAATGCCCGGGTTTGGCGGCCCAGGCCGCGCCTTCGTCGAGGGTGATATCAGTGACTTTCTTTCCGGCGCTGTACACGGCGGCCGCAACAACTCTACCCATGGTGCTGATCACTTCTTATTAGGAGGACAGGTGTTGGGCAGCTTAGCTTGAATGACGTTCCGTTGCGGCGTTTGCAGGTGCTCGCTTTTTGTGACGAGCAAGCTTGTTTGCGTGGGGGGCCAGGCCCCTCGGAAGGTGTTCAGGCAGATTGCACGTCGCGATCCATCGCAGCAATGCACTCATCCATCTGCGCCTGACAGGTCTGCATCAACTGCGGGATGTCATCCGAAGTCAGGCCCGCAGTAGGAACCGGCGGCAACGAACGTATGAGCACATCACCGCTGTTCCAGCGATTGAGCTTCATATGGGTGACGTAATTGCTGACACACACCGGCACGATGGGCACGCCAGCGGCGATGGCCATATGAAACGCGCCTTTCTTGAACGGCAACAGGCCTTTGCCCAGGTTGCGCGTGCCTTCCGGAAACACCCAGATCGACGTGTCCTGATGCTGCAACGTATGAGTGGTGGTGAGCATCGCGCGACGTGCCTTGTGCGCATTGCCGCGGTCGATCAGCACATTGCCCGCCAGCCAGAACAACTGGCCGAACAGCGGTACCCATTTCAGGCTCTTTTTGGCGATACACACAGTGCGATGGGGCACCACGGTGCCCAGCACAAACAGGTCATAGTTGGACTGGTGGTTGGCGATGATCACACACGTACCAGGCTTGTTGCGCAGGGAGTCTACATCGGTCTTCACCTTCAGCCGCAGGATCCACATGGCCGGCAGCGCATAGAGACGCGCACACAAGCGGCTGTTGTCCGGGTTGAACGGCCGGCAGGCCCCGAGCAGCACGCCCAGTACACCGGCCACCATAAAGTGCAGGCCCATCAATAACATGCGTAACAGAAAAAGCATCGACACGGCCCATCGGGATAAAAGGTGGCGCAGTGTACGGATGTGCACTGAATTCGGCAATTACCCGTAAAGAGGTAGGAGATAGGCGATGTTTAAGCACATGTTTCAACATGTGCCGATATAGGCAGGCTAGAGTGGCTAAAGATGTTTCGGATTCATTTGTACGAAAAAGCCCGACGCAAGGTCGGGCTTCGATGTTTCGGTTGTAGGGCTTAACTCAGGATATGCCCCTGATCCTGGATGATTGCCTCATCCAACGCCTCCAGCAGCGCCTTACGCACCTTCAGCTTGGTGTGCTTATGGGCGTTCATATTCAGCTTCTTCAACTGACGTGCCGCTTCCAGCGCCGCCGCCTGCAGCTCTTCAGGTGCCACCACCTTGTCGAGGAAACCGGCCTGCAATGCGCCTTGCGGGTCAAACATCTCGGCATTGATCACCGACCGATGAAACGCCGACTTACGCAGACGGTCCCGCGCCAGCTCGATACCGGCGTGGTGCATGGTCATGCCGATCGCCACCTCATTCAGGCCAATGCTGAACGGGCCTTCCACCCCAATCCGATAATCCGCCGACAACAACAGGAACGCACCCTTGGCCACCGCATGCCCAGGGCACGCCACAATCACCGGGAACGGGTGGGACAACAGGCGACGCGCCAACGTCGAGCCCGACGTCACCAGGCCGATGGCTTCTTTAGGGCCGGCTGTCATTACCTTCAAGTCATAACCACCCGACAGGATCCCCGGCGTGCCGGTGATGATCACCACCGCCCGATCTTTCTCGGCCTGGTCCAGCGCTGTATTAAACGCACTGACCACATCCGGAGAAATGGCATTCACCTTGCCGTTGCTCAGGGTCAGGGTCGCGATACCGTCTTCGAGGTGGTAAGCAATCAACTCACTCATGACGCGGTTCCTTGTAGGATTTGTTATAGAGAGGCTGTTTATAAAGGCGCATGCGCAGACGTTACCCACCACGCCCGCCCCGGTAAAGCGCCGTGACTGACTGCCCAGTCAGACTTTCCCCGCAAGGAGAGCACTGGAAGGCCTGGGGCAGGGCGCAACACCGACCCCAGACACAGGCCGCCCATGCCCAAGAATGGCAGAATCACCACCCCTTGCCGGGCGACTACCGGCATAGCCGTCTAACCGCATGAAAATTCTGAAAAAAACCTTTGCCATCAGAAAGGCTTTCGACTACATTAGCGCGCCTCGACAGACTGAACTGGTTTGACGAGATACGGTGAAGTGTCCGAGTGGCTTAAGGAGCACGCCTGGAAAGTGTGTATACAAGAAATTGTATCGAGAGTTCGAATCTCTCCTTCACCGCCACATTCTTAAAACGCAAGCCCCTGATTTTCCTAGAGAAAGTCGGGGGTTTGTGGTTTTTGGCGTCTGAAAATTGGCCATATGGGACAGATCTGGGACAGATGGGTTTTTTCGCTAGGTGCTGAGCTACGCTTGTTGAAATGGGAAACCCCACCAAAAACGCCGAAAACCCCCGCCTTACACTGGTGGCTTACAGCTAACCAGCCCCAGGAGGGGCAGCACCATGACTTTTACTTCGATTGATCTTAAAGCCCAATCCATGCCGCGCGCAGCGCGATCGTGCCGGCCGCACATCCCGTTGCTCGGGCCGGTGGTCAGCGGCCCAGTGGCACAGCCAATTACCTATGCCAATCCGTTTTCGGAGCTGGCGGTTTCGACATTTCATCGAAGGCCTGCCCCGGTACCGGCGGCTGTGCTTACAATGGGCTATCATTCAAAAGGAGTTGTACCGATGGCGATTGAAGATATTAAGCAGCTGCGCACCGTGAACGGCATTACCCAGGCACAAGGACTGTTAGATAAGGGCTGGGTGATTCTGGCGGTATGCGTTATGCAGGACGGAACCAGTCAATACGCGGAGTACCACCTGGGCTTCTCGGACCAGCCCAGCACGCGTAAAAGTTTGGCAGAGTTGGGCGCTACCCTAGCTTAAGGGGCGCGTTACTCATAAGAGACTGCTTATATAAAAGGCTCCGACACTTGATTTTGTGCCGGAGCCTTTTTGTTTGTCATTGGAAGTATCTAGATTGAATCAGTCCATCCTGCTGCGTTGATAGTCCATTCTATCGACGGATGAGAGACGCTGACAAAAGCTTCACTTCCTTCCAGCATCAGTTCTACGTTTCCCATTTCCCCTGATGCATAAGCAAGCAGTCCTTCCCCACCATCCCTAGTCGAAATTCTCATCATCAATGGTACTCGTGTGTCTGCGGAGTGCATTCGGTAAGCAATAGAAATATGCGTCGCAGTAGGAGGAATAAACTTATCTAGCTCTACTCGATGATCAGGCATCCAATGCTCCCTTTGCTTCACGGTCGACTGCTCTGCAACCAACTGAGTCTTCCTCAGTGACTGGAATACACTTTCCCCGGTCATGCCAGCTCCGACATACATCAAAATTGTACCCACGATTGCTACTAACCCACCCGTTACAGCGCAGGCGAGGCCAATTAGGTTCAGCTTGTCACCTAATCCCATTGCCATTATTGATTCCATCGCAAGGCCACCTAATTGGTGTGAGGGTGTAGTGTAGCGGCCGAATTGATTTTTCTACCAGATGAGCGCGCGATCTGTTGGTGCTTCGTATGATTTTAGTTCCAGAGGCGCGGCGCTGATGCTTTTCAAACGTCAGCGTCTGCATCGCTATATAGATGACCAAGTTTAAGCATAGAGATATTCGGTCAGAGCTTTAACGCTAACTGCAGCATCCCCACAACATCCGGCCCGTTCTCATTGATCCACGTCCCGTAGTGCTGACGGATCATGTTCCCGTTGGTATGCCCCATCTGCTCGGCAATCCAGTCAATTGAAGCTATCCCTGTGGTCAGCAGCTGACTTGCGTACGTATGCCGGCACTGACCAGGTCCGCGATAGCGAACCCCGGCAGCGAGCAAATGAGCCTTGCAAAACCTGTCCCGTACCACGAAGTCGCTGACGTGCGGCAGGCCGCTTTTCGTATTCAGAAACACAAAGTGCAATTTATGTTGCCGCACTGTCTTGTTATCCCGCTCTACGATATCAACGGTTTCCGCCTTCTTTTTTCGATTGAGTGCATCGATCTTCTGCAGAGCATCCCAGGCCGGAGCTAGTAGATGGACCTTGCGCGTTGATCGCCGGGTTTTGGTCACCCGGTAAGCCCCGCGCACCTTTGACCGACGGAACGTCACCGTGCCTTGCTCCAGGTCGACATCCTCCCAAGCCAGGGCAATGGTCTCGGACACCCGGGGGCCGGCCCATATCATGAACTGAACCATCAAAAGCTCCTGCGTGCGGTTGGTGTGGGTTTCCAGGATCTGTTTGATTTCCGCCCTGGTGAACGGGTCGGGTGCTTCGGGATCTGGCAGTCGCACCATTAAACCCTCGGTCGGGTCGTGCGCCACTTTCATCCTGGTGCGATAGAGCCGGAACACCTGGAGGACGTTGCTGATGATGTCGCGGATGGTCTTGTTTTTGAGCGTTTTCGACAGGGTTACCTGTATCCATTCCTGCAGATCCAGGTGGTCGATATTCTGGATTTGTACCTTCCCCCAGCGTGGCCGTACGTGAACCTCCGCCTTGTTGGCGTAACCCCGATAGCTGGAAGCCGCGACGCTGTTGGCTTTGATCTTTAACCACAGGTCCAGGTAATGGCCGAATGTGTTTTCCACCAACTTGACCGAGTTGGGAAAGTGCCGTGCGTAATCGAAGGTGCCGGCCTGAATTTCGTACTCGATGATTTCGACCATGCGCTTAGCCTGGGCCACGTTGGCCGGCGTGTTGCCGCCCGGGATTGCTTCCCGGCATTTCTCCCCGTTGTATTGAAAATAGATTCTCACGGATTTCCCGCGAGCTTCGACCCCACTCATGTAAACCCCTAACGCTGTGCTTGTGTATCGACAGTCTGACGATCGGAAACAAAAAGGCCCGTTTCCGGGCCAAGTATCTGGTAGCGCATCTTCTGGTGGACACTGCTTACCGTTTAGGCTTGTGGCTACGTAGATGGGCGTTCTGCAGCTGGCGCAGCCGGCTGCATTTCAAGTGACTGCCCTGGACGCGCCAATTGCCGCATTGGTCGCAAACACTGGTGTAGTCAATGTTCCAGACCGGCCTTCGCTTCCGGGTGCCGGACAAGACCTACGCCAAGGTCAAAGCCCCGTTTTTCTACAGCCTGGCTGCCGGCTATCTGGCAATGGACAGCCTGGCGAGCGTCTTCAACATTCCCGACTTTATCTGGCAGCAGCAGGGCGACGGCGAGGTGTTCGTGGGCAGTTGGGCCGACAGCTTCTTTGGCATCCGCTCGCCGCTGCAGCTGCCTGTTGAACTATTCGACGGCTACCAGGGCAACCAGAGCGCAATGATCGCGGCCCTTCCAGGACTACGACCAGGTGCAACCATCAACCAGGGCGAGAGGATCACCAGCGTGACCTTTGCCGGCAACCAAATGGCGATCAAATGGACGACGCAATCCGTCGCAGCGTAGAGCGGCAATTTCCCGAACTTACCGGCGGTTACCACCTGCCACGCTTTGGCCGGGTGGTGGCCGTGCCGGATGCGCCGGCGGCGCCAGGCCTGTGTGATGACTTCCGACCGCGCTTTGGCGTCGACGTGGAGGTGCTGCTGCCTGATGGCGAGCCGGATCCAGCACTGCCGATCCTGACCGGCCTGCCACTGCCGGCACCGATGGGCGGACAAGAGGCAGGCATGTTCGGTTTCCCGGAAGAGGGCACCACCGTGGTGGTCAGCTTTGCCTATGGTCTGCCGCATAAGCCCTTTATCACGCAGATCCTGCCCCACGGCCTGAGCCTGCCCCGGGTGCCGAAGGGCGACCAGGTGTGGCAGCACAGCGAAGCTTGCCAGCAGCGTGTCGACGCCGACGGTAACTGGCTGCGCCAAACGGACGGCAAGATCCAAGATAAGGCGATCGAGCGGGAAGTGGAGGCGATGCAGAACACTGAGAGCTTCCAGAGCCACACCAGGACGGTGGACGACCATTCAACTGAGTCGGTGGGTGGGATAAAGAAGATCGAGGCGCTGGGGGCACTCAAGCTGCTGTCGGGTGGATCTGCGAGCTTGGCGGCGGTGGATGATCTGCACCAGGCTACCGGGCGAGACTTGAATTTAGTGGTAGGGCAGAAGCATAACGCCACGGTGGGCGGCGATATGGAGGAAAGGATTCAGGGCATGCGCGAGAGCGTGACGGCAGTCAGTCAGCGCCTGCAATCACCTAAAAACTGGATGGGGTCAGAAAGCGTCAACATCTTTCAAGTGTTATGCGATGCCTTGGAGTTGCTCGAGCAGATGGCTGGTCATATTGCTAGTCATGTTCATGGGGCAAGTCCAGTGCCTTCAAATGCCGCAGAATTTATGGCTGATGCAGCTCAAGCAAGGGAACTGCATGCCTCACTAGCGCCGGTTACTTCCTAAGAGGATCAAAGCGGCGTCAGTTAATCGATATTAATTCGGCTATGCATCCTTCATGCTGCTCCTTTTGTATTCAGCTGAGCTGTTATTCATGGTTTTTCGTATCCGTCGATGCCTAAAGACTTTAGTATTGGACGACGGGGGCTGCCAAGCTTCTCCGAAATTTCAATAAAGTATTCTGCCATTTTCCTGTCTTCGGCATCTATTCCGCGCCAGAAGAAGGGGACATTCGGGTTTTCGAGGCTTTCAATGAATACTATGTGCGTCAAGCAGATAAATATTCTTACGAAGTTTGCTGGATTTTTAAAGTCATTCTTTAATAGATGGATTATAAGATGGCGGTTGAAGCCGTCATTGTTTCCAGAGCTTGATTTGTAGAGTACGTCTTTAAAGAAGATTCTGAATGCGTTCATCACGTCAGATTGGGGGCATATGTGAGTCAGAAAATCGATCTCGATTGCTGAGTTATAGTTTTTTCCTGGATACCAGGCGTATGCTTCTAATCTTCTTCGTCCCCATTGTTTTATAATTTCCTTCAGGTTTTGCTCAAAGACTTCTGCGCTAACATTGTTTGGTTTAGTGCCAAGTTTAGAGTCTTGGATATTCCGCAGTCCTGCCTCAAATACTGGGATAAGGGACATAGTCGCTACGTGGTCCATCCCAAGATAATATGCTTCAATCGCTTCGAATACGATTGTTCTATACTCTTTAAGGGAGTCGCTAGTCGAAAAATATTTGTTAAAGTAAGCGGCTGCGATTTCAGGGGCAAAATATTCATTGAGCCAGTAATCTGCCGCATCTTTTGGGTTCTCAGAGTTGCGCATTTTAAAGAGTTCTTTTATAAACTCGCCTTCACCTACAAAATGAAGTGGCACGGGCAATGATAACGTTAGCGCCGCTTCCTGCGTCCACGTAACTCGTGCCCATTTTTCGTTGTAATATGAAATTGGGCGTTCTGTTACAAAACATAAGCCTTCGTCGGTAGCTATTTCAAAGCCTGGTCTTTCTAAATTTTTAGCGTTGACATCCACGTCTTTGTCTTCGTGCTTGTTAAAAGCTGCGACTATCAACTCAGGAGTGAGTTTTGGATGCCTGCACAACTTTATAAGGGTTTTCTCATACTTCACCATGGAAATCCTTTTTGAATAAGCATCCAGTTATGGTGCGTGTTGAGACGAGTCATGAGTCTCGACACTATATTACTTTGCATATAGGCAACGCCGTTGATGTATGCGGCGCTGTTATTCAGGAGCTGTCGATGCATGATAAGAAAAAAACTCTCTTTCGCCAAGGATCTCGATCCTGTGCTCATTGAAGTGGATTAAGGCGAATTTTGTTTCTGCGCCCCATGGCGGAGTAGGTGCGTTTTCAGACAGGATCACTTCAACTGTTACACCGCCATACAATTTTAAGTGGAAAAAAAATGCGGATCTACATTCGGCCTGTGGGAAGTTGTGCAGTGCCATGCAGTGAGTGTTTTCAGGCAGAGAGCTTAGAGTTTGATAAAATGGGTCGGATGAATCAAGGGCATTAACTTTTATATCTGAAGTTCCTTGCCTAATTTTTGTCTTGATGTTCAGGAAACCCAGGTCGCTTGCATATTTAGCGCCTGCCAGGTAAATAATGAAATTCATTCCTATTTTAGCGAATGCTTGGGTGACTTTGCGATAGTCAAAACCCATCTCTACACTAACAAGCGGCTGGTCAATCGTCGTGTCTGTAAAGCTCACTGTTTCATCGCGTCGATTTACGAATTGTCGAACTTTTGCTAGGTCTTCGAGAATCTTTGATGAGTCGCCAGATTTATAAGTGATTGACTTACCATTGTGATGGTAGAAGCGAGGGGTTAAATAAGTCAAAGAATTATCCACCGCTCGCTTTGTACGTTCTACTCCTTCTTTTATCCAAATGGAGTTTTTAGGTGGTTTTTCGGGCGCGAAAGTCTCACCGAAGGTCATTGCCGGCCCGTCCAACGAAACCATTCGAACAAAAAAACCGTTCCCTTCCGCCCCAGATGTTTTTTCAATTATATGAACTATTTTTTCATTTAAGGTTTTTTTAAGTTGAAGAAGAAATTCTTCCAGTTCGTCAGGGTCTGTTGCGGTGAAATTAATTACTTTCCCTTTTATGTGAACCTGAGGGACGAGTGTTGTCTTCATTTTTGCAGAGATTTTGGTCTCTAGGAGAGTTCCGTCTGTATCAATGATATAGCTGTTTTCAACCTGCATAATAGGTTCGCTGGTCTTCGCCCCCCTATCTCGCCCTGATGTTTGATGAATGAGCCTTGCAAGGGCGCTAGGGGTTTTGCGCGAGAGCTCTACTTCAAGTGTTGAGAAATAATCGTTGCATTTTTTACAAACGCAGTCGGTAAGCAGGAATGAGTTGTCATCCCCGCCTAGTCCTGCTGGAAACATATGCTCACTGTTGAATTTGTTATCTTCACCGCAATACACGCAATTTACGCTCAATGTTATGCCCTTCTGTTTTCTTATTATCTAGCTTAATCGACACCACCAGGACTGCGCATAAACGCACCCATCAGCATACTTTATCCCGTTCAGAACAAAGCCGGTCACCGCCATCCTCGAGAGCGTAGCATCTAGTTGGCGCGGCAGTGGATCTCGCTCGAGCGGCATCCCGACATCCACCCGAGGAACTGCTGACGGTACATGCCAAGCCATGGCAGGCCGAAAACCTGCCACCGAAGAAAAAATCTTGAGAAAAAGCACTTATCCCCCTCCCGCCGACGGGCTTTGTGTCCCTTTTTTGTGCAAACGGGGAGTGGGTTGCAAACGCGGCTCCCGCCCAAGCCCGCTGCGGGGGCTGGGGGATGTTTCGCAATTGCACAGAGTGCAAGGCTTTGCAAAAAAGTGCAGTGGCCTTGCACATGTGTCACGGGGCGGCAGGGGACTGGTCACCGAGGCGAGGTGTCCAGTTTACGGGGACTACGGTTGTGAAAACTGGCTGCAGGTGGTGTTTTCGTTTTCGGCACCGTTCATATCTGAGGTCAACCAGCTGCTCTCGAATCCTACGCAAAACCGACTGTGAGGCCCAGCCTATCTGGGTTTCCAGCACTCTGAGGCATCGCACAGCATCACCATCAATTTCAGGCTGTCAGTCCCAATCAATAGCGTATGGAAAAAACGCGGAAGCGGTGGGCGGATGGCTTTTTTTCAGGCGAGGGGTGGGAAAAGGGTAATTTTAGTAATTGGCAGGTCAGAACGGGCTGGAGCCCTTGTAGGGCGTGGCTTTCAGCCATTACCTTGGAGGGTAATATTAGGTAACGAGAGAGGTAATATTTTGTTCAAGCCCCCAATTTACTGGGTTTGGCGGCTCACTGGCATTACTAGCACTGAAAGTAATTTTCTAACCTATTACTTACCCTATTATTACCTCTATAAAACCATATCAACTAACTGATTTTATTAGGGTTTATCCGGTTTTTCACAGCTCATTACCAAAATTACCTTTTTCCCATGCCTCAACATAAATCGTTCAAAACGCCTGTCGTGACCGTTTTCTGCAACCTGGTGCATTTAAGCCATGGGACTGCCATGGGACAGATCCTGCGCGCACCACCGGGCTGCAGCCCTTGTAAACCGGGGGGCTTGGTTTCGAAAACTGCAAACGGGTAGTTTCGAATCTCTCCTTCACCGCCAAATTCGATGTAAACAAAACCCCTGGTTTCGAGAGAAACCAGGGGTTTTGTGATTTCTGGGGTTTGAAACACTAACCTAATTCAAATCATTCGCTTGGCGTATCCATCCTTCGCCCTATGACGTCCAGCAAGTCACACCCATCGCGTAACGGGATTGAGCACAGTAAGGCAAAATCGCTGAGTACGACCGCATCGCTATTTATTTCACCGCGCAGCGCAAGGTTCTCTAGGACCTGTGTCACGGCACGCAGTCGATAGGTCGCGGCGTCGAGGAGGATTTCCAGTGGTGCGGTTGTATCGACAAAAAGCGCAGGTGTGGCACTGTCATTGCTGGTTAGGGCCATGTATTGGTTCATATGTGGAGCTCCGGTTGTCGAAGGGTAGCAACCACACATTTGTCGCCAAACAAAAGGGTGGCAGCTGTACGCAGGTTGGCGAACCGGGACAATCGGAAAAACCGGCAGACCCGAAGGTCTCCCACGCACAGCTACCATCGAGCAGCTTATTGCGCGCAGAAGCATCCCGCAAATCGCCGGGAGGCATCTGTCGATTTATCCTCGAGTCGCCAAACCCGATCGCCATGTCAGCGACCGAGGGACTATAGGTTGGGCGGTTTTGAAGTGGGAGAGTGGCGCTTCTGAGAGCTTTGTAGGAAGTTGCTCAAATCTATTGCTGCTGCGCAATACATCTCCCTTCAATGCCTATGCCGATGATGCACATCCGGAAAATGCGCATGGCTGTGCCTCAGCGGACTGTGCACATGCACATGGCTATGGGGTTCCGCCGGATCCCACGCAAACCCGTGCTCATGCTGATGGTGTTCATCATGTACATGCCGATGCCCGTGTTCCGTCGCGTCATGCTGATGTTCATGGGCATGCCGTTCCGTCAGGTGCAGCCAAACCCCCACGGCCATCAGCGCTGAGGCAATCCAGAACGCCAGCGTCACTGACTCACCCAACAACAGCACCGCAATCGCAGCACCCAGGAACGGCGCGGTGGAAAAATAGGCTCCCGTGCGTGCGCTGCCCAGTCCGCGCAACGCCAGCACGAACATCACCAGGCTGATGCCATAGCCCAGAAAACCCACCAGCAAGATAGGTGCAAGCCGCGCCATGCCCGGGATCTGCGCCCCGAGATAAAGCGCCAACCCGCCATTCACCAGCCCCGCAATCAACCCCTTGGCCCCGGCGATAAACAGCGCGTCCGATGCAGACACCTTGCGCGTCAGGTTGTTATCGATCCCCCAGCACAGGCACGCCACGGCAACCGCCAGCGGCCCCGTCCAGTCATGGCTGGTGCCACCGCCGTCGGCCCCCGACAGCACCACGCCGCCCAGCACGATGGCGATCATCCCCAGGACGATGCGACGGTCGGCGTTTTCCCTGAACACGACCCAGGCGATAACGGCGGTCAGCACCGATTCCAGGTTGAGCATCAGGGAGGCGGTGGCGCCAGCGGTGCGGGTCAGGCCGAACATCAACGCGACGGGCCCGAGGATGCCGCCGAATGCGATGGCGCCGAGCAGCCAGGGCCATTCCGAAGGGGTTAGCCCGGAGGGTTTCCAGCCGCGATCACGAATAACGCGCACACCAGCGAGGCCGACGCCACTGCCAAGATAGAGCAGGCCGGCGAGCAGCACGGGCGAGAGGCCCAGGCCGAGGTGTTTGGCGAGCGGGGTGCTGGCGCCGAACAGGGCGGCGGCGGCGAGTGCATAGAGGATACTGAGGTTCATGGGCCATCCTCGAAAGGTTGGCCCATGATACGTCGCGGGCTCAGTTGAAAGCCCGAGCGATTTTACTGCGCGGTTTTCAGCTTGATCACATCACCGGAAATCTTGGTGGTGTAACCGCTGAGCACCCAGGCCCAGAACCAGTTTTCCTGCACTTGGGTGTTGATCAGCGCATCGCCGCCTTTTGCCTTGATGGCGGCGTCCTGGGCGCGCACGAAACGGCTGTTCTGGCCGATCGGGATCACGCCGAACAGCATGATGCCGGTGGCGCTGGCTTCGCTGTGACCCAGCACGGTGTACTGGCTGCTGTCGTATTGCGGGGATTTGATGGCGGTGCCGGTGCAACCTGCGAGGGTGAAACCGAGAACGGCTGCTGCAACCACTTTACTGATGTACTTCACTGGGAAACTCCATGGACTAAAGCCCGAGATTCAATTCTCGGGGGCTGCACTTTAATCGCCCCGGCAAGGGATTGAAATCAATCTTCCCCTGTCAGATATGCAACCACGCCAGGCTACCTAACACCACCGCCACACCCGCCGCCGCATAGGACATGCGCTTCAACCACTCCCTCCTCGTCAACAACGTAATCGCCGCCAGCGAAATCGCGATCTGAATCGCGGTCATCGCCTGGGCCCAACGATGGTGCTGGTGCAGGGCCTGCTCGGATTTTTCATCCCATTCCTTTGAGGTCGCCTCTAGTTTCTCCGCTTGCTTGCGTACCTCTTCCTTCTGGCTTTTGTAGCGCTCGATCTCATCCTTGTAATGGGCGGCATCCACACCGGGAATATGGGTCGCGAGTTCCGCCAGGTTCTGCCGGCTGGACTTGGCCTGGTAGTAGTTCCACTGGTTGGCGGCTTCGGTCTTGATGATGGCCGCGTTGTTCTTGTCCATCGCCGCTTCGCTCTCGGTGGAGCCGGCCTGGTAGCTGAGCATGGCGCCAAGGGTGGCCATCAGTGCGGTCATGACGGCGATGCGACTGGCGAAACTGTCGCCGTGGGCGTGGGCGTGTTCGGTGGTGTGTTCGAGGTGTTTTTCGTGGGGGCTGGGGACTTCGAAGGCTTCGGACATGGTGGCGCCGGTGAAGGGACTGAGGGAGTCTGATTCTTCACCAGTGAAGCTGTCTCAAGCCTGTACGTAACGCCGGATCAAGCGCACATACACCGCAATATTGATCGCCAGCACCAATGCGCCCAGGCCCAGCTGGATCTGTGGCGTCAGCCCGGCCGGGTAGATCAGTGTGAGGATGTAATGCTCGATAAACCCACCGCCATAACCGTCCTGCCCGGCGAGGTGGCGGAACAGGTTTTCCCAGCGGGTCAGCGGGCAGGGCAGGTGGAACACTTCGACCGCCACGCCCCACGCAGCGGCGGGTAAGTGCAGCCAGATAACCGGGCGCCATTTCAGCGCCAGCAGCCCACCAAACAGTACGAACAGGATGAAGCACAGGTGGAACAGCACGAGGCTGTCTGCGGCTAGACGATAGAGCATGTTTGGTTTCGCTTTTAGGTGACTGAAGGCGCGGACTGTCCCGTTGAGGCTATAGCTCCAGTTGACCGGGGTTGATGCCAAATGCCTTGGCAATCTTTTCCCGCGTCGTCCGGCGAGGTTTGTTCACCGCCTCTTGCTGGGCAAATGCGGATTGGGAAATGCCCAGGCGTTGGGCGACTTCTTCCTGGGTCAGGTTCAGGTGTTCGCGCCAGGCTCGGATCGGAGTGGCTCCATCTACCAGGCGGCTGACGACCGCGTGAGGAATGAGGTTTGGATCGTTCTGCCGGGCCAGATAGTGTTCATAAGGGATCACCACGAAGGCTGGCTTGCCCTCCGTATTGTGGATGATCTGTATGGCAGTAGGTTCGCTCGTCACGTTTCTTGACCTCTTGAATGCTGACTACCTGGATATTGCCGTCCCAGTCGAAAAGGACTCGGTAATGACCCACCCTTAATCGGTAACCGTGGGGGTGGTTGACCAACGCCTTGACGTTGACTGCCTCGGGCATGCGTTCAAGCGCGAAGACGGCATCGCGTACTTGTTGCTGATGATACGAATGCAATCGAAGCAATTGCTTGACGGTTTTTCGGGTCCAGTGGATTGAGTTCATCAGAGGTTAATAAGTCTTTTATAAGGTTTGCAAGGGGTATTTTTCAAAGGAGAGCTATCGGCCGAACGCTCTGTTCCTACAAACCCTAGACGGCCGCATCGCAGGCGGGCGGGTAAAACTGTTGCCCGGTATGAATCACTGATCGCACACAGACTGCAGTCCTGTGCCGACTCAATACCTGGCCGCGAAGGTTGCTTGCAGGTAACCCAGGCCGTTATTGTGCTGAATCCATTTAGTCCTTCTTCCAGGGTTTGTAGTGATGAATGCACCGCGTACCGCAGTCGGTCCGATCAAGGCCGTGATTTTCGATATGGACGGGTTATTGCTGGATACGGAAGGCATCTACACCGAAGTCACGCAGATCATCGCTGAACGCTACGGCCGAACCTACGACTGGGGCATCAAGCAGCACATCATCGGGCGCGGCGCCCAGGATTTGGCCGACTATGTGGTCAAGGCGCTGGACCTGCCGATTACCCCGGCTGAATTCCTCGAAATTCGCGAACCGCTGATGAGCGAGCGCTTTCCCAAGGCCTTGGGCATGCCTGGCGCGGAAGCTCTGGTGCGGCACTTGAAGGCGCACAACATTCCGATTGCCGTGGGCACCAGTTCGTCGCGCAATTCGTTTGGCCACAAAACCACCTTGCACCGCGAGTGGTTTGGTTTGTTCGACACCATCGTCACCGCTGACGACCCGGAAGTCGGTGCCGCCAAGCCGGCGCCGGACATCTTCCTTACCGCCGCGCGCCGCCTGGGCGTTGCGCCCGAGGATTGCCTGGTGTTCGAAGACTCGCCGTTTGGTGTAACGGCGGCGAAGGCCGCCCATATGACCGCCATCGCCGTGCCCGATGAAGCCATGGCCGACAGCAAGTACCAGCATGCCGACCAGATCATCCGCAAGCTTGCGGACTTCGACCTGGCGGCCTATGGCCTGCCCCCCATCTCCTGAACCAACAAGGTCAACAGGTGGGAGGGGGCAAGCCGCTCCCACATTGGGTTATGCGCTGAAGCCACCATCGATAGTCAGGCTGGCACCGGTGATATACCCCGCTTCCGGCCCGGCCAGATATGCCACGAAACTGGCAATCTCTTCCACGTGCCCGTAACGGCCCACCGCCATCAACCCGATCAGGCTCTCGGCAAAATCACTGTTTGCCGGGTTCATATCGGTGTCCACCGGCCCAGGTTGCACGTTGTTGATGGTGATGCCGCGCGGCCCCAGGTCCCGCGCCAAACCCTTGGTCAAACCGACCAGCGCCGCCTTGCTCATTGCGTACGGGCCACCACCGCCAAACGGCATGCGCTCGGCATTGGTGCTGCCGATGTTGATCACCCGGCCACCTTCACCCATATGCCTGGCGGCTTCCTGGGTGGCGATAAACACGCTGCGCACGTTGATCGCCAAAGTCTGGTCGAAGTCTTCCAGCTTGAAGTCCTCCAAGGGTGCGATGGCCAACACGCCGGCGTTATTCACCAGGATGTCCAGGCGGCCAAAGGCTTCCACGGTGGCGTTGACCGCGTTGCGAATCGCAGTGGCATCGGCGCTGTCGGCGTGGATCGCCAGGGCTTTGCCGCCTTCGCTGATCACGCTGTGCTGCAGGGCTTCAGCCTTGGCGGCCGAGCTGACGTAGGTAAAGGCAACGGCTGCACCCTGTGCTGCCAGGCGCTTGACGATGGCGGCGCCGATGCCGCGGGAACCGCCTTGGATCAAGGCGACTTTGCCGCTGAGGTTGTGTGTGGTCATGTCGATCTCCTGGTCATTCAAGGCGCAATGCCCTGTTGTTGGAGCCGAGTATCGACCTCGCTCGCCGCTGCCGGTAGACCGTGATTGCTATAGTCTGTGTAAACCAAAAGTTTAGAGTGTGGCGTTATGGAAAGCTTTGGCAGTATCGAATGCTTTGTGCGCAGCGCCGAAGGCGGCAGCTTTGCCGAGGCGGCCCGGCACCTGAGCCTGACCCCGGCGGCGGTCGGCAAAAGCGTCGCCAAGCTGGAGGTGCGCCTCGGCGTGCGGCTGTTCCAGCGCAGCACCCGGCGTCTGGCCCTGACCGAAGCCGGCAAGTTGTTCCTGGCCGAAGTCAGCGGCAGCCTCACCACCATCCAGAATGCCGTGGCTAACCTGGCCAGCGCCGAAGGCCGGCCGGTGGGCACGCTCAAGGTCAGCATGGGCACCGTGTTTGGCAATCGCTACGTGGTGCCGTTGCTGGGGGCGTTCATGGCGCGCTTTCCGGATATCAGCCCGGACTGGCATTTCGACAACCGCCAGGTGGACCTGATCGGCCAGGGCTTCGATGCCGCCATCGGTGGCGGTTTTGAGCTGCCCCAAGGGGTGGTGGCGCGCAAGCTGGCGCCGGCGCATCGGGTGTTGGTGGCCTCGCCGGATTACCTGGCGCAGCGCCCGCCGGTGCGCGAGCCCGAAGACTTGTCGCGCTGCAAGGGCATTCTGATCCGCTCGCCGCAAACCGGGCGTATCCGGTCCTGGCAATTGACCAGTGTCGCGCGCGAACACCGCCCGCTGGTGCTCAAGCCCGGCATGACCATGAGCGACTCCGAAGCCGCCTGCTGTGCCAGCGCCCAGGGCCTGGGGATTGCGCTGGTGAGCATGCCCATGGCCGTGCCGTTCCTTGACAGTGGCGCGGTGGTGCGCGTGTTGCCCGGCTGGTGTGTCGACGACGGCAATATTTCCATCTACTACGCGGAGCACAAACTGCTGCCCGGCAAGACCCGGGCGTTTGTGGATTTCATCATCGAGCAGTTTGCCGAGAAGAAGCTGGGCCAGAGGTTCAGCGCAATCTGAAACCAGGCGCAGATCAGCGGCCGAACCGAGTTGGCCAGCCAATCACCTGCTTCGGTCGAGGCGTCGCGTAAGTGCGGATCTTCGACGTCGACAACCCCAGCCGCACCAGGGATTCGGCGATGGTCACCGCCGCCGTCACCCCATCCACCACCGGCACGCCGGTGCGCTGGCGAATCTGCTCATCCAGCCCGGCCATGCCGCCGCAACCCAGGCAGATCACTTCGGCCTTGTCCTCGCGGATGGCCAGTTCCGCCTGGCGCACGATGGCTTCCATGGCGGCCAGCGGGTCTTCCTCCAGTTCCAGCACCGCCATGCCGCTGGCGCGCACCGAGGCGCAGCGCTGGTACAGGCCGGCGAGTTTCAGGCGGTCTTCGATCAGCGGCACGGTGCGGTCCAGGGTGGTGACCACGGAGTAGGCGTGGCCCAGGAACATTGCGGTGCTGGCCGCCGCTTCGGTGATGTCCACCACCGGCACATTCAGCAACTCCTGCAAGCCTTCCCGGCCGTGCTCGCCGTAGCCGGCCTGGATCACCGCATCGAACGGTTGGTCGTAGGCCATCACCCGGTCCATTACGGCGATGGCGGCCAGGTAGCTTTCAAAGTTGCCCTCCACCGATTCCGCGCCGAAGTAGGGCGTGAGCCCGACAATCTCGGTGCCCGGCGAGGCCACGGACCGCGCCTGTTGAGCGATGGTTTCAGTGATGGATTCGGTGGTGTTGACGTTGACCACGAGGATACGCATGGAAGGTCCTTACTCAGTGACTGACGTTATCGACGGCAATGCTTTCGCCGCTGACATCGGCGTAGAACGGCTGGCGCTTGGCGATCAGCAGGTACAGCAACCCTGCAATACCGGCGCCAAACAACCAGGAAAACGGCGAGACGCTGGCAAATCCCGGCAACAGCGCCAGCAGGATGGCGATCACGGCTGCAGGAATAAACGCCGCCACTGCACGCATATTCACCCCACGGCTGTAGTAATAAACGCCATTCGGGTTTTCGCTATACAGCTGCGGTACGTCCACCTGGCTTTTACGAATCAGCCAGTAATCGACCATGATCACCCCGTACAGCGGCCCCAGCAGCGCGCCCAGGCCGGAGAGGAAATACACGATCACCAGTGGGCTGTTGTAGAGGTTCCACGGCAGGATCAGCACGGCCACGGTGGCGCTGATCAAGCCGGCACGGCGGAAGTTCAGGTATTTGGGTGCCAGGTTGCTCAGCACAAAGGCCGGCGCGACGAAGTTGGCCATGATGTTCACCGCCACGGTCACGATCAGGAACGCCAGGCAGCCCAGCACGAGAAAGAAGGTATTGGGGATGGCTGCAATGATTTCAGTCGGGCTTTCGATCACTCGGCCATTGAGTTGGAATTGCCCGCCGCACAGCAGCACGGTGATGGCGGCAAACACCAGGATATTCACCGGCAGGCCCCAGAAGTTGCCGACGAGGATGGTCTTGCGGCACGGCGAAGAGCGCGCGAAGTCGCAGAAGTTGAGGATCAGCGTGCCATAGATCGCCAGCCACAACGCGCCACCGGCAAAGATATTGCGCCACATCTCGCCGCCGCTCAGCGGTTCGCGGATCGACCAGGCAATGTGGCCGCCGGCCTGGAAGTACATCCAACCGGCCAGCGCCGCCACCGTCAGCAAAATCACCGGCCCGGCGAAGCCTTCATAGCGGCGCACCATCTCCATGCCATAAGCGAGGATCACCAGTTGCACGAACCAGATCGCCACGAAACAGGCCCAACCCAGGGTCGATAGTCCCAGGATCGAGTTGTGGTCATAGTCGGCAAAGCCCGGATGAATCGCCGTCAGCAGTACGCGGAAAACCACCGACGCCAGGTACGTCTGGATACCAAACCAGGCAATCGCTATCACGGCGCGGATCAACGCCGGGATCTGCGCGCCGTGAATGCCGAAACTGATGCGGCTGATCACCGGAAACGGCACGCCGGTCTTCTGGCCCATATACCCCGACAAGTTCATGAAGAAGTACACCAGCGCCGCGCCGATGCCCAGGGACAACAGGATCTGCCAGCCGCCCAGGCCCAGCGCGTAGAGGCCGATGGCGAACGAATAGTTGGCGATGTTGTGCACGTCATTGGTCCAGAGCGCGAAGATGCTGTAGCGCCCCCAGCGTCGGCCTTCGACCTTGGTGGGCGCCAGGTCCTTGTTGTGCAGGCGCGGGCTGAGCACCAGGGGGCCGGGGCTTGCGGCGTCCGGGTTCAGGGTGGAGGAGGGCAGATCCAGTGCGATGTTATTCGAGAGGCTTGTACGCATTCCGGCAGGCTCCGGCACATCTGCCGAGGCGCTGCAGATGGCAAAGTGTATGTAGGTTTTGTATTTATTGTATACAAGGCGTATTTCACCTTAAGCCACATGCGTGCCAGCTTTGGATCTATGAAAGTCCTGGGTAATTTCGTTTTTATAGGTTAGTTAAATAACTGGCTGAATTTGAAGAGATATAAATTGACCGATTGAACAGCTATTTATTTTTGCGTTGTCAGCCTGTGATTCACCAGGCCAACCGAGGGGAGGGGGGAGGTGTTACGTTATGGTGCGGCTGAAGAAAAATTGCACACATAAATGGCACCGATGGTTACATCTATGTGTACATCTCTAACACTCAACCCAAAACAAAATGAGGGAGGGGGCTTGCCCTAATACCAGTCAGTTAAGCGTACATCGCCTCCTGTAGGAGCGAGCTTGCTCGCGAAAAACGTCAACGATAACGCGTGCTTCCTGAATGAACGCGGCGCCTGTGAGTTTTTCGCGAGCAAGCTCGCTCCTACAAAAAGCCTCAACTGACTAGCATCAGGGCAAGCTCCCTCCCACATTTTTTACAGCATCAACTTCAAGCCTTGCTGATGATATTCCCGGCATGCAGCCCGCATTCCTTCTGCGTGGCTTCTTCCCACCACCAGCGTCCTTCGCGCTCGTGCTGGTTCGGCAGCACAGGACGGGTGCACGGCTCACAGCCGATGCTGATAAAGCCGCGCTCATGCAGGCTGTTGTACGGCAGCTCCAGCATGCGGATGTAACCCCAGATCTCCTCGCTGGTCATCTGCGCCAGCGGGTTGAACTTGTACAGGGTACGTTCCGGGGTGGAGAAGGCGGTGTCGATTTCCAGCGCCGCCACCTGGCTGCGGGTGCCGGGGCTCTGGTCGCGGCGTTGGCCGGTGGCCCAGGCGCTGACGCCGGAAAGCTTGCGGCGCAGCGGCTCGATCTTGCGCACGCCGCAGCATTCGCCATGGCCGTCCTTGTAGAAGCTGAACAGGCCTTTCTCCTTGACGAAGGGTTCCAGCTTGCTCTGGTCTGGCGAGATCAGTTCGATGTCGATCTTGTAGAAGTCGCGCACCTGCTCGATAAACCGGTAGGTCTCCGGGTGCAGGCGACCGGTGTCGAGGCTGAACACCTTGACGTTCTTGTTCAGCTTCCAGGCCATGTCCACCAGCACCACATCCTCGGCGCCGCTGAAGGAAATCCACAGGTCATCACCGAACTGGCTGAACGCCAGCTTGAGAATGTCCTGGGCAGACTTGTTGGCATAAGTCGTGGCGAGTTCAACGACGTCGAAGGCTTGGTTCATCAGGACGGTTCCTACAGGTCAATGGCGCTGAGCGCTCTATAGGGGAGCGATGGTATCAAAATCCGCCCTGCGTTGCGGCGGCGGGCTTGAATCGCTAGAGTTCGGCAGTCCTTTTGCTCGCTCAACTAACAACATCTAATGGGAGTGTCTTGTGGAAATTGCCTGTCTCGACCTGGAAGGGGTGCTGGTGCCGGAAATCTGGATCGCCTTCGCCGAAAAAACCGGTATTGAATCCCTGCGGGCCACCACCCGTGACATTCCCGACTACGACGTGCTGATGAAGCAGCGCCTGCGCATCCTCGACGAACACGGGCTCAAGCTCGCCGACATCCAGGAAGTGATCGCCACCCTCAAGCCGCTGGACGGTGCCATCGAGTTCGTCAACTGGCTGCGCGAGCGCTTCCAGGTGGTGATCCTGTCCGACACCTTCTACGAATTCTCCCAGCCGCTGATGCGCCAGCTGGGTTTCCCGACCTTGTTGTGCCACCGTCTCATCACCGACGAAAACGACCGCGTGGTCAGCTACCAACTGCGCCAGAAAGACCCCAAGCGCCAGTCGGTATTGGCGTTCAAGACCCTCTACTACCGCGTGATCGCTGCGGGCGACTCCTACAACGACACCACCATGTTGGGCGAGGCCGACCGCGGGATTCTGTTCCATGCGCCGGACAATGTGATCCGCGAATTCCCACAATTCCCGGCGGTGCATACGTTTGAAGATTTGAAGAAAGAGTTCATCAGGGCGTCGAATCGGCCGTTGAGCCTGTAATTTCTTTCGGTTCGGCTGATGGCCCTATCGGGGGCTTGCTCCCGATGGGGAAGGTAGCGCCACTACCATGTTTCTGTCAGCTCCCTGCAAGCAACCGCTCATAAGGAATACTCAAGCCTTCATGCAGCCGCTTGATCATCGATAGGCTCAGCTTGCGCTTGTGGTTCAGCACTTCGGATACACGTCCGCTGGTGCCGATAAATGGCTCCAGGTCGCGGGCAGTCATGCCCAGTTGCTCCATGCGAAATTTAATGGCTTCCACCGGATCAGAAGGTGGTATTGGGTAATGTTCGGCTTCGTACTTCTCAATGAGTACTGCAAGAATTTCCAGCTCATCGCCTTCAGTCGAGCCGATGTCCGCTCCCCAGAGCTGCTGTACCCGCGCGAGTGCAGCAGTGAGGTCTTCCTCGGAGTGTATGGGTTTGATGTTCATTACACGGTCTCCGCGTTGATCTGGTCGTACTGCGCATGAGTCCCTACGAACCGTATGAACCCAAGCTGTCGCTGGTAATCGATCGCCATGATCACTCGATATTTGTTGCCGCCCACGTTGAATACAACCCTGCCACCTTTGAGAATGCTCGCGGTCCTGAGCGCTGCCTTGAGTGCTTGTGGCGTCGGGTAAATGGCCTTTTCCATATGCCGATACAATTCAATAAGCGGCGCTTTTGCATCGATATAGGCGGGTTGGTTTTCCCAGAATATTCGTAAGGTCGATAGAGCGATTATCCGCATCGCTGCAACCTCCCAATTTGGGAGATAGTAGATGCGCTTGAGAGGAGATGCAATCTCGGAAGTATTTCCTGACGGGTAGGCAGTCGCTTCATGTGATCCTTCACAGACGGCGGGCGGACGGTTGAAGCCGGACGCTATCCTCCGACGTTCAACTGCGTCTACTGTGGGTCTGATTCAGGTTTTTTCTACTGCTTGGCTCTGCGTCTGAGAGCCAGGAAGGCACTGCGCGCTACAGGTTTTCCAGCGTTTGTAACAACACCTGTACCTTCGTCAGCGACTCCTGGTACTCCGCCTCCCACTGCGAATCCGCCACGATCCCACCGCCGCCCCAGCAACACACCTGGCCATCCTTGACCAGCAAACTGCGGATGGCGATGGAGCTGTCCATCTCGCCGCGCACATCCAGGTACACCAGCGAACCGCAGTACAACCCACGGCGTGTGGGCTCCAGTTCGTCGATGATCTGCATCGCGCGGATCTTCGGCGCGCCGGTGATCGAACCGCCGGGGAAGCTGCCGGCGATCAGGTCGAGGGCGTCTTTGTCGTCGGCCAATGTGCCGGTCACGCTACTGACCAGGTGATGCACGTTGGGGTAGCTTTCCAGGCTGAACAGTTCCGGCACGTTTACCGAGCCAGTGCGGCAGGTGCGGCCGAGGTCGTTGCGCAGCAGGTCGACGATCATCAGGTTCTCGGCGCGGTCCTTGGGGCTGGCCAGCAGTTCGGCGGCATTCGCCGCGTCTTCTTCCGGCGTAAGGCCGCGGGGGCGGGTGCCTTTGATCGGGCGGGTCTCGACGTGGCGCTCGCTGATGCGCACGAAACGCTCCGGCGACAGGCTCAGCACCGCGCCGTCGTCCGGCAGGCTCTGGAACCCGGAAAATGGCGTCGGGCAGGCTTCGCGCAACGCGCAGTAGGCGGCCCAGGGATCGCCCAGGCACGGCGCGCGGAAACGCTGGGCGAAGTTGACCTGGTAGCAGTCGCCCGCCTGGATGTAATCCTGGATCCGCACGATGGCTTGGCGGTAGGCCTCGGCGCTGAGGTCGGGGGCCATCGGGCCCTGGAGTTTGAACGTCGCGCAGGTGTCGACAGCCCCCTGGCTGAACAACGCGATCAGCCGTTGCCGTTCGCTGTCTGCCAGCGAGGGATGAAACACCAGCTGGCTGGCCTGCGCCTGGTGGTCACTGATCAGCGCCCAGGCATACAGCCCGAAGCGCGCGTCCGGCAGGTGCAGGTCATCCACCGCCAGGTGCGGCATGTGTTCCAGGTGCCGGCCGAAGTCGTAGCTCAGGTAGCCGATCAAGCCGCCGGCGAACGGCAACTGCAAACCGGCTGGAATTGCGGCTTCACCCAATCGCGTCAGGTTTTCCCGTAAGCGATGCAGGAAAGCAGCGCCGCTTTCGTCAGGCGCTACCGTCAAGGTTGCTTCGGGCCAGGCGCTGAGCAAATCGTAACGCCCACGCTCGGCCGCCGGGCGGCCGCTGTCGAGCAGGACCGCGCCGGGAGCGTGGCGAATCGCCGCAAAATACTCGGCGGGGTTGGCCCGGTAGGGCAATGGGTGTACGGAGCAGGTCAACATGCGGGGTTGGATCAGCTAATGGCGCGGGAGGAGGGGGATTGTAGTCCCCTGTAGGATTTGCTCCTAGAGGGGATGTCGGGGATAGACAGTTCGAAGACCGGATCAGCCTTCCACGGGCGGAATATGCCCGAACATCTCCTGCACGAACTTCACCCGCTCTTCCGGGGTTTCCGTCACGCCGGCGGCTTTCAGTTCTTCCAGTCGAGCCTCCACCGCATGGGTGCGCAAGGTCAGGCCGCAGTCGTTGGCGATCTGGATATTCAGCCCCGGCCGCGCATTCAGCTCCAGGATCAGCGGGCCCTTTTCCTGGTCGAGCACCATGTCCACGCCGATATACCCCAGCCCGCACAGCTCGTAGCAGCCGGCCGCGAGCTTCATGAACCCGTCCCAGTTGGGCAGTTGCACGCCATCCACCGCGTTGGTGGTGTCGGGGTGTTTGGTGATGATGTTGTTCAGCCAGGTGCCGCGCAGGGTCAGGCCGGTGGCGAGGTCGACGCCCACGCCAATCGCGCCCTGGTGCAGGTTGGCCTTGCCGCCCGACTGGCGGGTGGGCAAGCGCAGCATCGCCATCACCGGGTAGCCCATCAGCACGATGATGCGGATATCCGGTACGCCTTCGTAGCTGATGCTCTTGAAGATCTGGTCAGGCACCACGCGGTACTCGATCAGCGCACGGTCGCGGTGGCCACCCAGGGAGTACAGGCCGGTGAGGATGCTGGAAATCTGGTGCTCGATCTCTTCATGGCTGATGATCTTGCCCGACACCGTGCGGTAGCGCCCCTCGAAACGGTCCGCCACCACCAGGATGCCGTCGCCGCCGGCGCCCTGGGCCGGCTTGATCACGAAGTCGCTGCGCCCACCGATGATCTCGTCGAGCTTGTCGATTTCCTTCTCGGTGGAGATCACCCCGTACATTTCCGGCACATGGATGCCGGCGGCGATGGCCCGTTCCTTGGTGATGATCTTGTCATCCACGATCGGATACAGGCTGCGCTTGTTGTACTTGAGCACGTAGTCGGCATTGCGCCGGTTGATGCCCATGATCCCCCGCGCTTCCAGGGCCTTCCAGGTCTTCCAGAAGCCGAACATTACGAATCAGCCTTGAGGAAGGCCTTGAATCGCACCAGCTCGGTCAGGCGGTAGCCGCGATAGCGACCCATTGCCAGCATGAAGCCCACCAGGATCAGCAGGATCGCCGGGAAGGTGAATACGAAATAGATCAGCTCCGGCACGCTCATGATGATGTGCGCCAGTGACGCGGCGAACAGCGTACCAATCGCGACTTTCATGGCATGGCTGGCGCCGCGTTCTTCCCAGGTGATCGACAGGCGTTCGATGGTCATGGTCAAAATCACCATCGGGAACAGCGCCACCGACAGCCCGCGCTCCAGCCCCAGCTTGTGGCTGAACAGGCTGATGGCGGCGATCAGCACCACCACGAAGGTCAGCACCACCGACAACCTCGGCAGCATCTGCAGCTTCAGGTGTTCCAGGTACGACCTGAGGGACAGGCCCAGCGCCGTGATAATCGTGAACAGCACAATCCCGAAGCCCAGCTGCGTCTCTCGGAACGCCAGGGCAATCAGCACCGGGGTAAAGGTGCCCAGGGTCTGCAGGCCGATCAGGTTGCGCAGGATCAGGATCACCAGCACCCCAATCGGGATCATCACCATGATCATGAAGGTCTGCTGGGTTTGCAGCGGCAGGCCGTACAGCGAGTATTCGAGGAAGTTGGCGTCGGTGTTCTCGTCGGTCAGCTTGGCCAGGCGAATCGCGTTCATTTCGCTGTTGTTCAGGCTGAAGGTGACCATGGCTTTCTTGCCGCCATCGACGGTGATCAGGTTTTCATCGCCGGTCCACCACAGCAGGCGGTCGGCGGGCAGGCCCGGTTCGCCGGTTTCCGGGTTGAAGTACAGCCAGTCGTTGCCATTGAAGCTACGCAGCCACAGCTCCGGGGTTTGCGGCTGGTCGGCCACCAGGCGGATGGTGTGGACCTTTTCCACCGGCACGTGGGCAATGGACAGCAGCAGCTCGACGATCTTGGCCTTGTGCGGCGTCGACGGGTCGCCGGCCAGCAACAGCTTCACGTTGTCGTCGTTGAGGTTGTTGGTGCGCTTGATGGCTTCGGTGATGAAGGTCTCGACGTCGGCCGAATGCTGGCGGATCGGCGCCAGCAGGGCTTCGGCGGCGATTTTTTCCGGGCCTTCCACGGCAATGCTGTCGCGGAAGGTCGGGCCCTTGATCTTGGTTTTTTCGCCGCTGTAGCGCTTGGTCAGCACCAGGCGGTAATACAGGGTCTGGTTGCCCTTGGCGCGGCGTGCCGACCAGGTGACCTTACGGTTGCCGTCGATGCGGTTGACGCTCACCCCGTAGTTATTCGAGATAAAGCTCTCATTAAGGCTGACGAAGTCGCGGCTCAAGGGCGGCACGAACATCTGGATCTTCACCGGGTCCTTGGGGTTGGCGACGAACTCGACCTTGGCGTCGATGTTCCACAGGTCGTCGGTGGCGTCCTCGGTGACGGGAATGCCCAGCACGAAGATCTGGTAGGCGGTGACCGAAATACCCAACACCACCAGGATGGCGATCAGGATTCTCAGGTGCAGGGTTAGAGCGCGCATTCGGTTTACTCGGCGGTATGAGCGTCGGCGGCGCAGGCGGGTTTGCCTGCTGCGTATTTAAGACTGGGGTCGACCAGCGCATCAAAGCGTTTGAGCGCTTCGGAGCCGATCAGCAGCGGGTATTGGAAAGCGCTGCGGTCAGTCAAGTTCACTTCGATGCTGCGTAAAGCGGTGCCCATGCAGATATCCAGGGCAATCACAGGACGGGCGGTGTAGTTCTTGTCCTCATCGGGGTCGTAGTCGCCGGCGCGCCGCTTGATCTTGCTGACGCGGGCCAGGGGGCGTTCGATGGGATGGGAATGGGCGGTGTCGATGGCCAGGTAGAAGCGCACCCAGGATTCGCCGTTGCGCTTGAAACGCTTGATGTCACGGGCGCTGAGGGAGGCGGTCTTGGCGCCGGTGTCGAGCTTGGCGGCTACTTCCAGGTCGATGCCGGCCAATTGCGCGTATTCATTGAGGCCATACACGGTCTTCTCGGCGGCAGCGCCAAGGCTCGGCATGGACAATAGGCAAAACAACAGGGGGAAGGGCTTGAGTCTCATAGATCCTGAGGCGGTGCAGTGCGATGTTCAATTCAAGGCGACTGGCATTGCTGCGCAAGCTCCCTTCGTGCGCCGTTTCATCAAGTGATGTCAGGCAAATGCGGCGGGCATTCTAACATGATGCTTTTCTGGCGCCAGCGCTGGCAGCCGGCCATGCCCTGAGCGAGTGCAGCCCGGATTATTAGACGATTGTCGACAATATCGATTTATTCTTTGACTGGTAGCGGTTTATTGGCTAGTTTTTGCCACATTGCTTTCCAAGGTGTCGACAATATGCTGGGTCAATCAGAAGCTCCGATAATGGCGTCGGACGAATCCCAAACGATGTCCGAGAACGTCTTCCGACGCATCCAGGCCGCCATCGTCAAGGGTGAGATCGCTCCCGGCAGCAAGATTTCCGAGCCGGAACTGGCCCGCACCTACGGCATCAGCCGTGGCCCGCTGCGCGAGGCGATCCACCGCCTCGAAGGCCAGCGCCTGCTGGTGCGCGTGCCCCATGTGGGCGCCCGGGTCGTGTCCTTGAGCCACGCCGAGCTGGTTGAACTGTATGAAATCCGCGAGTCCCTGGAAGGCATGGCCTGTCGCCTGGCCGCCGAGCGCATGACCGACGCGGAAATCGAAGAATTGCGCCAGGTGTTGCACACCCACGAGCGCGACGCCGCGTTCCAGGCGGGTGTCGGCTACTACCAGCAGGAAGGCGACTTCGATTTTCATTACCGGATCATTCAAGGTGCGGGCAACCGCACGCTCACCCAGATGCTCTGCGGCGAGCTGTACCAGCTGGTGCGCATGTACCGCATCCAGTTCTCCGCCACCCCCAATCGTCCACGCCAGGCCTTTGCCGAGCATCACCGCATTCTTGATGCGATTGCCGATCGCGACGGTGAACTGGCCGAGTTGTTGATGCGCCGGCATATCGGTGCTTCCAAACGCAATATTGCCCGTCATTTCCCAGGCGGCGCCCCTGATAGAGGTGAGTCATGAGTTCTAACAACAAAAGCACACCCGGCCAGCGTTTCCGTGACGCGGTCGCCAGCGAGCACCCCTTGCAGGTGGTCGGTGCGATCAACGCCAACCATGCGCTGCTGGCCAAGCGCGCCGGCTTCAAGGCGATCTACCTGTCGGGTGGCGGCGTGGCGGCCGGTTCCCTCGGCGTGCCGGACCTGGGCATCACCGGCCTGGATGACGTACTCACCGACGTGCGCCGTATCACCGACGTCTGTGACCTGCCGCTGCTGGTGGACGTGGACACCGGCTTCGGCTCCTCGGCGTTCAACGTCGCGCGCACGGTCAAATCAATGATCAAGTTCGGCGCCGCCGCCATCCATATCGAAGACCAGGTCGGCGCCAAGCGCTGCGGCCATCGTCCTAACAAAGAGATCGTGTCCCAGCAGGAAATGGTCGACCGCATCAAGGCCGCCGTGGACGCGCGCACCGATGATAGCTTCGTGATCATGGCGCGCACCGACGCGTTGGCCGTGGAAGGCCTGGAGTCTGCCCTGGAGCGTGCCGCCGCCTGCATTGAAGCCGGCGCCGACATGGTGTTCCCGGAAGCCATCACTGAACTGGAAATGTACAAACTGTTCGCCGCCCGTGTGAAGGCGCCGATCCTGGCCAACATCACCGAGTTCGGCGCGACGCCGCTGTATACCACCGAACAGTTGAAATCTGCCGATGTTTCCATCGTGCTGTACCCGCTGTCGGCCTTCCGCGCCATGAACAAGGCCGCCGAGAACGTCTACACCGCGATCCGTCGCGACGGCACTCAACAGAACGTGATCGACACCATGCAAACCCGCATGGAGCTTTACGATCGCATCGACTACCACACCTTCGAGCAGAAGCTTGACGCGCTGTTCGCCGCGAAAAAGTGACGAACACGCCTCCCTGAATAACGACAAAATTGGAGAAAAACCATGGCTGAAGCAAAAGTACTGAGTGGTGCCGGCCTGCGTGGCCAGGTCGCCGGGCAGACCGCACTGTCCACCGTGGGCCAGGCCGGAGCCGGCCTGACTTACCGTGGCTACGACGTGCGCGAACTGGCCGCCGATGCACAGTTTGAAGAGGTCGCTTATCTGCTGCTGTACGGCGAACTGCCTACCCAGGCCGAACTGGCTGCCTACAGCGCCAGGCTGAGCACGCTGCGTGACCTGCCGCAAGCGCTGAAAGAAGTGCTCGAACGCATCCCGGCCGACGCCCACCCGATGGACGTGATGCGCACCGGTTGCTCCTTCCTCGGTAACATCGAGCCGGAAAAAGACTTCAGCGTGCAACGCGACGTGACCGACCGCCTGCTTGCCGCGTTCCCGGCGATCATGTGCTACTGGTACCGCTTCAGCCATGACGGCAAGCGCATCGACTGCGTGACCGACGAGCCGAGTATCGGCGGCCACTTCCTGCACCTGCTGCATGGCAAGAAGCCGAGCGAGCTGCATGAGAAGGTCATGAATGTGTCGTTGATCCTCTACGCCGAGCACGAGTTCAACGCCTCGACCTTCACCGCGCGGGTGTGTGCCTCGACCCTGTCCGACCTGTACTCCTGCATCACCGCCGCCATCGGCTCCCTGCGCGGCCCGCTGCACGGCGGCGCCAACGAAGCGGCGATGGAAATGATCGAGCGTTTCGGTTCGGCAGAGGAAGCCGTCGAAGGCACCCTCGGCATGCTGGCTCGCAAGGACAAGATCATGGGCTTCGGCCACGCGATCTACAAAGACAACGACCCGCGTAATGAAGTGATCAAGGGCTGGTCGAAAAAGCTCGCCGACGAAGTGGGCGACACCGTGCTGTTCCCGGTCTCCGAAGCCATCGACAAGACCATGTGGGAGCAGAAGAAACTGTTCCCCAACGCCGATTTCTACCACGCCTCGGCGTACCACTTCATGGGCATCCCGACCAAGCTGTTCACGCCGATCTTCGTCTGCTCGCGGCTGACCGGCTGGGCTGCGCATGTGTTCGAACAGCGCGCCAACAATCGCATCATCCGTCCAAGCGCCGAGTACATCGGCGTTGAACAGCGCAAGTTCGTGCCAATCGAACGTCGCTGAAGACCGACGATCCCTGGACTGGAATGAGGTCAAAGTGTGGGAGGGGGCAAGTCGAATCGTCGCACCGCCCCTCCCACATTTGGATCGCATTTCAATTCCGGATCGGCCCAGGTCTTCCTTTTGCAATCACCGTGACCGAGTCCTGACGATGAACACTGAATTTCGCAAACCGCTCCCCGGCAGCCGCCTGGATTACTTCGACGCCCGCGCGGCCGTCGATGCAATCAGCCCCGGCGCCTACGCCACGTTGCCCTACACCTCTCGTGTGCTCGCCGAGAACCTGGTGCGCCGCTGCGACCCGGCCACCCTCAATGCATCCCTGAGCCAGCTGATCGAGCGCAAACGCGACCTCGACTTCCCCTGGTTTCCGGCCCGCGTGGTGTGCCACGACATTCTCGGCCAGACCGCCCTGGTCGACCTCGCCGGCCTGCGTGATGCCATCGCCCTGCAAGGCGGCGACCCGGCCCAGGTCAACCCGGTGGTCCCCACCCAGTTGATCGTCGATCACTCCCTGGCTGTCGAAGCCGGTGGTTTCGACCCGGACGCGTTCGAGAAAAACCGCGCCATCGAAGACCGTCGCAACGAAGACCGCTTCCACTTTATCGAGTGGACCAAAAAGGCCTTCAAGAACGTCGACGTGATCCCGCCGGGCAACGGCATCATGCACCAGATCAACCTGGAGAAAATGTCCCCGGTGGTCCAGGTGCGTGACGGTGTGGCCTTCCCGGATACCTGCGTCGGCACCGACAGCCATACCCCCCACGTCGATGCCTTGGGCGTGATCGCCATTGGTGTCGGCGGCCTTGAAGCCGAAAGCGTCATGCTTGGCCGCGCCTCGTGGATGCGCCTGCCGGAAAGCGTCGGTGTCGAATTGACCGGCCAGCTGCTGCCGGGCATCACCGCCACCGATATGGTGCTGGCCCTGACCGAGTTTCTGCGCCAACAGAAAGTGGTCGGCGCCTGGCTCGAATTCTTCGGTGAAGGCGCGTCCAAACTGACCCTCGGCGACCGCGCGACTATCTCCAACATGGCCCCGGAATACGGCGCCACGGCGGCCATGTTTTATATCGACCAGCAGACCATCGCCTACCTGAAACTCACCGGCCGCGAAGACGAGCAAGTCGCCCTGGTCGAGCAATACGCCCGCCACACCGGCCTGTGGGCAGACGATCTCAAAGGCGCGCAATACGAGCGTGGCCTCACCTTCGACCTGTCCAGCGTGGTGCGCAACATGGCTGGCCCGAGCAACCCGCACGCCCGCGTCGCCACCCGCGACCTGGCCGCCAAGGGCATCTCCGGCCAGTGGGATGAAGTGCCGGGGCAAATGCCCGACGGCGCGGTGATCATCGCCGCCATCACCAGTTGCACCAACACCAGTAACCCGCGCAACGTGATCGCCGCCGGGCTGCTGGCGCGCAACGCCAACAGGCTTGGGCTGACGCGCAAACCTTGGGTCAAGTCGTCCCTGGCGCCGGGTTCGAAAACCGTGGCCATGTATCTGGAAGACGCCGGCCTGGGCCATGAGCTGGAAAAGCTCGGCTTTGGCGTGGTGGCGTTTGCCTGCACCACCTGCAACGGTATGTCCGGCGCGCTCGACCCGGCGATCCAGCAAGAGATCATCGACCGCGACCTGTACGCCACCGCCGTGCTCTCGGGTAACCGCAACTTCGACGGGCGTATCCACCCGTACGCCAAGCAGGCGTTCCTGGCTTCGCCGCCGCTGGTGGTGGCCTATGCGATTGCCGGCACCATCCGTTTCGACATCGAGAAGGACGTGCTCGGCCTGGACGCCGACGGCAAGGAAATCCGCCTGCAGGACATCTGGCCGAGCGACGAAGAGATCGACGCGGTGGTCAAGGCCTCGGTCAAGCCGGAGCAGTTCCGCGCGGTGTATATCCCGATGTTCGCGATCCACGAAGACACCGGCCCGAAAGTTGCGCCGCTGTACGACTGGCGCCCGCAGAGCACCTATATCCGCCGCCCACCGTACTGGGAAGGCGCGCTGGCCGGTGCGCGGCCGCTCAAGGGCATGCGCCCGCTGGCGGTGCTGCCGGACAACATCACCACCGATCACTTGTCGCCGTCCAACGCGATCATGCTCGACAGCGCCGCCGGCGAATACCTGGCGAAAATGGGCCTGCCGGAAGTCGACTTCAACTCCTACGCCACCCACCGTGGCGACCACCTGACCGCCCAGCGCGCGACGTTCGCCAACCCGAAACTGTTCAACGAAATGGTGCGGGAGAACGGCAAGGTCAAGCAGGGCTCCCTGGCGCGGATCGAGCCGGAAGGCCAGGTCACGCGGATGTGGGAAGCCATCGAAACCTACATGGAGCGCAAGCAGCCGCTGATCATCATTGCCGGCGCCGACTACGGCCAGGGCTCGTCCCGCGACTGGGCCGCCAAGGGCGTGCGCCTGGCGGGTGTGGAAGCGATTGCGGCCGAGGGTTTCGAGCGCATCCACCGCACCAACCTGGTGGGCATGGGCGTGCTGCCCCTGGAGTTCCTGCCGGGCACCGACCGTCACACCTTGCAGATTGATGGCAGCGAAACCTACGACGTGATCGGCCAACGCACCCCGCGTGCGCAGTTGACGCTGGTGATCAATCGCAAGGATGGCGAACGTGTCGAGGTGCCGGTGACGTGCCGCCTGGACACCGCCGAAGAAGTGTCGATCTACGAGGCGGGCGGCGTGTTGCAACGTTTTGCCCAGGATTTCCTGGAATCGGCGACCACCGCCTGAAGAGGATGACCATGGCACACGCAGCGCAAATCAAGATCCCCGCCACCTATATGCGTGGCGGCACCAGCAAGGGCGTATTTTTCCGCCTCCAGGACCTGCCCGAGTCGGCGCAGGTGCCGGGAGCGGCGCGGGATGCCTTGCTGCTACGGGTGATCGGCAGCCCCGATCCCTACGACAAGCAAATCGACGGCATGGGCGGCGCCACATCGAGCACCAGCAAAACCGTGATCCTCGCCAAAAGCACCCGCGCCGATCATGACGTCGACTATCTGTTTGGCCAGGTCTCCATCGACAAGCCCTTTGTCGACTGGAGTGGCAACTGCGGCAACCTGTCGGCGGCGGTGGGTTCGTTCGCCATCAGCGCCGGGCTGGTCGATGCGGCCCGCGTGCCCCATAGCGGCGTGGCCGTGGTGCGGGTGTGGCAGGCCAATATCGGCAAGACCATCATCGCCCACGTGCCGATCACCGACGGGGCGGTGCAGGAAACCGGCGACTTCGAGCTGGACGGCGTGACCTTCCCGGCGGCCGAAGTGCAGCTGGAATTCATGGACCCGGCGGCGGAAGAAGAGGGCGGCGGCGGCTCGATGTTCCCCACCGGCAACCTGGTCGACGACCTGGAAGTGCCCGGCGTCGGCACCTTCAAGGCCACGCTGATCAACGCCGGCATCCCGACGATTTTCATCAACGCCGAAGACCTCGGCTACACCGGCACCGAGCTGCAAGGCGCGATCAACAGCGACCCCAAGGCCCTGGCGATGTTCGAGACCGTACGGGCCTATGGCGCGTTGCGCATGGGGCTGATCAAGCACCTCGACGAAGCGGCCCAGCGCCAGCACACGCCGAAGGTGGCGTTTGTGGCCAAGCCTGCCGACTACGTAGCGTCCAGTGGCAAGGCGATCAAGGCCGGCGATGTGGATTTGCTGGTGCGCGCCCTCTCCATGGGCAAGTTGCACCACGCGATGATGGGCACGGCGGCGGTGGCGATCGGCACGGCGGCGGCGATTTCGGGGACCTTGGTCAACCTCGCAGCTGGCGGTATTGAACGTAATGCCGTGCGCTTCGGGCATCCCTCCGGCACCTTGCGCGTGGGGGCTGAAGCCACCCAGGTGGACGGTGAGTGGGTGGTGAAGAAAGCCATCATGAGCCGCAGTGCACGGGTGTTGATGGAAGGTTTCGTCCGCGTACCCGGCGACGCCTTCTAAAACCCTGCACAGATCCAATGTGGGAGGAGGCTTTTTGTAGGAGCGAGCTTGCTCGCGAAAAACTCACAGGCGCCGCGTTCATTCAGGAAGCACGCGTTATCGTTGACGTTTTTCGTGAGCAAGCTCGCTCCTACAGGAGGCGATGTGAACTGGCATTAGGGTAAGCCCCTCCCACAGAGGATTTCTATTCCTAAAGGCAGGCATCCAAGATCTGCTTCCAGTAACCGTTAGCCCGAGGATTGACCCCACCCATTTTTGGAGATCTGCCATGAGCACCAACGTCGACCAGAACAACCGCCCCGACTACGACCAGGTTTTGCAGGACATCGCCGACTATGTCCTCAACTACCGGATCGAGTCCCAGGCCGCCTTGGACACCGCCCGCAACTGCCTGATGGACACCCTCGGTTGCGGCCTGCTGGCCCTGCGTTTTCCCGAGTGCACCAAGCACCTGGGGCCGATGGTTGAAGGCACGGTGGTACCGTTTGGCGCGCGGGTGCCGGGCACCTCGTTTCGCCTGGACCCGGTCAAGGCGGCCTGGGACATTGGCTGCATCGTGCGCTGGCTCGACTACAACGACACTTGGCTCGCCGCCGAGTGGGGGCATCCCTCGGATAACCTCGGTGGCATCCTTGCCGTGGCGGATCACCTGTCGCAACAGCGCGTGGCCAATGGCGACGCACCGCTGACCGTGCGCGCGGTGCTGGATGCGATGATCATGGCCCACGAAATCCAGGGTGTGATTGCCCTGGAAAACTCGTTCAACCGTGTCGGCCTCGACCATGTGCTGTTGGTGAAAGTCGCCTCCACGGCGGTCACCGCCCAGCTGATGGGCGCCAACCGCGAACAGCTGCTGTCGGCACTGTCTCACGCCTTCGTCGATGGCCAGGCCTTGCGCACTTACCGGCATGCGCCGAATGCCGGCTCGCGCAAATCCTGGGCGGCGGGGGATGCGTCGAGTCGCGGCGTACGCCTGGCGGACATCGCCCTGCGCGGCGAAATGGGCATCCCCGGTGTGCTGAGCGCGCCGCAATGGGGCTTCTACGACGTGCTGTTCAGCCACACCAACAAAGACCTGGCGCTCAAGCCCGAGGACAAGCGTGCGTTCAGCCTGTCCCAGCCGTATGGCACCTACGTGATGGAAAACGTGCTGTTCAAGATCAGCTTCCCCGCCGAGTTCCACGCGCAGACCGCCTGTGAAGCCGCGGTGACCTTGCATCCGTTGGTCAAGGATCGCCTGCACGACGTCGAGCGCATCGTGATCACCACCCATGAGTCGGCGATTCGCATCATCTCCAAGGTCGGGCCACTGGCCAACGCCGCCGACCGCGACCATTGCCTGCAATACATGACCGCCGTGCCCCTGGCATTCGGCAATCTGGTGGCCGAGCACTACGAGGATGCATTCCACGCCGCTCACCCGATCATTGATCAGTTGCGCGACAAGATGGTCATCGTCGAAGACCCACGCTACAGCCGTGAATACCTGGAAGCCGACAAGCGTTCCATCGCCAATGCCGTGCAGGTGTTCTTCAAGGATGGCTCCAGCACCGAGCAAGTGGCGGTGGAATACCCGATCGGCCATCGCCGTCGTCGAGTGGAGGGCATTGCGTTGCTGGAAGACAAGTTCAAGGCCAACCTGGCCACGCGCTTTACCGCCCAGCGCAGTGCCGAGATATTTGCGTTGTGCACGGACCAGGCGAAGCTCGAGGCCACGCCGGTCAACCGCTTCGTGGACCTGTTCGTCATCTAGCAGGCGCCGCAAAAGCAAAAATGTGGGAGAGGCAAGCCCCTCCCACAGTTGTTGCGTTCACTCAAACCGCAGGATCACCCGGCGGTTGTGCTTGCTCTTCTTCTCGATCTTCTCGCAGAACACCCGGCCGATTTCCTCGGTGTTGAGCACATGGGTACCGCCGCACGGCTGGATATCGATCCCGCCGATTTCAATCACCCGTACCGAGCCCTGGATCACCGGCGGCGCAACCGCCTGGGTGCGGGTGATCTGCAGCAGGGTGGCGTACTCCGAAGCCGGCATCGACAGGGTCTTCACCTCGTGGGCCTGTTCGATCAGCGCATTGAGGTCACGGGTGATGCTGTCCTTGTCGAGGGTCATTTCCGGCAGGTCGAAATCCAGGCGGCCTTTGTCGGCACTGATGCTGCAACCGGTCACCGGTGCGTCGATGAGCGAGCACAGCAGGTGCAGGCAGGTGTGCATTTTCATGTGCTGGTAGCGCCGCTCCCAATCCAGGCCGGCGTCCACCAGCACGCCGGCGATCAACTGCTCCGGGCAGTGTTCCACCTGGTGCCAGATGATCGAACGCAGCACCGGGTCGCGCACCGTGCCGGTCACGTCGACCCGGGTACCGTCCGCCAGGGTCAGGTGGCCGGTATCGCCGGGTTGGCCGCCGCCGGTGGGGTAGAACAGGGTGTGCTCCAGGGCGATGCCGTGTTCGCTGACGGCAATCACCCGGGCGCTGAATGCGTTCTGGTAGGGCGCGCTGTCAAACAGCGCCAGGGTTTCCATGGTGTGCACGGACATGTTCAACCTCCGACGATCAGTGGGCTGGCTTGCAGCAGGTGGCGCACCATCGCGCTCAAGCCAGGGGGGGAGAGCAGGGTGATTTCGAATTCCGGCCCGCAGACTTTCAGGTTCAGCGGCAGGCGCGGCAGGTGGTTGCCGGATTCGAGGCGGTGCAGCCTGAATTGCAGGTGGTGACGTTCCTTCACCGTTGGCTCCAGCATCAGGCCTGGCAACGGATGAAAGTCGGCGTCCAGCACCGTGACCTTGTGGCTGGCATTGACCTCGCCGACCACGTGCAGGCGCTCATCCAGGGCGAAGGCCCCGAGGTAGTTGCTGTGGTCCGATTCATCGTTTTTTTGCAGTTGGATCTGGTTCACCACCTTCACCTTGGTGCCGGCGGGTACGTCCTGGGTGATCACACAGGAGGGGCTGATAAACACGTTGTCGCCGATCAGCACATAGCCCAGCACCCGGGCCCCGGAGCCGACCTCGACGTTGTTGCCCAGGCGCGGATGGCGCTTGCCATCGGGATTGTTGGCGATGCCGCGGGCACCCAGGGTTACGCCGCAGAGGATGTAGCAGTCGTTGCCGATCTCGCAGGTCTCGCCGATTACCGTGCCGTAGCCGTGGTCGAGCACAAAGCGCCGGCCGATACGCGCCGCCGGGTGGATTTCGGCCCCGGACAGGACCTTGCCCTGGTTGCTCAGCTTGAGGGCGATGCGTGAAAACACGCCGTTGGTCTGGTCGGGGAAATTCCACACCAGGTGCGCAAGCCGGTAATAGAGCACCGCCTTGAACGACGCGTAGGACTCCAGGATCAGTTCGCCGCGCCCACGGGATGCCGGGTCGCGATAGGCATAGGCGATCAGGTCTTCGGCCACCGCCTGGGCGGCATTCTGGATCAGCGGCGCGAGGTGCGGCTCCAGCTGTTTCATCTGCATGGGGGTGAGGGTCTTGATGAGCTGGGTGAGCAACTCATCGTGCAACTGTTGCATGTCGATAAAGCCGCCCATGGAGGCATCCCCGCATTCTGGATGGTTGGAAAACCGGTTATTCGAAACTGGGCAGGTAGCTGTCGGCATTGTCGTAGACCAGGGTCAACACCACCGTTTCGGGCGGCAATTCGGGGGCGAGCCTGGCGATGGCCACCATGTTGGCGGCGGAGGACAGGCCCAGGCTGATGGCATCGGTGCGCATGATGCGTTTGATCATGTCGATGCAGTCCTGGCGCGAGACCTTGAGCATGCCGTCGATCACATCCAGGTTGAGGATGCTCGGGATCAGGCCGATCGACAGGCCCTGGATATGATGCGGCGCGTGCTGGTTCTTCAGCAGGTCGCATTCTTCGGGCTCCACGCCCATCACGCGCAGGGCTGGCCAGGCGGCCTTGAGGGTTTCGCCGATACCGGTGATATGGCCGCCGGTGCCGATGCCGCTGACAAAATAATCCACGCGGCGATCACCGAAGGCGCGGAGGATTTCCGGCGCTGTGGTGTCACGATGGGTTTGCGGGTTGGCGCCGTTGCGTTGCTGGTTGAGCATCACGTAGCTGGGGTTTTCCAGCTGCAACTCCATGCATTTTTCACCGTGGGAATTGTTGCCGAGGCGGCTGTCGGAGAGCACCACCTTGGCGCCGTACAGGCGCAGCAGCTTCTGTTTTTCGGGGCTGTAGTTGTCCGGGATCACCAGCAGCACCTTGTAGCCCAGCACGTTGCCGGCCATCACCAGGCCGATACCGGTATTGCCACCGCTGGGTTCGATGATGGTTTGCCCGGAGTCACGGATCAGAACGCCGCGCCGCTCGGCGTCGAGGATCATGCCCAGGGCGATGCGCGCCTTGTGGCTGCCCCCCGGGTTGAGGGATTCGAGCTTGGCGTAGACCTCGATGCCGAGGTCTTCGGAAAACTGCGCCAGGCGGACGATCGGCGTATGGCCGATGGCGTCGAGGATAGAGTTATGCAACATCGGTCAGCCCCCGGGTCAGTACAACGGCATGTCGGGTTCGACGTCGCGAACCCAGTGTTTCATGCCGCCTTGCAGGACTTTGGTGTTGGCGAAACCCGCCGCCAACAGGGTGCTGGCCGCTTGCTCGGCGCGGGTGCCGGCGTAGCAGATCAGGTAATGGGTGTTGTCGCGGCTGAGACGCCCGAGCTGGCCATCCAGCTCGGCCAGGGGGATATGCACCACCCCCGGTAATTTGCACACCTCCAGTTCGCTGGCGTCGCGCACATCCAGCAGGACGTCGGCGCTGCTGGGGTGTTCGAGTACCTGCTTGAGTACGCGCGGCTTGATGTAGCGCTCTTCGGCCAGGGACGGTTGGCTGGGCACGGCGTCCGCACAGACGGCTGGCGCCAGGGTTTCGCTGGGGCGCAGGTCGGAGCAGCACGGGCAGTCGGCACGGCGCTTGAAACGGATTTCGCTGAACTTCATCGCCAGTGCATCGAAGCGCATCAGGCGGCCGGACAGGGGCTCGCCAATGCCGATCAACAGTTTGATCGCCTCGGTGGCCTGGATCATCCCGACTACCCCGGGAAGCACGCCGATCACCCCTCCGGCGCTGCAATTGGGTGCCAGTTCCGCGGGCGGTGCGCTGGGGAACAGGCAGCGGTAGCACGGCCCGCCTTGGTAGTTGAGCACGCTGATCTGCCCGTCGAAGCGGTAGATGGCGCCGTACACCAGGGGTTTGCCCAGTTGCACGCAGGCGTCGTTGACCAGGTAGCGGGTGTCGAAATTGTCGGTGCCGTCGATGACCAGGTCATAGGCGCCCACCAGTTCCAGGGCATTGTCGGCGTTCAGGGCGGTGTCGTGGGCGTTGATCTGGATATGGCGGTTGAGGTCCTGCAAGCGCTGCTTGGCCGAGTCGACCTTGGGCATGCCCAGGGTGCTGTTGCCGTGGACGATCTGGCGTTGCAGGTTGCTGCTTTCCACCACGTCGAAATCCACCAGCCCCAGGGTACCGACGCCGGCCGCTGCCAGGTACAGGCTGATGGGCGAGCCCAGGCCGCCGGTGCCGATAATCAGGACCTTGGCTTTCTTGAGGTTCAACTGGCCTTCGCGGCCGACGCCGGGCAGGGTGATATGGCGCACATAACGTTGCACTTCCTCGTTGCTGAGGCTGTCGACGTCCATACCGCCGGAGGTGGCGAGCAGCACTTCGATGCGGGCTTTTTCCGGCAGCCGGTCATCGGCGCCAATCAGCTCTTCCTCAGCGGTGAACAGGAAGTGTTCCTTGAGCTGGTTGTTCTTTTCGTGAAACAGATGGGCGCGCAACTGCGGGTGGCTGCTGCAGAGGTTTTCAATGACTTCGCGCAATGTCGATCCGGCGCCCTCGAGGGTCGATTCCGGCAGCTTGGCCACGCGAACCAGAATGTCGGGGAAAGAGACAGCGTTCATGGACAACTCCGTGTGCAGGTCGTTGAAGGGGTTAAGGGTGAAATGCTCGCCATCCCAGGCAAACAGTTTTGAACCCAGGGCCTGGCCCTGGCGAACGTCGACCACCAGGTAACTGACGGGGTAGATCGGCTCGCCCATGAACAGGGCCTTGTCCTGGTCTTCATCGCTGAAATAGGCGCCGACATCCGGGTGGGAGTGGTAGATCACCACCACCGGGTTGTCGCTGCGAAACGCCTTGTTCATCAGCAGGGTGTCGGCCACCGAGAAGGTGTAGCCATTGGCCGCGCTGCGCGGGTACATCTCGGGGTTTTTGCGGTGCAGTTCGTTCTGGATGTTGCTGCCCAGGTACACGCTGCCGTCGGCGAAGACAAAGCCGCAGCATTCCTCGGGGTAGCTGCGGCTGGCGTGGGCGTAGATCTGTTCCAGGGCTTTTGGGCGGAGGACGTCCATGTTTCTCTCGCGTTGATGGCGGGTCAATTTTTCTTGGCCAGGAGTTTTTCAATGGGCAACTTGGTGATCGCAAAGCCGGCCAGCAGGATGGCCGAATACAGCATCAGGTCGCGGGAAATCGCCACGCCTTCGTACCAGGCGCCGATGATCACCGCGAACACCGGGAAGATGATGAACACGAACGACAGGATGATCGGGCTCAAGCGCTTGAGCAGCATGAAATACACGATGAACCCACCCACCGAGGCCACCAGCCCCAGGTAGAACAGCGCGCTCCAGGAGCGCAGGGTGATGGCTTCGAAGGTCGGTGTCTCAAACCACAACCCGGCCACGAACAGCATCAGCCCGGCAATGCCGATGGGCAGGGTGTTGTAGGTGATCACGCTGATGGCGCTGCCTTTTTGCTTGGTGATGACGTAGCACAAGGCGTGCATGATCGCGGCCGCCAGGATCGCCAGTACCCCCAGGAACTCGGCGTGGTCCAGGTGCAGGCCCTGGCTCCTGATGATCATGTAGAGGCTGCCGAAGCCGATACCGATGCCGACCACCTGGGAAAAGTAGATGCGCTCGCGCAGGAACAACGCGGAGAAAATCAGGATGAATACCGGCATGCAACTGAACAGCAGGGCGGTAAGACCGGATGACACATGCATCTCGCCGTAGTTGAGCAGGTAGTAGGGCACGCTGAAGTAGGACAGGGTCACGAATACGAAAAACCAGCGACTCTCGCGGGGAAACAGGATGGGCTCGCGGCGCACCTTGGCAAAACACAGGAACAGCGGGAAGGCGATCAGGAAGCGCAGACCGGCGGACGTCAGCGGCGGCACACTCTCCACGGCGATCTTGATCCCCAGCCACGTGGTGCCCCAGCTCAGGCACACGATCAGGAACATCACGCTGGTCACCAGCCCGGCCAGCCACTGCTTTTGCGTTTTGGTTTTGGCGTTGTTTTCGAGAACGGCGGACATTGGCATCGTTTATTGCTTCCCTGAGCCTGAATTGAACTCTATATTGAACTTGTAATGAGTTATGAAATTCGGCGATTGAACCCGTAAAAGCACACTATTAGGGCGAAAGATGGCTGTCAAAACAAATATTGACATGGTGTCAATTATGCGTGAGGGGTTGTCCAACGGGCAGGGCGTGAAGTACAAGCGCCTGTCCGATGTCATGGAACGGGGCATCCTCGAAGGCTTGATTGAGCCGGGACGAAAACTGCCGCCTCATCGGGTGCTTTCCGACAATCTGGGGGTGACCATCGGCACCATCAGCCGGGCCTACGGTGAGCTGGAGCGTCTGGGTTTGGTGGTAGCGCGAGTGGGTGACGGCACTTTCGTCCGCAAGCGTGGGATGGAGCGCCAGCGTGATGAAGGCTTTCGTAACTTCAGCGAGGAGCCGCGCCAGTGCTTCGACATGAGCCGCAACATGCATATCCCGGGTCAGGAAACCACCTTCCTGGCACAGAGCTTCCAAACCCTGTCGACCAACGCCAAGTTCCTCCAGGACATCAGCGCCTACACCCCGGATGCCGGCCTGCCGCGTTATCGCGACGCGGGCGCGCAGTGGCTGGTGCAGCGTGATTTTCATCCGATCCCCGAGCAGGTGATCTGCGTCAACGGCGGCCAGCATGGACTGCTGTGCGCGATGATGGCCCTGCTGCGCGCCGGCGATACGGTGGTCACCGAACAATTGACTTATCCGGGGCTGATCACCGCCGCACGCATGCTGGGTATCCGCCTGATCGGCCTGGAGATGGACGAAGAAGGCGTGCTGCCGAGCGCGCTGGATGAAGTCTGTCGTAATCACCGGGTTTCAGCGCTGTATTGCACGCCGACCATCCAGAACCCGACCACGGCGGTGTTATCCGTGGCGCGCCGCGAAGCCTTGGTGAAGGTGTGCCGGGAACATAATCTGCTGATTCTTGAGGACGAAGCCCACGGCGTATTGGTTGAAGACCGTCCACCGCCCCTCAGCCATTTCGCCCCCGAACGTACGATTTTGATCAGCAGCCTGAGCAAGGCCGTGTCTGCCGGGCTGCGTGTGGGCTATGTGCATGCGCCCCCGGCGCTGGTCAGCCGTATCTCGGCGGCCTTGCGCTCCACCTGCTGGATGGCCACGCCGGTGACCCTGGAACTGGCGACGCAGTGGATCGAAAACGGCACGGCGGAATACCTGCTGCGCCAACAGATCAACGAGATCAGCCGCCGCAAGACCCTGGTGCAGGACTTGTTGGCCGGCCTGGCGTACCGCACCCACCTGAACAGCCCGCACTTCTGGATCGAAGTGCCGGAGCCCTGGCGCGCGTCGGAAATCGAGGCGGAGCTCAAGCAGAATAATTACCTGATCGCCACCGCCGAGGCGTTTGCCGTAGGGCAGACGGCGGTGCCGCAGTTCATTCGGGCGAGTATCTGCAATACCTCGGGCGATGATCAGTTGTTGCGGGCGGGGTTTGATGCATTGGCGACGGCGTTGGGGCAAGGGGGAGGGCGGTTTCACCTATAGCGAGTGGACGTCGATGCTGTGAGCAGGCTCGTTGTGAGCGGGCTTGTCGAATCGTCGCACCGCCCGCGCTGGGCTGCGAAGCAGCCCCAATCAAGATAAATGCGGTGTGTCAGCCAGTTCTCGGTGACTGGTTTAGGGCTGCTGCGCAGCCCAGCGCGGGGCAAGCCCGCTCGCCACAGTAAAACAGTGTCTCAAGGCATTATTTGAAGCGCCGCTCCACACCTTTTTCCACCAGAATCTTCGCCGAAATCTCTTCCACCGAAAAATGCGTGGAATTGATGTGCGCAATATTCTCGCGACGGAACAGATTTTCTACTTCGCGCACTTCGAACTCGCACTGGGCATAACTGGAGTAGCGGCTGTTGGGCTTGCGCTCGTTGCGGATGGCGGTGAGACGGTCCGGGTCGATGGTCAGGCCGAACAGCTTGTGCGAATGGGCGCGCAGCGCGGCGGGCAGCGTCAGGTGCTCCATGTCGTCTTCGGTCAGCGGGTAGTTGGCCGCACGGATGCCGAACTGCATGGCCATGTACAGGCAGGTGGGCGTTTTGCCGCAGCGCGACACGCCGACCAGGATCAGGTCGGCCTTGTCGTAGTAGTGGGTGCGGGCGCCGTCGTCGTTGTCGAGGGCGAAGTTCACCGCCTCGATACGCTCCATATAATTGGAGTTATGCCCAATGGAATGGGACTTTCCGACCGAATAGGAGGAGTGTTCGCTCAATTCCTGCTCCAGCGGCGCCAGGAACGTCGAGAAAATGTCGATCATGAAACCATTCGACGTTGCGAGAATCTCACGGATGTCTTGATTGACGATGGTGTCGAAAATGATCGGCCGAAAGCCGTCTTTTTCAGCCGCCAGATTGATTTGTTGTACCATGGCCCGCGCTTTATCCACGCTGTCGATATAGGGCCGCGTGAATTTGGCGAAGGTATTGTTTTCGAACTGCGCGAGCAGGCTCTGACCCAGGGTTTCGGCGGTAATGCCGGTGCCGTCGGAGATAAAGAAAGCAGATCGTTTCATTTGAGCCCTGGGCCTTAAGCTGATGACGAATCTTGGATATGATAGGCGCGATTTTGCCGTCCCATAGTGGGCCGCATTCTCACTTATTTTCCAGGTCCAGGCCACAAACGCAGGTAATCGCTCCTACGAGCAGCCGGCGTCCTGAGCTTTTCCAACACAGTTAGTGGAGAGATCACCTTGGTAGAGTACGTAGTTTCCCTCGATAAGCTCGGCGTCCATGATGTAGAGCACGTAGGGGGCAAGAACGCATCCCTCGGCGAGATGATCAGTAATCTTGCAGGCGCAGGTGTGTCGGTGCCGGGTGGTTTCGCCACCACGGCCCAGGCCTACCGCGATTTCCTCGAACTGAGCGGCCTCAACGCTCAGATCCACGCCGCGCTGGATGCCCTGGACGTCGATGACGTCAACGCCCTGGCCAAAACCGGCGCCCAGATCCGCCAATGGATCATGGAAGCCGAGTTCCCCGAGAAGCTCAACGAAGAAATCCGCACCGCCTTCGCCACCCTGTCGGCCGGCAACCCGGACATGGCCGTCGCCGTGCGCTCCTCGGCCACCGCCGAAGACCTGCCTGACGCCTCCTTCGCCGGCCAGCAAGAGACTTTCCTTAACATCCGCGGCGTGGAAAACGTGATCCGCGCCGCCAAGGAAGTGTTTGCCTCGCTGTTCAACGACCGCGCCATTTCCTACCGTGTGCACCAGGGTTTCGACCACAAGCTGGTGGCCCTGTCTGCCGGTGTGCAGCGCATGGTGCGTTCGGAAACCGGCACCGCCGGCGTGATGTTCACCCTCGACACCGAGTCGGGCTTCCGTGACGTGGTGTTTATCACCGGCGCCTACGGCCTGGGCGAAACCGTTGTACAAGGCGCGGTCAACCCCGACGAATTCTACGTGCACAAGCACACCCTTGAAGCCGGCCGTCCGGCCATCCTGCGCCGCAACCTGGGCAGCAAGGCCATCAAGATGATCTACGGCGACGAGGCCAAGGCCGGTCGTTCGGTGAAAACCGTGGACGTCGACAAGGCCGAGCGCGCGCGCTTCTGCCTGAGCGACGCGGAAGTCAGCGAGTTGGCCAAGCAAGCGATGATCATCGAAAAGCACTACAAGTGCCCGATGGACATCGAATGGGCCAAGGACGGTGATGACGGCAAGCTGTACATCGTGCAGGCCCGCCCGGAAACCGTGAAGAGCCGTACCTCGGCCAACGTCATGGAACGCTACCTGCTGAAAGAAACCGGCACCGTGCTGGTGGAAGGCCGTGCCATCGGCCAGCGCATCGGCGCCGGCAAGGTGCGGATCATCAAGGATGTGTCCGAGATGGACAAAGTCCAGCCTGGCGACGTACTGGTTTCCGACATGACCGACCCGGACTGGGAACCGGTGATGAAGCGTGCCAGCGCTATCGTGACCAACCGTGGCGGGCGTACCTGCCATGCGGCGATCATCGCCCGTGAGCTGGGGATTCCTGCGGTGGTCGGTTGCGGCAACGCCACCCAACTGCTCAAGGACGGCCAGGGCGTGACCGTGTCCTGTGCCGAAGGCGACACCGGCTTCATCTTTGAAGGCGAGCTGGGCTTCGACATCAAGCAAAACTCCATCGACGCCATGCCCGACCTGCCGTTCAAGATCATGATGAACGTCGGCAACCCGGACCGTGCCTTCGACTTCGCGCAGTTGCCGAATGCCGGTGTGGGCCTGGCCCGCCTGGAGTTCATCATCAACCGCATGATCGGCGTGCACCCCAAGGCCCTGTTGAACTACGACGGCCTGCCGCTGGACATCAAGGAAAGCGTGGACAAGCGCATCGCCGGCTACGACGACCCGGTGGGCTTCTACGTCGAGAAGCTGGTGGAAGGCATCAGCACCCTGGCGGCGGCGTTCTACCCGAAAAAGGTCATCGTGCGCCTGTCGGACTTCAAGTCCAACGAATACGCCAACCTGATCGGCGGCAAGCTCTACGAGCCCGAAGAAGAAAACCCGATGCTGGGCTTCCGTGGCGCCTCGCGCTACATCAGCGAAGCGTTCCGTGACTGCTTCGAGCTTGAATGCCGCGCCCTCAAGCGTGTGCGCAACGAGATGGGCCTGACCAACGTCGAGATCATGGTGCCGTTCGTGCGCACCCTGGGCGAAGCGAGCCAGGTCGTCGACCTGCTGGCCGAAAATGGCCTGTCCCGCGGCGAAAACGGCCTGCGCGTGATCATGATGTGCGAACTGCCGTCCAACGCCATCCTCGCCGAAGAGTTCCTGGAGTTCTTCGACGGTTTCTCCATCGGTTCCAACGACCTGACCCAGCTCACCCTGGGCCTGGACCGCGATTCCGGGATCATCGCCCACCTGTTCGACGAGCGTAACCCTGCGGTCAAGAAGCTGCTGGCCAATGCCATCCAGGCGTGCAACAAGGCCGGCAAGTACATCGGTATCTGCGGCCAGGGCCCTTCCGATCACCCGGACCTGGCCAAATGGCTGATGGAGCAGGGTATCGAAAGCGTCTCGCTGAACCCTGACTCCGTGCTGGAAACCTGGTTCTTCCTGGCGGAAGGCCAAGCGTCCGCCTGAGGTCGCCATGTCAAAAGTGCCGGTCCCCCGTCAGGGTGACCGGCATTCTTATCTGTACAGGGCGGAATCCTTGCGGACGTCGCCCTTTTTTGTGCAAGAGCATTATGCAAAGCAGCAGCAACCTGTTTCCTGTCGCCCTGATCAGCGCTGAGCGTCGTGGCGACCTGAGTGAAGACGTGTATCGCCTCAAGCCCGGTAACAGCCCCGACGGTACCGTCGAGCTGGCGGTGACCCGTTTGGGCCTGGCCGATGTCCCGGAAAACCGGGGCATCCCGGTTATTTTGTTGCACGGCAGTTTTTCCAACCGGCGTTTCTGGTATTCGCCCAAGGGGATCGGCCTGGGCGCCTACCTGGCCCGCCAGGGGTTCGATGTGTGGATCCCGGAAATGCGCGGTCATGGGCTGTCCCGGCGCAACCAGGACTACGCCAGCAACCGCGTCGCCGACTATGCGCGTTACGATCTGCCGGCCATTGGTGCCTTTGTGCGTGAGCAAAGTGCGCAGATTCCCCATTGGATGGGTCATTCTCTCGGCGCTACAACCCTGGCGGCGGCCCTGGGTGGGCAGTACCTTGGCGCGCCGGCAGTGGCCTCGGTGGCACTGTTTGGCTGTCAGGTCAGTCGCAGCCACTGGCCATTGAAACTTCCTCCAGTGGAGTGGACCGGCCGTCTGCTGTTGAAGCGCTTCGGCGCAGTGTCCGGCTCGCGGCTCAAGCGGGGCCCGGAGGACGAACCGGCCGGCGTGCTGATCGAAGCCATGCGCTGGAATGGCCTGTTCGGTCGCTTTGGCGAGGGTAAGCGCGATTGGTGGAAAGGCCTGGCGGACGTCGATGTGCCGCTGCTGGCCGTCAGCGCGGCGGGCGACCGGCAGGATCCGGACTGGGCGTGCCGTAAGCTGTTCGAGCAGATCGGCTCCGAGCACCGTCAGTACCTGTGCCTGGGGCGCCAGCAAGGGTTTAGCGGTGATTTCGGACATGTGGAAATGCTCGTCAGCAAGGCCGCCCAGGCCGAGGTCTGGCCGCTGGTTGAGCAATGGTTGAACGACCCGCTGACACCTTTATTGGCTGCCAAGCCCGAGGCATTGGTCGTAGTTTGACCCAGGGCTCTGCCAAGGGCGTTTCGCTCGTGTGTGGTTGCGGCTAATATATGACGCGTTAAACGCTTCTGGTCATATTCAGTCGCGCAGTGGTTATTGCGTTGCGATGAAGCGAATGGGATGTTGCGCACCGGCTCCGGCTGGTGCTTCTTTCGAAAGACACTTCTTTGGCGGAAAGGAATTTTTCAATGAACCATTACGTGACCCCCGACCTGTGCGACGCCTACCCGGACCTGGTGCAGGTAGTCGAGCCGATGTTCAGCAACTTCGGCGGCCGAGATTCCTTCGGCGGCGAGATTGTCACCATCAAATGTTTCGAAGATAACTCCCTCGTCAAGGAGCAGGCCGACCAGCCGGGCGCCGGCAAGGTGCTGGTGGTCGACGGTGGTGGTTCCCTGCGCCGCGCGCTGCTGGGCGACATGGTCGCCGAGAAAGCCGCGAAGAACGGTTGGGAAGGGTTGGTGATCTATGGCTGCATCCGTGACGTCGATGTGATCGCCCAGACCGACCTTGGGGTACAGGCGCTGGCCAGTCATCCGATGAAAACCGATAAGCGCGGCATCGGCGACCTGAACGTCGTGGTGACATTTGCGGGTGTGACGTTCCGCCCGGGTGAGTACATCTACGCCGACAATAATGGCGTGATCGTCTCGCCAAGCCCGCTGCAGATGCCTGAATAAACCGCAATAACCGACAGGGGTGAGGATGTTCGAGGAAGAAAACGCGCAGTGGGGGCTGGTGCATGCCCTGGTGCTGGACGGTAAAGGCGGTGCGCGTTCGATTGCCCGGACTGAGCTCGACGACTTGCAACTGCAGCCCCAGGAAAGCCTGTGGCTGCACTGGGATCGCAGCCATCCCCAGACCCAGACCTGGCTGCGCAAATCCAGTGGCTTGAGCGAATTCGCCTGTGACCTGCTGCTGGAGGAGAACACCCGCCCACGCCTGTTGCCGCTGCCGGATGCCGAGTTGCTGCTGTTCCTGCGCGGGGTCAACCTCAACCCGGGGGCCGAGCCGGAAGACATGGTCTCGGTACGTATCTTCGCTGCCGCCAGCCGCGTGATCTCCCTGCGTCTGCGCCCGTTGCGCGCCACCGATGAACTGCTGGTGCAGTTGGCGGATGGCAAGGGGCCGAAAACCGCTTCGGAGCTCATCCTTTATATGGCGCAGTACCTGACCAACAAGGTCCAGGATCTGGTCACGGATTTGTCGGAAAACGTCGATGCGGAGGAAGAAAAACTCGATACCGACGAACGGTATACACCTGAACATGGCAGTGTTTTGCAGATCCGTCGCCGAGCGGCCGGGCTCAAGCGTTTCCTGTCGCCGCAGCGGGATATTTTTGCCCAGCTCACGCGGATAAAATTGCCGTGGTTCTGTGACGACGATGCCGACTACTGGAACGAATTGAACAACAGCCTGACCCGCTACCTGGAAGAGCTCGAATTGACCCGGGAGCGCGTGGGGCTTGTGCTTGAGGCCGAAGACCGGCGCTTGAGCGTGCGCATGAACCGCACCATGTACCGCTTCGGGATCATCACGGGAATCTTCCTGCCGATGAGTTTCCTGACCGGTTTGCTGGGTATAAATGTGGGGGGGATACCGTTCTCCGCCAGTCCCTACGGATTCGTGATTGCATGCCTGTTGATGGTCTCGGTGGCACTCGGACAATGGTGGCTGTTTCGACGATTGCGCTGGGTTTGAGCTGAATATGACCTGAACGTAGGAAGGGGCCTATGTGACCCCAGGAATTTTACCCTCGTCTTTTAAAACACTTGCGAGAGGTCTTTATGCACGATCCGTTCGAACAGTCTTTGCGTGACATGCTCAATGCCTCGCCGTCCAACCGTGACGACGATGCCTGCCTGGGCCGCGTATTGAAAACCGCTAACCGCCAGGTGGGCGCGGGTGACCTGTTCGGTCTGCTCGGCCGCTGGATGCCGGCGTTGATGATGGCCCTGAACAACGGTTCGGCCCACGTGTCGCCGGTTTCCCGTCGTAAACCCCTTGCTCGCACTGCTGATAAGGCTGATTGAATATGGAACTTGATCTCTGGACCCAGAGCCTGGTCACCGCGATGACCGCATTGTGGACCAAGGTGGCGAATTTCATCCCCAACCTGTTTGGTGCCCTGGTCCTGGTGTTGCTGGGCTTTGTCGTGGCCAAGCTGCTCGACACCCTGCTGTCCAAATTGCTCGCGAAACTGGGTCTTGACCGCCTGATGGCCGGCACTGGCCTGACCAAGCTGCTGGGCCGCGCCGGGTTGCAGGTGCCGATCTCCACGTTGATCGGCAAGATCGTCTATTGGTTTGTTTTGCTGATTTTTCTGGTTTCTGCGGCGCAATCCCTTGGACTTGAGCGAGTTTCAGCTACGCTCGACATGCTGGCGCTGTATTTGCCGAAGGTTTTCGGCGGCGCGCTGGTGCTTCTCGTAGGCGTTTTGCTTGCTCAACTGGCCAATGGGCTGGTGCGCGGCGCCGCTGAAGGTGTGGGGTTGGATTATGCCGCTGGCCTGGGGCGTATCGCCCAGGGGTTGGTGATCATCATCAGTATTTCGGTCGCGATCAGCCAGTTGGAGGTCAAGACTGACCTGCTCAACCACGTGATCGTCATCGTTTTGATTACCGTTGGTCTGGCCGTTGCGCTGGCCATGGGCTTGGGAAGCCGGGAAATTGCCGGCCAGATTCTCGCGGGAATCTATGTGCGTGAGTTGTATCAGGTTGGGCAACAGGTGCGTGTGGGCGAGGTCGAAGGGCAAATCGAGGAGATCGGCACAGTCAAGACGACGGTGCTGACCGATGACGGCGACCTGGTGTCGCTGTCCAATCGGATTCTCCTCGAGCAGCAGGTCAGTAGCCGCTAACCCGGTAAACCCTGCTAATGTACGCCGCCGCAAGCCCGGCTGACCGGGCTGTAGCGGACATTGACCTGACTGTCGGCACGACTTGTTTTGAATAAAGCCCAAACGCTGTCCACGCGCTATGACCCCCGTGAGCTCTCTGATGAGGAGTTGGTCGCGCGCGCACACACGGAGCTGTTTCACGTAACTCGCGCGTATGAAGAATTGATGCGCAGATATCAACGCACTCTGTTCAACGTTTGTTCAAGGTATTTAGGGAACGATAGAGATGCGGATGATGTCTGTCAGGAAGTGATGCTCAAGGTGCTGTACGGCCTGAAGAACTTCGAGGGCAAATCGAAGTTCAAGACGTGGCTGTACAGCATCACCTACAACGAGTGCATCACGCAGTATCGGAAGGAACGGCGAAAGCGTCGCTTGATGGACGCCTTGAGTCTGGACCCCCTTGAGGAGGCGTCTGAAGAAAAGGCGCCGGCACCCGAGGAGAAGGGCGGACTTGATCGCTGGCTGGTGTATGTGAACCCGATTGACCGGGAAATTCTGGTGCTACGATTTGTCGCAGAGCTGGAGTTCCAGGAAATCGCTGACATCATGCACATGGGTTTGAGTGCTACAAAAATGCGTTACAAGCGTGCTCTAGATAAATTACGTGAGAAATTTGCGGGCGAGACTGAAACTTAGTGCGTGGCAAATATCTCTTACGTGTAGGCAAGTTCTGTTAGACTTGTCGCCGAGTTGTCCCCCGGTTTGTGGGACTGCTTTACAATCACCAGATGGGGATTTAACGGATGAAACTGAAAAACACCTTGGGCTTGGCCATTGGTTCTCTTATTGCCGCTACTTCTTTCGGCGTTCTGGCACAAGGCCAAGGCGCAGTTGAAGGCGAGCTGTTCTACAAGAAGCAGTACAACGATAGCGTCAAGCACATCGAAGACGGCTTCAATCCTGGCGCTCGCATCGGTTACTTCCTGACCGACGACCTGTCCTTGAACCTGTCCTACGACAAGACCAACCACACCCGTTCGAACGACGGTACTGGTAACCAGAAGATCAAAGGCGATACCGGCAGCCTGGTTGCCCAGTATCACTTCGGTCAAGCTGGCGTAGACAGCCTGCGTCCATACGTAGAAGGCGGCTTCGGTCACCAGAGCCGTACCAACGTCCAGGCTGACGGCCACAGCGGTCGCGACCAAACTACCTTCGCTACCGTTGGTACTGGTGTGAAGTACTACTTCACCAACAACCTGTACGCTCGTGCCGGTGTTGAAGCTGACTACGGTCTGGACAACGGCAAGTGGGACTACTCCGCACTGGTTGGCCTGGGCGTGAACTTCGGCGGTAACGCTGGCGCAGCTGCTCCAGCTCCTACCCCAGCACCAGCTCCAGAGCCAACTCCAGAGCCAGAAGCTCCAGTTGCCCAGGTTGTTCGTGTTGAGCTGGACGTTAAGTTCGACTTCGACAAGGCCGTTGTTAAGCCTAACAGCTACGGCGACGTGAAAAACCTGGCCGACTTCATGGCTCAGTACCCAGCTACCAACGTAGAAGTTGCTGGTCACACTGACTCCGTAGGTCCAGACGCCTACAACCAGAAGCTGTCCCAGCGTCGTGCTGACGCTGTTAAGCAAGTCCTGGTTAAAGACGGCGTGGCTCCTAGCCGTGTAACTGCTGTAGGTTATGGCGAATCCCGCCCAGTTGCTGACAACGCAACTGAAGCTGGTCGTGCTGTTAACCGTCGCGTAGAAGCGTCGGTTGAAGCTACCGCTCAGTAATTACTGAGATGTAGAAGAAACCCGGCCTCGGCCGGGTTTTTTTTGCTTGGTATTTGCCTCAGGCGCTGACTGCGGCAGCGACATAAGCCGTCTGCTCGGCGGCCGCAACATGGCCGATCACCAGAATCGCCGGGCTCTTCAAGGCAAATGCCTGTGCGTCTTCGTGCATCCGCGACAGCTCACTGCGGCATTCGCGCTGTTGGGGCAAGGAGGCGTTTTCGATCATTGCCACCGGCATATCTGCCGCCATCCCGCCTTCGAGCAATTGCTGGCGAATCTCCTCCAGCTTGGCCACTCCCATATACACCACCAATGTCGTCCCGCCCTCGGCCAATGCGCGCCAATTAAGGCTGCTGTCGTCCTGGGTATGGGCCGTGACCAGGGTCACACCGCGGCTGACGCCACGCAACGTCAGTGGAATCGCGCAATTCGTTGCCCCCGCCAGCCCGGCGGTGATCCCGTTGACCAACTCTACCTCGACGCCGCGTTCGCGCAGCCACACGGCTTCTTCGCCACCGCGGCCGAAAATGCACGGGTCACCCCCTTTCAGCCGCACTACGCACTTGCCTTGGCGGGCGTAACGCAGCATCAGGCGGTGGATAAAGTCCTGCGGGGTCGAGCGGCAGCCGCCGCGTTTGCCGACCGTGATCACCCGTGCCTCCGCGCAGTGCTCCAGCACTGCGGGGTTGACCAGGTCATCGATCAGTACCACATCGGCTTCGTGCAGGGCCCGTACAGCCTTGAGGGTCAACAGCTCCGGATCGCCAGGGCCCGCGCCCACCAGCCAGACTTTTGCGTTCATGGGTTTTTCCTCGTCTAGAGCTGACGTCAGTTGTGAAAGAGTGAATACAGAAGAATCAGGTTGATCAGCATCGAGACCAGGCCCAAGGTGCGCCAGACCTTCAATGGTTCGCGCTCCAGCAGGGGCCTGGGGCGGATGCTCAGCTCCTGGCGGTCGGCCTGTTCCAGCACCAGCAGCCATTCCTCGGCGGTTTCATAGCGATGCGCCGGCTGTGCAGCCACGGCGCGCTCCAGGCTCAGGGGGAGCCAATCGGGGAGATCCGGGCGATAGCGGCTGGCGCTGACAGCCTGGGCAAATCGAGGCCGTTGGAAGGCTTCGATTTCCCCGTAGGGGTAATGCCCGGTCAACAGGTAATACAAGGTGACGCCTACGCTGTACAAATCCTGCTGGGCTGTCGGACGGTCGCCATTGAACGCTTCGGGCGCGATAAAGCTCGGGGTGCCGGGCAGTACGTGGGCCCGGTCCTCGGAAAGACCGGGGCAGTAGGCCAGACCGAAATCCAGCACGCGCAATTCACCGTCATCCCCCAGCAGCAGGTTTTCCGGCTTGATGTCGCGGTGAAGGATCTGCCGTCGGTGCAGCATGCCGACTGCGCGCAGCAAACGCTCGGCGACGGACTGCCATTGCGCCAGGGGCAATGGGCCCTGGTGCTGGAACAGCTCGGCCAGGGTTTGCCCCGGATATTCCCGCATGACGTAGTACAAATGCTGGCGCCCGCTGGCGGCGTGCACCTCAGGAAAGGCACGCCCGGCTACCCGTCGCAAAAACCACTCTTCCGACAGTAATGCCTGGCCGGCGTCGCTGTCGTCGTCGCGGCTCAGTGGCAAGGTTTTCAGCAGCCAGGGTTGCTGTTGGGCATCGCGCACCCGGTACAGCAACGACTGCCTGCTTTGCGCCAGCACGCTGTCCACCTGCCAGCCTTCAAAGCGTTGCCCGGATTTCAGTAGCGGTGGCAAGGGCCATTGCTGCAATTGCACCAGGGCGTCGCCGAGGGTGGCGGCGCCAAGCGTGTCGATGCGCACCAGCAAGGCGCTGGCATTGTCCTGGCTGCCCGCCAGGTGTGCGGCATTGACCAGCGTGGTGACCGCCAGGTCCAGGTCGGTTTGTTCGCGCAGGATCGCGCTGATGCTGTGATCGCCCAGGGTGGCCCAGACGCCGTCGCTGAGCAGCAGGAAGCACTCACCTTCGCGCAATTGACCGTCGAGAAAATCCAGCACCAGGTGCTGATCCAGGCCGAGGGCACGCTTGAGTACGTGCTGCATGCCCGGTTGTTCCCACACATGGTCTTCGCTGATGCGCTGCAACTCACCGTCCAGCCAGCGATACGCCCTGCAATCACCGACATGGGCCAGGGTGAAACGCTGGCCGCGAAAGACCAGGGCACTGAGGGTGGTCAGCAACGGCAGGCCGCCGCCATTGGCCTGCAACCAGCGGTTTTGCGCCAGCAGCAAGCGCTCCAATGCCTGTGCCACACCCCAGGTTTGCGGCGTGGCGTAGTAATCCAGGGCCAGGGCCTGCAAAGTCGAGCGTGCGGCCAGTCCGCCGTCGGCGCACTGGCTCACACCGTCGGCCATGGCGCACAGGTAACCTTTGCTCGCCGCCAGTTCCGCTGCGGGGGTGACGACCCGCAGCGCATCCTGGTTTTCCGCCCGTGGGCCGATGGCGCTGGCGTGGGCGACGCTCAGTTGCAGGCTCATCAGACGCGCGCAGCGGTCACTGCGGCCGAACCCCAGGTGGTTCTCCAGCGACGTTTGACGCCATGCAGGCCGAACCAGGCCAGTACGCCCAGGCTGGCGAACAGCCACAAGGCCAGTTGATAGCTGCCGGTGCTCTGCTTGATCGCGCCCATGCCCGCGGCCAGGGCGAAACCGCCGATGCCGCCGGCCATGCCGATCAAGCCGGTCATCACACCAATCTCACGCCGGAAACGCTGTGGCACCAACTGGAACACCGCGCCATTGCCCGCACCCAGGCCGAGCATGGTGCAGACGAAGAGCGCCAGTGCCGCATAGGAGCTGGGCAGGTTGAAACCCACCGCCGCAATGCAGATCGCCGCGACGCTGTACATGCCGAGCAGGGTGCGGATTCCGCCGAAACGGTCGGCCAGGGCGCCGCCCAGTGGGCGCATCAGGCTGCCACCGAACACGCAGGCGGCGGTGTAGTAGCCGGCAGTCATGGGGCTCAGGCCGTATTGGTCGTTGAAATAGCCGGGCAGGGCGCTGGCCAGACCGATAAAACCGCCGAAGGTTACGCTGTAGAAAAACATGAACCACCAGCTGTCGCGGTCGCCCAGGGCCTTGAAGTAATCGGCCATGGACTTGGCTTTCGGCCGCTCGGGTGCATTGCGTGCCAGCCAGGCGAAGACGATCAGCGTCAGGATCAGTGGAATCAGCGCAAAGCCGAACACATTGCTCCAGCCAAACGCCGCCGCCAGCACCGGGGCCAGCAACGCCGCGAACACCGTGCCCGAGTTACCGGCACCGGCGATGCCCATGGCCTTGCCCTGGTGTTCGGCCGGGTACCATTGGGACGCCAGCGGCAGCGCCACCGCAAAGGATGCGCCGGCCATGCCGAGGAACAGTCCCAGCAACAAGGCTTGTTCGTAGCTGTGAATCCCCAGTTTCCAGGCGCCGAACAAGGCGACGATCACAATCACCTGGCCAATCAGCCCGGCGGTCTTGGGCGACAGCTTGTCCGCCAGCATGCCCATCAGGAAGCGCAGCACCGCGCCGGCCAGGATCGGCGTCGCCACCATCAGGCCGCGTTGTTGGGTGGTCAGGTGCAGGTCGGCGGCAATCTGCACCGCCAGGGGGCCCAACAAATACCAGACCATGAAGCTCAGGTCGAAATACAGGAACGCGGCAAACAGGGTCGGGGTGTGCCCGGATTTCCAGAAGCTTGATTTCATCACGCACCTCAACGGTTGGGAGTCTTGTAAGAAGGCCTGGTGATGGAGCCGCCGGCTGAGGCCGCCCCACCGGCCCCGTGCTACCGGGGCCAAAACAAAAAAACGCCGCCACCGGGTTCGCAAGGGCAAACCGGGTGTGCGACGTCTTTGTCGTGAAGGGGCAACCGCCGTTGGTTACCTGTGGTGATTACTTGGCAAGTCCTGTGCCAACCTGTTGTTTCGGGTGTTCAGCCGAGCAGTTCACTCATGGCGATGATCTGCTCCGCCACCTGGATCAGTTTTTGCTGGCGGCTCATGGCCTGGCGGCGCATCAGGGTGTAGGCCTCTTCCTCATTGCAGGCCTTCATTTTCATCAGCATGCCCTTGGCCAACTCGATGCGCTTGCGCTCGGCCAACTGTTGGTCACGGGCCTGGAGCTGGGCGCGCAAGGCCTGGTCGCTCTCGAAGCGAGCCATGGCCACGTCGAGGATCGGTTGCAGGCGCTGCGCCTGAATGCCTTCGACGATGTAGGCGCTGACCCCGGACTTGATGGCCTGGCGCATCACGTCGGGGTCGTGCTCGTCGGTAAACATTACGATGGGCCGGGGCTGGTCGCGGCTGACCAGTACCACTTGCTCCATCACATCGCGGCCCGGTGACTCGGTATCGATCAGGATGACGTCCGGGCGCACCGTTTCGACGCGCGCAGGCAGGTCGATGGTCAGGCCGGATTCATCGATCACTTCAAAGCCAGCCTCGATCAGCGCTGTCCTCAGGCGGCCGACTTTGCGTGGCGTGTCGTTGATCAACAGGATTCGCAGCATGGACATCCTCCTGTCAGCGCAAGGCTTGGCGGCTGGTAGGGTCCGCCATGGCATGCAGGCGGAAGCTGCGCGCGTAGCCGGCGGGATCCGAGCCGTCCCAGATCTTGCCGTCGATCAGTTGACTGCTGCGCATGTCCTGGCCGTTGTCGCCGAGGCCCAGTGCCTCGGCGGCCTGACGATACAGCGCCAGCTGTTGCACTTGGCGCGCAACGCCGAGGTAATCAGGGTCTTCGCGCAACAGGCCCCAGCGTCGAAACTGGGTCATGAACCACATGCCATCGGAGAGGTAGGGCAGGTTGACCTCGCCATCGGCAAAAAAACGCAGGGCGTGGGGGTCCTGCCATTGGTTGCCCAGGCCGTCGTCATAGGCGCCCAGCAAACGCGGCTCGATGCAGTCGAGCGGGGCATCGAGGTACTCGCGGCCACTGAGCAATTGTGCGGTGGAGCGGCGGTTTTCGGTGTTTTGCTCGATAAAGCGGCTGGCCTCGAGGATCGCCATCACCAACACGCGGGCGGTGTTGGGGTACTGGTCGACAAACGCCTGGGTGCAGCCGAGCACCTTTTCCGGATGGTTCGGCCAGATCGCCTGGGTGGTCGCCAGGGTAAAGCCCTGGTGTTGCTTGACTGCACTGGCGCACCAGGGCTCGCCGACGCAAAAGCCATCGATACGCCCGGCCTGCAGGTGCGCGAGCATTTGCGGGGGCGGTACCACGACGCTGTCCACATCCTGTAGCGGATGAATGCCTTGGCTCGCCAGCCAGTAGTACAACCACATGGCGTGAGTGCCTGTGGGAAAGGTCTGGGCGAAAGTCAGTTTTGTTCGGCTTTGGTGCACGTGGCGGTCCAGCGCCTCAGGAGTGACCACGCCCTGCTGTTGCAGGCTGCGGGACAGGTTGATGCTTTGGCCGTTCTGGTTCAGCCCCATCAAGACTGCCATGTCGGTAGGTGCGACGCCGCCGATGCCCAGGTGCACGGCATAGACCAGCCCGTACAGGCTGTGGGCGGCGTCCAGTTCGCCGCTGACCAGTTTGTCCCGCAGGTTGGCCCATGAAGATTGGCGCTTGAGGTTGAGGGTCAAGCCATAAGGCTGGGCGAACCCTTGGGTCGCTGCCACCACCAGGGATGCGCAATCGCTCAAGGCCATGAAGCCCAGGTCAAGGCTGCTCTTTTCCGGGGCATCACTGCCGTTGACCCAGGCCAGCGGGTCGTTCGTCGGGCTGTTGCCAACCGAATCGTTCATCAACACCTACCTTTTCTTTCACAAAAAAGCGTCGTTCCCTCAGATGGCGATGCAAGGCCATTGCGGGTAACGACGCCTTTGTCCGTAAGCCCGCTCCGCCGTTGGTGCGCGCCTTGATACGGAGTCCGTAGCAAGGCACATGCCACGGGCCGATGGGCGCCGCCAGCCGTCAACTTTTCATCAAGATTGAAACTCGGCTGCCTCTCAGTATGGCCGCTTCTTACTGCCAGGCCGCCCAGGAAATCCCAGGTGTACGCTCACTTTTCCGTAACAACTCCCTGTCTCTGGCTGCTGCTTGCCGCGCTGATGCTGGGAAGTGCCGGTGCCCGGGGCGAAACCTACCAGGCGCAGGACGAGAGCCTGCATACCGTCTTTACCGCCTTGTCCGTGCCCATGGGCCTGCCCATCGTCGTGAGCGGTGAAGTGGCGCGCATACGCATCAGCGAGGTCATTGACCTCGCTATGCCGCTGCACGCCCTGGAGACGCTTGCGTTGCAGTACGGCTTGATCTGGTACAGCGATGGCCAGGCGCTCTACCTCTACAACGCCAGCGAGGCAAAACGTTCGGCAGTGGTGCTGCGGCATATATCTGTCGAGCGGTTTCGTGGCCTCATGCGCCGTTCGGGTCTTGATGAGACGCGCTACCCCCTGCGCGTGAGCGGGGCACGCACATTCGATGTATCCGGGCCACCTCATTATGTCGACCACGTTTTGCGCCTGGCCCAATTGATGGATCGCGAGCGTGCTGAATTAAAGGTAGGTAACCAGGCGTTTGCTGTCGTTCAGGTACTCAACACCCACGTGGCAGACCGCGGCTATGCCATGGGTGACGAAAAGGTCACGGTGCCGGGAATCGCGTCGACGATCGAAACCCTGTTGGGTTCTGAACAGAAGGGACCGCTGGCCGACAAGAACCTGGTGGTGATCGCATACCCGGATACCAATAGCCTGCTGATCAAGGGTAAACCTGCGCAGTTGGGGTTCATCGAGCGCCTGGTGGCGGAGTTGGACACGCCCAAGCGGTCTATCGAAGTCTCGCTATGGATGGTGGACGTGGACCGTGACGAACTGAAAAAGCTGGGCTTTGACTGGGACAAGGATGGGAAGGCCCAGGCCAAGCGCATTCTGGAGCCGATGGACGATAACCGCGTGATGGCGCAAATCGCCACGCTGGAGCGCCGGCGGCGAGCAAGGGTGATGACGTTGCCGGTGATTCTCACCCAGGAGAATGTGCCGGCCATGTTCCAGGATAACCACACCTTCTACCTGCCTGCTCCCGGAGCCGACCATGCTGATTGGAAGCCCGTGCAATACGGCTCCCAGGTCAGCGTACTGCCGCGTTTTGCCGAAGCGAACCAGATCGAGATGCTGCTCCATGTCGAGGATGGTCGACAATTGAGCCAGGCGGGGCGGCGCGGCAAACCGACCGCGGTCGGACGGGTGAGTGCCAGCAGTGTGGTGAGGGTCGCGCAGGGCAAGCGCCTGTGGCTGGGAGCGTTCAGCCGTGAGGCGCATGAGCCGGGACGCAGCACCGCTCCAGCCGGCCCGGCCAAGGTTCGCCTGTTTGTCATTCAGGCCCGGGCCGCGGGTAGCGAGTTGAAGGCGTTGGCCACAGGCGTGGGCGCACCACCGTTGAGTGCGGCGCAATACGAGCGCGTGCAACGTGCGTTTGTACGCCCGGGTCGCGATAGCTCTCCGTGAATAAGGTGTTGACCCATGCATTTGGAAATTCTTCTACAGGAACAACTGATCAGCCGCAGGCGCCTGGCAGCCTTTGCTGCTGGAAAGGTGCTGCCATTGTCGCCGGGCATCATCCACTGCGTGGAAGTTCGGGTTAATGGCCGGTTGCTCGCATTGGGCGAGTTGGTGCAACTGGAGGATCGGTTGGGTGTTGAGTTGCACGAGGTCTATAAATGGGGGAGCGCCTGACGTATGTGGGTGAAGTGTCTTACAGGGTGTTGCTAAAAAGCGTCGGCTGTATGGGGTTTTTCCTAGCGTGGGCTGCAAGGTGGTTTTTTATAGTCGTGATGTGGGCACAAGAGCCAGTACTGGAAAATAAGGACTTCAATGTCAGTAGTCGGATGTCGAGGTAGATATGGCCGTCGTGAATGATGAGTTGACGACGTCCCTGCTCTTTTCCCAGTGGACGCTGCATGGCGATGGTCGCCTGACCGGCGACGGCAGCGACGTCCAGTTGCCACCCAAGGAGCTGCATGTTTTGCGGCTGCTGTTGGTCTCTGGCGGTGTACTGATGACCAAGGATCGTTTGCTCGAGTTGGCCTGGCCCCAGGGGGAGGTCGCCGAGGAGTCGCTGACCCGTTGCATTTATTCGCTGCGCAAGCATCTTGGCGCTGACAAAGGCTTTATCAAGACCATTTATGGTCGCGGGTATCGCTTTACATGCCCGGTGAAGGCTGAGCGAGCAGGGCCCGGGCCTATGGATACCCTGCCGCATGTGTGTTCGGCCTGTGGACAAGTCAGTCATGGCTGAGTTCTGGCGCCGGCTGCTGTGGCTTGGCCTGGTGACGAGCGGCAATCAGGCACTGGCCTATTGCTGGGAGGAAACCGCCCATCGCTACGATATCGAGCCGGAGTTGCTACAGGCTATCGCCGCCGTGGAGTCGGATTTTCGCCCGGATGCGATGAACTACGCCAACGGTAACGGCACACGGGATATCGGCCTGATGCAGATCAACAGTATCCATTTGCCTCGCCTGCTCAAGCTGGGTATCACCGAGGAAAGGTTGTTGAGTGAGCCTTGCCTGTCGGTGGAAGTCGGGGCGTCCATACTGGCCGAGTTTATCCAGCGCTTTGGCTACAACTGGACGGCGGTGGGGTCCTACAATGTCGGGCCCGGCTCCGGCCCTGAGCGCGACGCGTTGCGCATGCGCTATGCGGAAAAAATCTGGGCACGTTATGAGGCCCTGGTACAGCAACGCTACTGACGTTTGGGCGGCGCGCCTCGCGTGCACCCCGCCACCCCGCTATAATCGCCGCCACCTTTCGCCGCCATCCGAGTCTAGCCCGCCCATGTATACCCTGGCCCGCCAGCTGTTGTTCAAACTCTCCCCGGAAACCTCCCACGATCTGTCCCTGGACCTGATCGGTGCCGGTGGCCGCCTGGGGCTCAATGGCCTGGTATGCAAGGCGCCGGCGAAAACGCCGGTGTCGGTGATGGGGCTCGACTTCCCCAACCCGGTCGGACTGGCTGCCGGCCTGGACAAGAACGGTGCGGCCATCGATGGCTTCGCGCAGTTGGGTTTCGGTTTTGTGGAGATCGGCACCGTGACGCCGAGACCGCAACCGGGCAACCCCAAGCCGCGTATCTTCCGCCTGCCGGAAGCCGAGGCGATCATCAATCGCATGGGGTTCAACAACCTGGGCGTCGATCATCTGCTGTCGCGCGTCGAGGCCGCAAAGTACAAGGGCATCCTCGGCATCAATATCGGCAAGAACTTCGACACGCCGGTCGAGCGCGCAGTGGATGACTACCTGATCTGCCTGGACAAGGTCTACGCCCACGCCAGCTATGTCACCGTCAACGTCAGCTCGCCCAACACCCCGGGCCTGCGCAGCCTGCAGTTCGGCGATTCGCTCAAGCAACTGCTCGAAGCCCTGCGCCAACGCCAGGAAGACCTGGCCGTGCGCCATGGCAAGCGTGTGCCGCTGGCAATCAAGATCGCCCCGGACATGAGTGACGAAGAAACCGTGCTGGTGGCCCAGGCCCTGGTGGATGCGGGCATGGATGCGGTCATCGCGACCAACACCACCCTCAGCCGTGTCGGCGTCGAAGGGTTGGCCCATGGCGATGAAGCGGGCGGCCTGTCGGGGGCGCCAGTGCGTGACAAGAGCACTCATATCGTCAAGGTGCTGGCCGCTGAGCTGGCCGGGCGTTTGCCGATCATCGCGGTGGGCGGCATCACCGAAGGCAAGCATGCAGCCGAGAAGATCGCTGCGGGTGCCAGCCTGGTGCAGTTGTACTCGGGTTTTATTTACAAAGGCCCGGCGCTGATCCGCCAGTCAGTGGATGCAATTGCGGCCTTGCGCGTGTAGGAGCGAGGGGGACGCCTAGTTCTTGCTCGCGAAGAGCGTCAACGATAGCGCTGCGCATCTGGCTTAACGCGGCGCCCTCAGGTTCTTCGCGAGCAAGAACTAGGCGTCCCCCTCGCTCCTACGGTAGTCCTCATTATTCTCAGGCCAATAAAAAGGGCTCCTTAAGAGGAGCCCCTGGGCCGAAGCCCGCCGCCTGGATAGGGCGTGCGTGGTTAAGTCGCTACATATTCGAGGTGGTGTCGGAATTAAATGCCCTTGATTAGCCGACGGCGTGAAGTTCGTTGAGTCTGTGGATTCCCGCAGTGCCAGTCATACCGTCCCAGTTGTCGCCGCGTCCTTCTCGCCAGCCGTTGATCCAGGCTTGGCGTACCGACGGTAGAGTAAATGGGCAAAGCTCACGGGATTTGCCATGAACGCCATATTGATATCCGCGTAAAAATGCTCTTTCCAACGGATCACGCTTAAGTCTTCTCATAGGGTGTTTCCCTCACTTGTTGACTGTCTTGATATCCTTCGGCCTCGTCTGAGGCCGGGCAGAGTTTTTCTGCCGTTGGTGGGCTCGCTGCCGGCGTGGCGAGCCTAGGTGTCGGCGTCGTTACGGCGCCAACCTGTGTTGAGTTCTAACCAATAGGTCACATGGATTCAATGATCGTTTTGTCATAAGCACGTAACGATAACGATGCTATAGCCATAAGCTGGGATGGCTTTTCGCCCCATTTGTTGGGCAAAGCCAGCTATGATGCACCCTGCAAAGAGGATGGGTTTAATCCTTTAGTGAGAATGTCCTTCTGTTGCTGTCGGTTATTATTCGACGAAGGGTCGGAATATTTCTTTTTGTTGCGTCAAATTCTCTCTCTGCCCCGTCAATAAAGGCTCCAAGGCCCGTCAGACGGGGTGGAACGGCACATTCGTGCCACGCGAGCACTCTTCAAGAAAAGTGCTTGATTGAAAACCGAGCCGGCGATGCGTCGCCCGTTCACTTATTGCTGAAAAGCCTGGAATGCCCCATGTCGGACCGTTTTGAACTCTTCCTCACCTGCCCCAAGGGCCTCGAAGGCCTGCTGATCGAGGAAGCCGTCGGGCTTGGCCTTGAGGACGCCCGCGAGCACACCTCGGCCGTGCGCGGCATGGCCGACATGGAAACCGCTTATCGCCTGTGCCTCTGGTCGCGCCTGGCCAACCGTGTGTTGCTGGTGCTCAAGCGCTTCCCGATGAAGGACGCCGAAGACCTCTACCACGGTGTGCTGGATATTGAATGGGCCGATCACATGGTTTCTGACGGTACCCTGGCGGTGGAATTCAGCGGTCACGGCTCAGGCATCGACAACACCCACTTCGGCGCGCTGAAGGTCAAGGATGCGATCGTCGACAAGCTGCGCACCCCGACCGGCGAACGCCCGTCCATCGACAAGATCAACCCGGACCTGCGCATCCACCTGCGCCTGGACCGTGGCGAAGCGATCCTGTCCCTTGACCTGTCCGGCCACAGCCTGCACCAGCGCGGCTACCGCCTGCAGCAGGGCGCCGCGCCGTTGAAGGAAAACCTCGCTGCGGCGATCCTGATTCGTGCCGGCTGGCCGCGCATTGCTGCCGAAGGCGGCGCGCTGACTGACCCGATGTGCGGCGTGGGCACCTTCCTGGTGGAAGGCGCGATGATCGCCGCCGACATGGCACCTAACCTGAATCGCGAATTGTGGGGCTTCACCACCTGGCTCGGCCACGTCCCGGCGCTGTGGAAAAAACTCCACGCCGAGGCCACTGAACGCGCGGCCATCGGCATGAACAAGCCGCCGTTGTGGGTGCGGGGCTACGAAGCCGACCCGCGCCTGATCCAGCCCGCCCGCAACAACATCGAGCGCGCCGGCCTGAGCCACTGGATCAAGGTGTACCAGGGCGAAGTCGGCACCTTCGAGCCGCGCCCGGACCAGAACCAGAAAGGCCTGGTGATCTGCAACCCGCCCTACGGCGAGCGTTTGGGTGACGAAGCCAGCCTGTTGTACCTCTACCAGAACCTCGGCGAGCGCCTGCGCCAGGCCTGCATGGGCTGGGAAGCGGCGGTGTTCACCGGCGCGCCGGACCTGGGCAAGCGCATGGGGATCCGCAGCCACAAGCAGTATTCGTTCTGGAACGGCGCATTGCCGTGCAAGTTGCTGCTGATCAAGGTCAACCCGGATCAGTTCGTCACCGGCGAGCGCCGTACCCCGGAACAGCGCCAGGCCGAACGTGAGCAGGCGGTTTACGACCAGGCGCCGGCCGAGCCGCAGGAGCGCCAGTACAACAAGAACGGCAACCCGATCAAGCCCGCCCCGGCCCCCGTGGTCGAGCAGGCGCGCCTGAGCGAAGGTGGGCAGATGTTTGCCAACCGCCTGCAAAAGAACCTCAAGCTGCTGGGCAAGTGGGCCAAGCGTGAAGGGGTGGATTGCTACCGCGTATACGACGCCGATATGCCTGAATACTCCATGGCCATCGACCTGTACCACGATTGGGTCCACGTGCAGGAATACGCTGCGCCAAAATCCATCGATCCGGAAAAAGCCTCGGCCCGCATGTTCGACGCCCTGGCGGCCATTCCCCAGGCGCTGAACATCGACAAGAGCCGCGTGGTGGTCAAGCGTCGCGAGCGCCAGAGCGGTACCAAGCAATACGAGCGCCAGAGTGCCCAGGGCAAGTTCACCGAGGTCAGCGAAGGCGGCGTGAAGCTGCTGGTCAACCTCACCGACTACCTGGACACCGGTCTGTTCCTCGACCACCGTCCGATGCGCATGCGTATCCAGAAGGAAGCGGCCGGCAAGCGTTTCCTCAACCTGTATTGCTACACCGCCACCGCCAGTGTGCACGCAGCCAAGGGCGGCGCGCGCAGCACCACCAGTGTCGACCTGTCCAAGACCTACCTGGACTGGGCACGTCGCAACTTCTCGCTCAACGGTTTTTCCGACAAGAACCGCCTGGAGCAGGGCGATGTGATGGCCTGGCTGGAGGCCAGCCGCGATGAGTTCGACATGATCTTCATCGACCCGCCGACCTTCTCCAACTCCAAGCGCATGGAAGGCATCTTCGACGTGCAGCGCGACCACGTGCAGTTGCTTGACCTGGCCATGGCGCGCCTGGCACCGGGTGGCGTGCTGTACTTCTCGAACAACTTCCGCAAGTTCCAGTTGGAGGACAATCTCAGCGAACGCTATGCGGTCGAGGAAATCAGCGACAAGACCATCGATCCGGATTTTGCGCGTAATGCGAAGATCCACCGGGCGTGGAAAATCACTGCTCGCTGATCGCCGCCACGAAAAAGCCGCAAGCCTGGACTATTCCGGGCTTGCGGTTTTTTTACGCTGGTCAAACCCTGGGCCGATGGCTATAACTTAGGGCCTAGCCAAAGTGACACCCCCCGCACGCTGGCGTTGTGAGTGTTGCCTATGCCGTTGCAAGCCGTTCGCCCGAAAATCCTAGGCTTTATCAGTGAACAGGCGTCGGCTTGGCTGGTGGCGTTGGTGGTGTTATTGGCAGGTTTTGCGCTGACGGCCATCGTCGCCTGGGCGGCCTCCGACCTCTATCAGCAACAGGTTCGCCAGCGCTTTCAGTTGCTGGTCAACGAGCGTTACAGCCGCTTGCAGGAACGTTTCGAGGATCAGGAACAACGCCTGAACAGCCTGCGGCGGTTCTTCGTCAACTCCGATGTTGTGTCCCGCGAGGAGTTCGACGGGTTTGCCCAGCCGTTACTGTTGCGCGCCCGGGCCTACGCCTGGGCACCCCGTGTGTTTCGCGGACAGCGCAGCCAATTTGAACAAGAGGTGTCCCGCCTGCGTGGGGTACCCTTTGTTATCCGTGAACTTAATAGCGTCGGCGAACTGGCCCCGGCGCCCGAGCGTGATGAATACGTTCCGGTGCTCTACAGCCAGACTCAAAGCTTGCTGGGGTCGCCCCTGGGTTTTGATCTGTTGGCCCAGCCCCTGCGGCGCTCGACCCTTGAGCGGGCGCAAAAGAGCGGCAAGCTGGCGGTGTCCCAACCGATGCAGTTGGTGGGGGTCGAGCCGGCTTATGCCACGGGTGTATTACTGGTCGCGCCGGTGAGTCACCTGCCCACGTCCGAGCCGTCCCCAAATGAGCCATACGGTTACGTAATGGCGGTGATCAGCATGCGCCAGTTGGTCGCCGAGGGCTTGCCAAAAGCGGAGCGGGACAACCTGGTGATGCAGATCGTCGACACCTCCGACCTGCAAAAGCGCGTGCTCTTCGAGTCCGGCAATGCCGTGGCCAACAGTGACCTTGCTGGCGCGCGTCGCCTGACCCTGGGCGATCATGTGTACGCCCTGAGCCTGCGCCCGAGCAAGGTGTTCGAGCAGGCCAACTATTCCTCGCTGTCCACGATCCTGACCATGGGTAGCCTACTCAGCCTGCTGCTCAGCGCCTTGCTCTATGTGCTGGTGAGCCAGCGCCAGCGTGCGTTGAAACTGGTGGAGCAACGCACTGTGCAGTTGCGCTTGCGTGAGCAGGAACTACGTGGTGCCCATGGCCAGTTGCGCAGCGTACTCAACGCCGCTACCCAAGTGGCGATCATTGCCACTGACCTGCGCGGTGTGATCAACACCTTCAACGCCGGTGCCGAGCAGATGCTGGGGTACGAGGCCGACCAGGTGGTGGGCAAGCTGACCCTGGAAAGCCTGCACTTGGCGTTGGAGCTGGAGGCACGTTCCGCGAGCCTGAGCGTGACCTTGGGCAAGCGTATCCCGGCGAGCCAGGCGATGCTGGTGGAAAGCCCCGACAACCTGCACGAAGCCCGGGAGTGGACCTTGGTCCGCCAGGATGGCAGTCAGTTGATTGTGAACATGTTGGCCACCGTATTGCTGGATGACCATGGTCTGTGGATCGGTCACCTCGCGATTTACCTGGACGTCACCGAGCAGAAACGCGCCTACGAGGCCCTGGCGGCGCGGGACCGCCTGCTCAAGAAACTCAGTGCCCACGTACCCGGGGGGATCTTCCAATTCACCCTGGAACCCCAGGATAACTGGCGCTTTATCTACGCCAGCGATGGCATGCGCGATATCTATGAAATCGAGGTCAGCGTGTTGCAGCGGGATGCGACGAAGGTCTTCGAGCGAATCCACCCGCTGGACGCGGAACGGGTGCGGGCCTCGATTCGCCTGTCGGCATTGCAGTTGAGCCACTGGCGCGAAGAGTACCGGGTGCAGTTGCCGCAACGGGGGTTGCGCTGGATTCGCGGCGAGGCCACCCCGGAAGAGTTACCGGGGGGCGGTACGCTGTGGCATGGCTATGTGTCGGACATTTCGGACTTGAAGCGGGTTGAAGAGGAGCTGCGCGCGCTGTCCATCACAGATTCCCTGACCGGGATTCACAACCGTCGCTATTTCCAGGACCGCCTCAGGACCGAGATGGCGAGACTCAACCGGACCAGTGGGGCGCTGTCGGTGATCATGCTCGATATCGATCATTTCAAGCGTATCAACGACCAGCACGGGCATGCGGTTGGCGACGGGGTGTTGCAGGAGTTATGCAGGCGCATCAGTCAGCGTCTGCGCCGCACCGACGTGTTCTGCCGCCTGGGGGGCGAGGAATTCATGGTGCTGTGCCCCAATACCGATGGCGAGCAGGCTTATGGCCTGGCCATGGAGTTGTGGCAATCCCTGCGTAACCTGCCGATGGAGCCTGTGGGCATCGTCACCGCCAGCTTTGGTGTGGCCAGCTGGCGGGTGGATGAAGGCATTGATGGCCTGTTGTTGCGTGCCGACTCGGCGGTGTACGTGGCCAAGCAGGCGGGCAGGGACCGGGTAGAGGCCGAGAAGGCGCGGGCCTGATGCTCGCTCCTATAGGACGGGAGCCGCCGCCGCCAGTTTTGGCTGGCGGTACAGATCCAGCAGCACCTGGTCCAGCACCGACGACGCGCCCCACGGCTTCGGATCGTTGAGGATCGCCACCACCGCCCAGGTGTTGCCGTTGTTGTCGCGGCTGAACCCGGCAATGGCGCGCACGGTATTCAAGGTACCGGTCTTGACGTGGGCTTCGCCGCGCATGGCGGTGGTCTTCAGGCGTTTGCGCATGGTGCCGTCGGTGCCGGCGATCGGCATCGAGCTGATGTATTCCGCAGCGTAGGGGCTTTTCCAGGCGGCTTGCAGCATGGCGGCCATTTCGCGGGCGCTGACCCGTTCGGCACGGGACAGGCCCGAACCGTTCTCCATCACCAGGTGTGGCGCGGTGATGCCTTTCTTCGCCAGCCACTGGCGCACCACACGTTGCGCGGCCTTGGCATCGTCGCCGTCGGCATCGTTGCGGAACTGCGCGCCCAGGCTCAGGAACAATTGCTGGGCCATGGTGTTGTTACTGTATTTATTGATGTCGCGGATGATTTCCGCCAGGTCCGGCGAAAAGGCGCGGGCCAGTACCTTGGCATCCTTGGGCACCGGTGCCTGGATATCGCGGCCCTGGATGCTGCCGCCCAGTTCCTGCCAGATCGCCCGTACCGCGCCAGCGGTGTAGGTGGCGTGGTCCAGCAACGACAGATAAGTCTGCGAGCTGCAGCCATCGGCCAATTGGCCGCTGACGGTGACCGTCATACTGCCATCGGCGCCTGTGACCGGGTTGTAGCGTACGTCGCCGGTGCACTGCTTGGCGTTGGAGGCCTTGACCTGGTTGTCGATGCGGATGCTGGCAATCGGCGGCTCGACCGAGACGAGCACGCGCCCCGAATCGTTACGGGTCACAAAGCGCAGGGCCTTGAGGTTGACCAGCAGGGCGTCGGGCTTGACCAGGAACGGTTTGTTCTCGTCGTTGCCGTCATCATTGAATTCCGGCAACTGCGGTTGGTTGAAGAAACTGCGGTCCAGCACCAGGTCACCGGTGACTTGCTGCACGCCATTGGCCCGCAGGTCGCGCATCAGCAGCCAGAGTTTTTCCATGTTCAGCTTGGGGTCGCCGCCGCCCTTGAGGTACAGGTTGCCGTGCAACACGCCACCGCTGAGGGTGCCGTCGGTGTAGAACTCGGTTTTCCACTGGTGGTTGGGGCCGAGCATTTCCAGGGCCGCATAGGTGGTGACCAGTTTCATGGTGGAAGCCGGGTTTACCGAGACGTCGGCGTTGAATACCGTGGGGGTGCCGGGGCCGTTCAGCGGGATCATCACCAGGGACAGCGCAGTGTTTTGCAGCTTGGCTTTGGCGAGTGCCTGCTGGACGTTCGGGGGCAGGGTGTTATTGATCGGGGCAGCGGAGGTGGAAAAGGCCAGTGGCAGGAGAAAACTGGCGAGTAGCAATGGACGCAAAGATTTGATCATAAGAAGTAAAACCCTACTGCTGAGGAGGGTGAAAAAGGCGAGGGGTAGATAGGAAAATTCCCTCAATGGTCATGAAAGTGTCGGCATTATGCCCCAAGGTGAAGGCACTTGTAGCTGAACGATAGCTGGTAATTGGCGTTTTTTTAACAGCAAACGGCCGCCTGTCCCAGAGAGTCGGGCAATCGTCGTCTTAAACTGCTAAAGTGCCGCCCGTTATTACTTATGAGGATTGTTCCAATGGCGACTAACCGTTCCCAGCGTCTGCGCAAAAAACTGTGCGTTGATGAATTTCAAGAGCTGGGTTTCGAACTGAACCTGGACTTCAAAGAAGGCCTGAGTGAAGAAGCTATCGACGCTTTCCTCGAAGCATTCATCAAAGAAGCCATGGAAGCCAACGGCCTGGGCTATGTCGGCGGCGATGACTACGGTCTGGTTTGCCTGCAGAAGCGTGGCTCGGTCTCCGAAGAGCAGCGCGCTGCCGTCGAAGCCTGGCTGAAAACCCGTTCCGAGCTGACCAAGGCTGAAGTCAGCCCGCTGCTGGACGTGTGGTATCCGGAAAAGCCGATCAACGCGGCTAAGTGATACTGAAAAAAACGGCGACCTGAGGGTCGCCGTTTTTTTATGCCTTGCGCCAGTTCAGAATCAGCAGCGTCAACACCCCCGCCACAATCCCCCAGAACGCCGAGCCGATGGAAAACAACGTCAAGCCTGACGCGGTGACCATAAAGGTGATCAGCGCCGCTTCCCGTTCCTTCGGCTCATTCATGGCGATACTCAAGCCATTGATGATCGAGCCAAACAAGGCCAAGGCCGCAATCGACAGCACCAGTTCCTTGGGCAAGGCTGCGAACAGTGCCGCCAGTGTTGCGCCGAACACCCCGGCTATCCCGTAGAACACCCCGCACCATACGGCGGCGGTGTAGCGTTTATTACGGTCTTCATGGGCATGGGGGCCGGTGCAGATCGCTGCGCTGATCGCCGCCAGGTTGATGCCGTGGGAGCCAAAGGGCGCCAGCACCAGCGAGGCCAGGCCGGTGGCGGTGATCAGCGGCGAGGCCGGCACGTTATAGCCATCGGCCCGCAGTACGGCGACGCCGGGCATGTTCTGCGAGGTCATCGCCACCACGAACAACGGAATCCCGATGCTGATGGTTGCTGCCAACGAGAAGTGCGGTGTCGTCCACACCGGCGTCGCCACTTCCAGGTGGAAACCGCTGAAGTCCAGCAAGCCCATCAGCCCCGACAGCAGGGTACCGATCATCAGGGCGGCCAGTACCGCGTAGCGTGGCGACAGACGCTTGATGATCAGGTAGGTGAAAAACATCCCCAGTACCAGGCCGGTGCGATGCTGCGCGGCGACGAAAATTTCGCTGCCGATCTTGAACAGGATCCCCGCCAGCAACGCGGCCGCCAACGATGCCGGGATGCGCTTGACCAGTTTTTCAAAGCTGCCGGTGAGCCCGCAGAGCGTCACCAGCACCGCGCAGGTGATGTAGGCGCCGATGGCCTCGCCGTAACTCACACCGCCCAGGCTGGTGATCAACAGCGCCGCGCCGGGGGTGGACCAGGCAATGGTGATCGGCGTGCGATAGCGCAGGGACAGGCCGATGCTGCAGACCGCCATGCCGATGGAAATCGCCCAGATCCACGAAGAAATCTGCGCCGTGGTCAAGCCGGCCGCCTGGCCGGCCTGGAACATCAGCACCAGGGAGCTGGTATAGCCGGTCATCATGGCGATAAAGCCGGCGACGACGGCGGAGGCAGAAGTGTCGGCCAGCGGGCGCAAGGGCGCTTGGGTGGCGTCGGTCATGGAGAGGTGTTCCTTTTACCTGGGTGTTTGCCGGTGACGGCGCAGATTCAAGCCTAAACTCAAACGTAACGACTCATTGCAATACAGACGGCACCGCAAACAGCCGTACAGTGTGTTGGCGCAGTGGGTTGTGTACAATGTGCGCTGTTTTTAGGTGATACTTGCCAGCGACCCCGTGTTGCCGTATTACCTTAAAGTTGCCGTATTACCGTTAATTCGCCGCCGTTCTCCCTACCCGAGTGCCCATGAACGAACAGTTGCAACCTCTCAAGAAACAACCGCGAGCCGGCAAGGTCGGTCGCAGCGGAACCCAGGACGATATCGTCTACGCGCATATCTTCGAGGCGATCCTCGAGCAGCGCCTGGCACCCGGTACCAAATTGAGCGAAGAGGCACTGGGCGAAATCTTCGGCGTCAGCCGCACCATTATTCGCCGCGCGCTGTCGCGGCTGGCCCATGAAGGCGTGGTGTTGCTGCGGCCCAATCGTGGCGCGGTGGTGGCGAGCCCAAGCGTGGAAGAAGCACGCCAGGTGTTCCTGGCCCGGCGCCTGGTAGAGCGAGCGATCACCGAGCTGGCGGTGCAGCACGCCACCGCCGAGCAACTGGCCGAACTGCGCCAGATGGTCAACGACGAGCGCGACAGCTTCTCCCGCGGCGATCGCGGGGCGGGCATCCGCCTCTCCGGCGAGTTCCACCTCAAGCTGGCCGAAGCCGCGAAAAACGCGCCGCTGATCAGCTTCCAGCGCAGCCTGGTGTCCCAGACCTCGTTGATCATCGCCCAGTACGAAAGCGGCAACCGCTCGCACTGCTCCTACGATGAGCACACGCAACTGATCGACGCTATCGAAGCGAGGGACGCGGCGCTGGCGGTGAATTTGATGATGCATCACATGGATCACATCGACAGCAAGCTCAACCTCGACGAGGAAAGTGCGTCGGATGATTTGCATGCGGTGTTCTCGCATCTGTTGCAGACCAAGAAGCCGGGGCGTTCTTCGGTCAAGCTGTAAACCCGATTAAAAAATGTGGGAGGGGGCTTGCTCCCGATGGCAGAGTGTCAGTCACTGAATTAAGTGCCTGATCCACCGCTATCGGGAGCAAGCCCCCTCCCACATTTGTTTTGTGTCGTGGCGCAGATCAGCGTTGGTGCACGAGTTTGCCGGCCGCATACGTCTGCAACACCGTCCGATCATCCCCCAGGGTCATCAACACGAACAACGTCTCGGCAATGTTATTGGCTTGCTTCAAGCGATAGCTCAGCAGCGGCGTGGCGTTGTAGTCCAGCACCAGGAAGTCGGCATCGGTGCCCGGCTGCAGCGTGCCGATCTTGTCTTCCAGGCGCAGCGCCCGCGCACCACCCAGGGTAGCCAGGTACAGTGACTTGAAGGGGCTCAACCGCGCGCCCTGCAGTTGCATGACCTTATAGGCTTCGTTCAAGGTTTGCAGCAGCGAGAAACTGGTGCCGCCACCCACATCGGTGCCCAGGCCGACATTCAGCTTGTGTTTCTCGGCCATCGGCAGGTTGAACAGGCCGCTGCCGAGGAAGAGGTTCGAGGTCGGACAGAACGCCACCGCCGACCCCGTCTCCGCCAACCGTGCGCACTCGTCATCACACAGGTGCACGCCGTGGGCAAACACCGAGCGCTCGCCCAGCAGTTGGTAGTGGTCGTACACATCCAGATAGCCGCTGCGCTCCGGAAACAGCGCCTTCACCCACTCGACTTCCTGCTTGTTCTCACTGATGTGCGTCTGCATGTACAGGTCCGGGTACTCGCCCAGCAGTTGCCCGGCGAGCGCCAATTGTTCCGGCGTGCTGGTCGGCGCAAAACGCGGGGTGACCGCGTAGTGCAGGCGGCCCTTGCCGTGCCAGCGTTCGATCAGCGCCTTGCTTTGCTGGTAGCCGGATTCGGCGGTGTCGGTAAGGTAGTCCGGAGCGTTGCGGTCCATCATCACCTTGCCGGCGATCATGCGCAGGTCGAGTTTTTCCGCCGCCTCAAAGAATGCGTTCACCGACTGCGGATGCACACTGCCGAACACCAGTGCGGTGGTGGTGCCGTTGCGCAGCAGTTCCTTGATAAAAATGCCTGCGACTTCTTCGGCGTGGGCCTTGTCGGCGAACTGGCTTTCGCACGGGAAGGTGTAGGTGTTGAGCCAGTCCAGCAACTGCTCGCCATACGCGCCGACCATGCCGGTTTGCGGCAGGTGGATATGGGTGTCGATCAGGCCGGGGATGATCAGCGCATCCTGGTAATGGGTGATGTCGATGTCGGCAGGCAAGCTCGGCAGCAGGTCGGCGGCATGGCCCACGGCGCTGATCCGGCCGTTTTCGATCACCAGCAGGCCGTCTTCGAAATACTCGTAGGAGGCTTCGATCCCAACTTCAGCGGGGTCGGCGATGCTGTGCAGGAGGGCTGCACGGTAGGCTTTGCGAGTCAAAGGCATGGTCGTCTCAATTGATAGCTTGGCTTCGGCGCGAGGCCGGCAGCAATTTGGCAATGGGTTCGGCGCTCGCGGTGTGCTGGCCGAAACTGGCGTTATAGGTGGCGATGATTTCGCCGGCGATGGAGATGGCGATTTCCACCGGCAACTTGCCCTTCACCTCGCTGAGGCCCATGGGGCAACGCATGCGTTGCATCTGCGCGGCGTCGAAGCCGCGATCGCGCAGGCGGTGTTCGAACTTGACGCGTTTGGTCTTCGAGCCGATCAGGCCGAAGTAGGCAAAGTCATTGCGTTTGAGCAGGGCGGCGGTGAGTTCCAGGTCCAGCGCGTGATTGTGGGTCATGACGATGCAGTAACTGCCCACCGGCAGGTCGGCAATTTCGTCCACCGGCTCTTCGCTGACGATTTTACGCACGCCCTGGGGGATATGTTCCGGAAACTCCTGCTCGCGGGAATCGATCCAGCGTAGCCGGCACGGCAGGCTCGCCAGCAACGGCACCAGCGCGCGGCCGACATGGCCGGCGCCGAACACCGCGATCTGCGCCTGTACCTGGCCCATGGGTTCGAACAGCAGCACGGTGATGCCACCGCAGCACTGGCCCAGGCTGGCGCCGAGGCTGAAGCGCTCCAGATGGGTGTTCTGCTGGCCACGCACAAGCATGTCGCGGGCGATCTGCATGGCCTTGTATTCCAGGTGCCCGCCGCCGATGGTGTCGAAGGTTTGCGCGGCACTGATCACCATCTTCGAACCGGCATTGCGCGGCGTGGAGCCGAGCTCTTCGATGATGGTCACCAGTACGCAGGGTTCACTCTGGTTTTGCAGGTCGGCGAGGGCGCTGATCCAGTTGTTCATGTTTACCTCAACATTACTGTTGTCAGTTCGGGCAGCGCCTCGGTCTAGAGCGAAGCCATTTCAGTTTCAGCCTCGACAGCTGTCGCCGTCTGCAACTTGCGCATCTGCTCACACCCCCACAACACCCGCTCTGGTGTCGCCGGCGCATCGATCTTCGGCTGATGGCGATAATCAGCCAGGCTCGCCACCGCATCCTTGATCGCGCACCACGAGGCAATCCCGAGCATGAACGGTGGCTCGCCCACGGCCTTGGAATGGAACACCGTGTCTTCCGGGTTCTTGCGGTTTTCCACCAGCTTCACACGCAAATCCAAAGGCATGTCGGCCACCGCCGGGATCTTGTAGCTGGCCGGGCCGCAGGTCTCTAGCTTGCCCTTGTTGTTCCACACCAGCTCTTCCATGGTCAGCCAGCCCATGCCCTGGATAAAGCCGCCTTCCACCTGGCCGATATCGATGGCCGGGTTCAGCGAGGCGCCCACATCGTGGAGGATGTCGGTGCGCAGCATCTTGTATTCGCCGGTCAGGGTGTCGACGATCACTTCGCAGCACGCCGCGCCGAAGGCGAAGTAGTAGAACGGCCGACCGCGGGCCTGGCTGCGGTCGTAGAAGATTTTCGGGGTCTTGTAGAAGCCGGTGCTCGACAGCGACACCTGGGCGAAATACGCCTGCTGGATCAACGCTTCAAAGCTCAGGATCTGCTCGCGCACGCGCACATGGCCGTTATGAAATTCCACATCCGCTTCGCTCACGTCGTACTTGCGCGCGGCGAATTCCACCAGGCGTTGCTTGATGGTTTCGGCGGCGTTCTGGGCGGCCTTGCCGTTCAGGTCCGCACCGCTGGAGGCAGCAGTCGGCGAGGTGTTGGGCACTTTGTCGGTGTTGGTGGCGGTGATCTGCACGCGGTCGATGTCCACCTGGAACACTTCGGCCACCACTTGCGCGACTTTGGTGTTCAAGCCCTGGCCCATCTCGGTGCCGCCGTGGTTCAGGTGGATGCTGCCGTCGGTGTAGATATGGATCAGCGCGCCCGCCTGGTTCAGGAAGCTCGCCGTGAACGAGATCCCGAATTTCACCGGCGTCAGCGCCAGGCCTTTTTTCAGGATCGGGCTGTGGGCGTTGTACAGGCGGACCGCTTCGCGGCGCTCGGCGTATTGGCTGCTGGCTTCAAGTTCGGCGGTCATCTCTTCGAGCATGTTGTGCTCGACGGTCTGGTAGTAGTGAGTGACGTTGCGCTCGGTCTTGCCGTAGTAATTGGCCTTGCGCACCGCCAACGGGTCCAGCCCCAGATGGCGCGCGATGGCGTCCATCACTTCCTCGATGGCGACCATGCCTTGCGGGCCACCGAAGCCGCGATAGGCGGTGTTGGACGCGGTGTTGGTCTTGCAGCGATGGCCGTTCACCGTGGCATCGCCCAGGTAATACGCGTTGTCGGCGTGGAACATGGCGCGGTCGACGATCGAGTTGGACAGGTCCGGCGAGCAGCCGCAGTTACCGGCCAGCTCCAGGTTGATCCCGTGCAGGCGACCGCTGTCGTCGAAGCCCACGTCGTATTCGATATAGAAGGGGTGGCGCTTGCCGGTCATCAGCATGTCTTCGACGCGCGGCAGGCGCATCTTGGTCGGCTGGCCGGTGAGGCGCGCCACCACCGCGCACAGGCACGCCGGGCTGGCGGCCTGGGTTTCCTTGCCGCCGAAACCGCCGCCCATGCGGCGCATATCGACGACGATCTTGTTCATCGACACATCCAGCACTTCGGCCACCAGCTTCTGCACTTCGGTGGGGTTCTGCGTGGAGCAATAGACGATCATGCCGCCGTCTTCGGTGGGCATTACCGAGGAAATCTGGGTTTCCAGGTAGAAGTGTTCCTGGCCGCCGATATGCAGGGTGCCCTGGAGGCGGTGCTTGGCGGTCGCCAGCGCGCCGGCCGAATCACCCCGTTGGTGGGTGTGGCTGTCGAGCACGAAGTGCTTGTTGCGAAAGGCCTCGACCACATCCAGCACGGGCTCCAGGTCTTCATATTCGATCACGGCCGCCATCGCGGCCTTGCGTGCGGTGTCCAGGTCGCGGGCGGCCACGGCCAAAACCACCTGGCCGACGAACTGCACCGTGTCTATGGCCAGCAAGGGGTCGCCGGGCAGCAGCGGGCCGATGTCTTTCAGGCCCGGCACGTCTTCGTGGGTGATGACGATACGCACACCGTCGAAGGCGTAGCAGGGCGTGGTGTCGATGCGGATGATCCGGGCGTGGGCGCGGTCGGACATGCGTGCATACAGGTGCAGCTGGTTGGGGAATTCCAGGCGGTCATCGATGTACTGCGCTTCACCGGACACGTGCTTGGCGGCGCTGTCATGCTTGACGCTGCGGCCGACCCCGGAGGTCAGGTCCTGGGCAAACAGCGCGGCCAGTTCGGCCTGGGTTTTTTCCACGGCGTGATGGTTAGACATAAGCGGTCACCCGAGTCTCGATGTGCGGCGTTTGCAGTTCGATGAAGTATTTGCGCAGCAGGTTCCGGGCGCTGAGCAGGCGGTATTCCTTGCTGGCGCGGAAGTCCGACAGCGGGGTGAAATCCTCGGCCAGGGCAGCGCAGGCTTTCTCGACGGTGGCGGCGTTCCAGGTGGCACCGACTAACACGGCTTCGCAGTTTTTCGCGCGTTTTGGCGTGGCGGCCATGCCGCCGAACGCGACGCGGGCATCACTGATCACACCGTTGTCGATCTTCAGGTTGAATGCAGCGCAGACGGCGGAAATATCATCGTCCAGGCGCTTGGAAACCTTGTAGGCACGGAACAGCGCGTGGCCCTTGGGTACGATGATTTTCTCGATGAACTCGCTGTCCTGGCGCGCCGTCACACGGTAGTCGATGAAGTAGTCTTCCAAGGCCAACGTACGGCGCGTGTTGCCTTTGCACAGCACGATCTGCGCGCCGAGAGCGATCAACAGCGGCGGCGAATCGCCAATGGGCGAAGCGTTGCCGATATTGCCGCCCAGGGTGCCCTGGTTACGAATTTGCAGGGAAGCGAAGCGGTGCAGCAGGTCGCCGAAATCCGGGTATTCGTGGTGCAGCACGGTGTAGCAGTCGGAGAGGGCAGTGGCGGCGCCGATTTCCAGGCGGTCGTCGAAGTCCTCGATGCGCTTCATCTCTTCAATATTGCCGACATAGATCATCACCGGCAGGGTGCGGTGGAACTGGGTGACTTCCAGCGCCAGGTCGGTGCCGCCGGCCAGCAGGCGGGCTTGCGGGTAGGCGTCGTAGAGGTCGGCCAGGTCGGCAACGGTGAGGGGCACCAGGCAGCGTTTGTCGCCGCTGTTGAGTTCACCGGTTTGGGTCGGCGCGATGGCTTTGAGGCGGGCGATGGTCTCGGCCTGGCGGCTGTCGAACTGGTCCGCCGGTTTGTTGCAGCAGGCCTGTTCGGCGGCGGCCAGGATCGGCCGATAGCCGGTGCAGCGGCACAGGTTGCCGGCCAGGGCTTCGTGGGCCTTCTGGCTGTCGGGGGCGTCGCTGTTCTTTTGCAGGGCGAACAACGACATCACAAACCCGGGGGTGCAAAAGCCGCATTGCGAACCGTGGCACTCCACCATGGCCTGTTGCACGCTGTGCAGTTGGCCCTGGTGCTTGAGGTCTTCGACGCTGATCAATTGCTTGCCGTGCAGCGACGATACAAATGTCAGGCAGGAATTGAGGCTGCGATAACGGATCTGCTCAACGCCCTGAGGGTCGGTGTGCAACTCGCCGACCACCACCGTGCACGCACCGCAGTCGCCGCTGGCGCAGCCTTCCTTGGTACCGGGTTTGCCCACATGCTCGCGCAGATAGTTGAGCACGGTCAGGTTGGGGTCCAGGGCGTGCTCGCTACGGAGTTCCTGGTTAAGTAAAAACTGGATCACGGAAGGCCTCGCAGACTCATTATTGTTGTTAACCGCTTTGCGCCGAATCTAGTCATGTCTGACTTTTCGGTCAACGATTTTCTGACCAGAAGGTCAAGAAATTGCGATCGCAACACTTTCAATTATGGTTCAGTCTTCTGAAACCGGCGTTTTTGGGGGCGTGTGGGTGTTCAGCTTTGCTTATTTCATGCCAAATTCGCCACGGTGGGCGTAGCGCCATCAGCGGGCCAATGCGCTACACTGCCGCGCTTGTACCGATAGACGATTTTGAAGGGAAAACATGACGTTCAAGGCGCCGGACAGTCTCGCCGAGCAAATCGCTCACCACCTCGCCGAACGTATCATTCGCGGCGATCTCAAGCCTGGGGAGCGGATCCAGGAACAGAAAGTCACGCTGGCGCTGAATGTCAGCCGTGGCTCCGTGCGTGAAGCTTTACTGATCCTCGAACGCCGCCACCTGATCGCGATCCTGCCGCGCCGTGGCGCCCACGTGACCGAGCTCACGGCGCACAAGGTGCAGAGCCTGTGCACGCTGATGAGCGAGTTGTATATCCTGCTTGGCAATGCGGTCGCCCAGGGCTGGCAGACCCAGGCCGACATGGCGCCGTTCGTCCAGATCCAGCAGCGCCTGGTGAGCAATTTCGAGCGCCAGGACATCCGCGCCTTTGTCGAAGAATGCTTCAATGTGATGCGCGCCGCGTACCCCTTTGCCAACAACCCGTATTTGCAGGAAACCGTCGAAAACCTGCAGCCGGCGATGAACCGTGCCTATTACCTGGCCCTGGATCAGCGCAAGGCGTCCATGAGCGAGTACCTGGCGCTGTTCGAGCAACTGCTCGCCGCCGTACTCGCCCGTGACCTGGAGCAGATCCGCCAGGTGCTGTCGGCCTACTGCCAGCGCAGTAGCTCGCTGGTCATCGCTGCGTTGGCGGACGCCTAAACGTGCGGCTAAAGTGCATCAAACTGGCGGGGTTCAAATCCTTCGTCGACCCGACCACGGTGAACTTCCCCAGTAACATGGCGGCAGTGGTCGGGCCCAATGGCTGCGGCAAGTCGAACATCATCGACGCCGTACGCTGGGTGATGGGCGAGAGCTCGGCAAAAAACCTGCGTGGCGAGTCGATGACCGACGTCATCTTCAACGGCTCCACCAGCCGCAAGCCGGTGAGCCAGGCCAGCATCGAACTGGTGTTCGACAACTCCGACGGCACCCTGGTCGGCGAATACGCGGCCTATGCGGAAATCTCCATCCGCCGCAAGGTCACGCGCGACAGCCAGAACAGTTACTTCCTCAACGGCACCAAGTGCCGACGCCGGGACATTACCGACATCTTCCTCGGTACCGGCCTGGGCCCGCGCAGCTATTCGATCATCGAACAGGGCATGATCTCCAAGCTGATCGAAGCCAAGCCCGAAGACCTGCGCAACTTTATCGAGGAGGCGGCCGGCATCTCCAAGTACAAGGAGCGCCGCCGCGAGACTGAAAACCGTATCCGCCGCACCCATGAAAACCTCGCCCGCCTCACCGACCTGCGCGAAGAGCTGGAGCGCCAGTTGGAGCGCCTGCACCGCCAGGCCCAGGCGGCCGAGAAGTATCAGGAATACAAGGGCGAAGAGCGCCAGCTCAAGGCGCAACTGTCGGCCCTGCGCTGGCAGGCGTTGAACGATCAGGTGGGCCAGCGCGAAGCGATCATCGGCACCCAGGAAATCAGCTTTGAAGCGCTGGTGGCCGAACAGCGCAATGCCGACGCCGCCATCGAGCGCCTGCGCGACGGGCACCATGACCTGTCCGAGCGCTTCAATCTGGTGCAGGGCCGTTTCTATTCGGTGGGCGGTGATATTGCCCGGGTCGAGCAAAGCATCCAGCACGGCCAGCAGCGCCTGCGTCAGTTGCAGGATGATCTGAAGGAAGCCGAACGCGCGCGCCTGGAGACCGAATCGCACCTGGGCCACGACCGCACCTTGCTGCTGACGTTGGGCGAAGAGCTGGACATGCTCACCCCCGAGCAGGAAATCACCAACGCCGCCGCCGAAGAGGCCGCCGCTGCGCTGGAAGAATCCGAAACCACCATGCACGGCTGGCAGGAGCAGTGGGACGCCTTCAACCTGCAATCCGCCGAACCGCGGCGCCAGGCCGAGGTGCAGCAGTCGCGCATCCAGCAACTGGAAACCAGCATGGAGCGCCTGGCCGAGCGCCAGCGTCGCCTGCAGGAAGAGCGCGTGCTGCTTGCCGCTGACCCGGAAGACGCGGCGATCATGGAGCTCAGCGAGCAACTGGCCGAAAGCGAAATGACGCTGGAGGAGCTGGAAGCCAGCGAAGAACAACAAGTGGAGCGCCTGGAGCAATTGCGTCAGCAACTGCAACAGGCGACCCAGGCCCAGCAGCAGGCCCAGGGCGATTTGCAGCGGCTCAATGGCCGGCTGGCGTCCCTTGAAGCCTTGCAGCAAGCGGCGTTGGACCCAGGCACCGGCACCGCCGAATGGCTGCGTGATCAGCACCTGGCCGAGCGTCCGCGCTTGGCCGAAGGCTTGAAAGTTGAAGCCGGTTGGGAGCTGGCCGTAGAGACCGTTTTAGGCGCCGACCTGCAAGCCGTGCTGGTGGATGATTTCGGCGGCTTCGACCTGGCCGGTTTTGCCCAGGGTGATCTGCGTCTGCTCAGCCCCGCCGCTGATGGCACGCGAGTGCCGGGAAGCCTGCTGGATAAGGTCGAGGCGGCGATTGACCTGTCGCCGTGGCTGGGCCAGGTCAGGCCGGTGGACTCCCTGGAGCAGGCCCTGGCCCGGCGTGGTCAACTGGCTGGCGGCGAAAGCCTGATCAGCCGCGACGGTTACTGGGTCGGCCGCCACTTCCTGCGGGTGCGCCGTGCCAGTGAAGCGGAAAGCGGCGTTCTGGCCCGTGGCCAGGAAATCGTCAACTTGATCGCCGAGCGTGAAGAGCGCGAAGCTACCTTGGAAAGCCTCGAAACCGAACTGCAAACCCTGCGCGCCACCCAGCGCCAGCAAGAGACCGGCCGCGAACACCTGCGCCGCCTGTTGCAGGACGAAGCGCGCCAGCAAGGCGAATTGAAAGCCCAGCTTTCCGCGAGCAAAGCCAAGGCCGAGCAACTGACCCTGCGCCGTACCCGTCTCGATGAGGAAGTGGCCGAGATGGGCGAGCAGCGCGCCCTGGAACACGAGCAGATCGGCGAAGCGCGCCTGCAATTGCAGGAAGCCCTCGACAGCATGGCCCTGGACACCGAGCAGCGCGAATTGCTGCTGGCCCAGCGTGACAGCCTGCGCGAGCGCCTTGATCGTGTGCGCCAGGAAGCCCGCCAGCACAAGGACCACGCCCATCAGTTGGCCGTGCGCCTGGGTTCGCTCAAGGCCCAGCACAATTCCACAGCCCAGGCCCTTGAGCGCCTGGAGATGCAGTCCGAACGCCTGACCGAAAAACGCGAGCAACTGAGCCTCAACCTGGAGGAGGGCGAAGCGCCGCTGGAAGAGCTGCGCCTCAAGCTTGAAGAGTTGCTCGACAAGCGCATGACCGTCGACGAAGAACTCAAGACCGCACAGATCGCCCTGGAAGACGCCGACCGCGAACTGCGCGACGCAGAAAAACGCCGGACCCAGGCCGAGCAGCAATCCCAGCTGATTCGCGGCCAGCTCGAGCAACAGCGCATGGAATGGCAAGCCCTGACCGTGCGCCGCAAGGCCCTGCAAGACCAATTGCTCGAAGACGGCTACGACTTGCACGGTGTGCTCAATACCTTGACCGCCCAGGCCAGCGAGAAAGAAGCCGAGGAAGAACTTGAACGGATTGCCGCACGTATCCAGCGACTGGGCGCGATCAACCTCGCGGCCATCGATGAATACCAGCAGCAGTCCGAGCGCAAACGTTATCTGGATGCCCAGGACGCCGACCTGGTAGAAGCCCTGGACACCCTGGAAAACGTAATCCGCAAGATCGACAAGGAAACCCGTAATCGCTTCAAAGATACCTTTGATCAGATTAATGGCGGTTTACAGGCGTTATTCCCGAAAGTTTTCGGTGGTGGCAGCGCTTACTTGGAACTGACGGGCGAAGATCTACTCGATACAGGGGTAACGATCATGGCGCGGCCTCCGGGCAAGAAGAACAGCACCATCCATTTGTTGTCCGGCGGCGAAAAAGCCCTGACCGCATTGGCCCTGGTGTTTGCCATCTTCAAGTTGAACCCGGCGCCGTTCTGCATGCTCGATGAAGTTGATGCACCATTGGATGACGCTAACGTTGGACGCTATGCGCGACTGGTCAAGGAGATGTCCCAGACGGTGCAGTTCATCTATATCACCCACAACAAGATCGCCATGGAAATGGCTGATCAGTTGATGGGGGTGACAATGCATGAACCGGGTTGTTCACGTTTGGTCGCGGTGGATGTCGAAGAAGCGATGGCGATGGTGGAATCCTGAGCTGCGCCATGAGAGAAAGTTTTCCGCGCGATGTCAGGTGATTTACCGGCCGAGTGAAAGTGGCAAATGGACATATTTGTTCAAGGCATTTTGACAGACGGTGTAAAGTTATCTTTGGTCGTGCTAGTTTAATGTCAATTTTTCGTATGCGTGGGCAAAACGTCAGTCAGAACATAGAGTTGGCGCCACGTTTTAAAGCGGTTTGCACGGTGCTAAACCCCTTATTTTTCAGCATTTTTTATTAGAGGCACGGGATTACATGGAAATCGGTCTGCGCGAGTGGCTGATCGTCATCGGCATCATTGTCATTGCCGGTATTCTTTTTGATGGCTGGCGCCGCATGCGCGGTGGCAAGGGCAAGCTCAAATTCCGTCTGGACCGCAACCTGTCCAACTTGCCCGACGACGACGGCAGCGCCGAGCTGCTGGGGCCGCCCCGTGTGCTGGATACCCACAAAGAACCGCAATTGGACGAGCATGATTTGCCGTCGATGAGCGCGCCGCTGCGTGAAGCCCGCGAGCCGTCCTCCAAGCGTGGCAAACGCGCCAGTGCAGCCGCTGCCGAACCGCATCAGGGTGACCTGAACCTCGATGTCGATGAAGGCCCGAGCTTCAGCAGCCGTGATGACGATTTCCCGGATGAAAACGCCGGCAAGAATGCGCCGCGCCAATCGGTCAACGATCAGCCTGCCGCTGAAGAAGTGCTGGTGATCAGCGTGATCTGCCGCGACGCCGCCGGCTTCAAGGGCCCGGCCCTGTTGCAGAACATCCTCGAAAGCGGCCTGCGCTTTGGCGAGATGGATATTTTCCACCGCCACGAAAGCATGGCCGGCAACGGCGAAGTGCTGTTCTCCATGGCCAACGCGGTCAAGCCAGGCACCTTCGACCTGGACGACATCGACCTGTTCAGCACGCCGGCGGTGAGTTTCTTCCTCGGCCTGCCGGGCCCGCGTCATCCGAAACAAGCGTTCGACGTGATGGTGGCCGCCGCCCGCAAGCTGTCCCAGGAACTCAACGGCGAGCTCAAGGATGACCAACGCAGCGTCCTGACCGCCCAGACCATCGAACACTACCGTCAGCGCATCGTCGAGTTCGAGCGTCGCGCCCTGACACAGAAACGCTGAGGATTGGTTTCCAGCGTTGTCATTAGAATAAGCGCACCAACATTTGAGCAGCTTCGGCTGCTCTTTTGCTTTATGAGAGAACACCCATGACCGCCGCCCACACCCGCATCCTCGAACTGCGCGCTGAACTGGATCAGCACAACTACCGTTACCACGTCCTCGACGAACCGAGCATTCCGGACGCCGAGTACGACCGGCTGTTCCACGAGCTCAAGGCCCTGGAGGCCGAGCATCCGGACCTGGTGACGCGGGATTCGCCGACGCAGCGGGTCGGCAGTGCGGCGTTGTCAGCCTTTACCCAGGTACGCCATGAGATCCCGATGCTCAGCCTGGGCAACGCGTTTGATGAAAACACCATGCTCGAGTTCGATCGCCGGGTCACCGAGGGTCTTGACCTGCCGGTGGGCGACCTGTTTGGCGGTGGCGCAGCGGTGGAATACAGTTGCGAGCCGAAGCTGGATGGCCTCGCGGTCAGCCTGCTTTATCAGGATGGCGAGTTGGTACGCGGCGCCACCCGAGGTGACGGCACCACTGGCGAGGACATCAGCGTCAACGTGCGTACCGTGCGCAATATCCCCTTGAAACTGCATGGCAGCGGCTGGCCGGCGACCCTGGAAGTGCGCGGCGAAGTGTTCATGTCCAAGGCCGGTTTCGAGCGGCTCAACGCCTCGCAACTGGAACTCGGCGGCAAGACCTTCGCCAACCCGCGTAATGCGGCGGCGGGCAGCTTGCGTCAGCTGGATTCGAAGATCACCGCCAGTCGTCCGCTGGAGTTCTGCTGCTACGGCATCGGCCAGGTGACCGGGGATATCAGCGACACCCATATCGGTAACTTGAAGCAACTGCAGAAGTGGGGCATGCCCATCAGCCATGAGCTGAAACTGGCCAAGGGCATCCAGGAGTGCTTGGACTATTACCGCGATATCGGCGAGCGACGTAACAGCCTGCCCTATGAAATCGACGGCGTGGTGTTCAAGGTCAACAGCATCGCCTCCCAGCGTGAACTGGGCTTTCGCGCCCGCGAACCGCGCTGGGCCATCGCGCACAAATTCCCGGCCATGGAAGAACTCACCGAGTTGCTCGACGTGGAGTTCCAGGTCGGCCGCACCGGCGCCGTGACGCCGGTGGCGCGCTTGAAACCGGTCAAGGTCGCGGGCGTCACCGTGTCCAACGCCACCCTGCACAACATGGATGAAGTCGCGCGCCTGGGCTTGATGATCGGCGATACCGTGATCATCCGCCGTGCCGGGGATGTGATCCCGCAGGTTGTCTCCGTGGTCACCGAGCGCCGCCCGGAACACGCCCGTGCGGTGCAGATTCCCGAAAGCTGCCCGGTGTGCGGTTCCCATGTGGAGCGCACGCAACTGGTCAAGCGCAGCAAGGGCAAGGAAACCGTCAGCGAAGGCGCGGTGTACCGCTGCGTCGGGCGCCTGGCCTGTGGTGCCCAGCTCAAGCAGGCGATTATCCATTTCGTCTCGCGCCGGGCCATGGACATTGACGGGCTCGGTGACAAAACCATCGAGCAACTGGTGGATGAAAAACTCATCGGTTCGCCGGCCGACCTCTACAAACTCAAGTACGAGCAGATCATCGACCTGGAAGGCTTTGCCGATATCTCCAGCAAGAAACTGATCACTGCCATCGAAAACAGCAAGACCCCGACCCTGGCGCGCTTTATCTACGCACTGGGCATTCCCGACGTGGGCGAAGAGACGGCCAAGGTGCTGGCGCGCTCCCTGGCGTCCCTTGAGCGTGTGCAGAAGGCCTTGCCGGAAGTGTTGACGTACCTGCCGGATGTGGGCCTGGAAGTGGCCCATGAGATCCACAGCTTCTTCGAAGACAGCCACAACCAGGAAGTGATCGGCGCGTTGCTGTCGCCTGATGAATGCGGCCTGCAATTGCAGGATCAGGGTGAGCTGAGCGCCGAGTTCGCCGCCAGTACCACCTTGGGCGGCTTCCTCGACAAGCTGCACGTACCCTCCGTCGGCCCCGGCGCCGCGCAGAAACTTGCGGACAAGTTCGGCAGCCTGGAAGGTGTGATCAAGGCGGACTGGCTCGACATGCGCCAGGCGCTGCCGGAGAAGCAGGCCAAGGCTGTGCGCGACTTCTTTGATAACCCGGACAACGCCAGCCGCGCCGTGGCGATTGAGCAGCAGCTCAAGGACTTCGGCATGCATTGGCAGAGCGAGAAGAAGGTGGTCGAAGGCCTACCCGAGGCAGGGCATACCTGGGTGCTCACCGGCTCCCTGGAGTTGATGAGCCGCGACGTGGCCAAGGACAAGCTCGAAAGCCTCGGCGCCAAGGTGGCCGGCTCCGTGTCGGCCAAGACCCATTGCGTCGTGGCCGGGCCGGGTGCCGGCTCCAAGTTGGCCAAGGCCAGCGAACTGGGGTTGAAGGTGCTGGACGAAGAGGCCTTTGTCGCGTTCCTTGCCAAACACAACATTTCGGTCTGACACGGCGCCGATGGTGAGCGGGCTTGTCGAATCGTCGCACCGCCCGCGCCGGGCTGCGAAGCCGCCCTTGAAGAAAGTGGAACGATCCTGAGTCCCAAATGATCTAGTCTCAGTCACCCAGGGAGAGATCGCCATGTTCCGCTACTTCGAGCAACTCAGCTCGCGCATCGCCGCACCGTTCATGGCCGAAACCTCGCGTAACAGCAAGGTGTGGCAGTGCCGGTGCGGGCAAGCGCTGTTCTTTCGCAACAGCCAATGCCTGGCTTGCCAGGCGCTGCTGGGTTATCAGCCGCAGCAAAGCCGCTTGTCCTCTCTGCAGCCGGGGCCTGTGGAAGGCACTTGGCTACAGGACGACAACCTCGATGCCGGCGCCTTCCGCCGCTGTGCCAATCTCGACACCGCGGCGGCCTGCAACTGGCTGATTCCCGCCCACAGCACCGCACCGTTGTGTGTGGCGTGCAGCCTCAACCGCACCATCCCCGACCTGTCGATCCCGGAGAACCCCGAGCGCTGGCGCAAGGTGGAGACCGCCAAGCGTCGGCTGGTGGCACAGTTGATCAGCCTGGGCCTGCAAGTGGTGCCCAAGAGCGTCGACGAGGACAGCGGCCTGGCTTTCGACTTCGTCGGCATCGACCTGGAAGGCAACGCGCCCATGACCGGGCATGCCAACGGCCTGATCACCCTCGACATCAAGGAAGCCGACGACGCCCACCGCGAAAAAATCCGCGTGCAGATGCGCGAACCCTACCGCACCTTGCTGGGCCACTTTCGCCATGAGGTCGGCCACTATTACTGGGATCGCCTGATCGCCAACAGCCACTGGATGGAGCCTTTTCGCAGCCTGTTCGGCGACGAACGCGCCAGTTATGCCGACGCGCTCGATCAGCACTACCAGAACGGCCCACGCCCCGACTGGCAGCAGACCTGCGTCAGTGCCTACGCCACCATGCACCCCTGGGAAGACTGGGCCGAAACCTGGGCCCACTACCTGCACATGATGGACGCTGTCGACACCGCCCTGGGCTTTGGCATGAGCGCCCGTGAGATGGACCTGGATTACCAGCCATTCCCCCTCACCACCCTCTATGACCCCGAACATCCCGGCGGCGTGGCATTCCTGTCCTTCGTCAACGCCTGGATCGAACTGGCCGGCATGCTCAATGAGCTGTCCCGCGCCATGGGCCAGCCGGACTTCTACCCGTTCGTGCTGCCACCGGCGGTGATTGCCAAGCTGCACTTCATCCACCTGGTGATCCAGGAAGAGGGTGGCCGGGCGGACGAGGTGTTGCAGGCACAATGATGAACCCCTGTGGGAGGGGATGCTGACGGCCGTGGCAAGTGCTTGAACCCCTTCATATTTTTAATCCGTCGCCAACGGTTGTAACTTCCGATGAGATCGGTACAATGGCCCCGCTTGCCGAGAGGCCAGCGTCGTTATGGTGACCCCATCGGTCCCCCCGCAACGATTACCCGTGAACCTGGTCAGAGCCGGAAGGCAGCAGCCACAGCGGGAACATTGTGTGCCGGGGTGTGGCTGGTGGGGTTGCCTCCATAACGCTCTTCCTTGCAGTCCTCCTTCGATTCAAATTCAAATGACCTGTTTTCAGTCAACTGCCGATGTTTTATTGCGCGGTCGATGATGGTTGTTTCACAACTTTCCAACACCCCTCTGGACAACCCCAAACCGCCTTGTTAGTTTCCGCCGGCCACTTGTTACAGAGTATGACGAGGGCGCTGACTTGATATTGAAGTGCTATCACTTCTTTAACTAACAAGGATGTCTGTGATGAAAAGCCTGCAAGGGTTACCCCGTCTTATCAGTGCCTCGGTAGGTGCGCCGGGTAAAGCCCGCAACTTACCCGCCGATGTGCAGTGCATCCAGTATTTATTCAATCTGATCATTCCCAAGATGGGTTTCCCGCTGGCCGAAAACGGCAAGTGCGATGGCCAGTTGGTACAGTGCATCAGCCAATACCAGTTTCGCCACCTCAAGTATGCCCATCCCGATGGCGTGGTCGACCCCACCGGTCGCACGTTCAATAGCCTGATCGAAGAAGCGGTGAAGGTACCGGTGAAGGCCTTCCCGACGATGCGCATCCCGAGTTTTCTCAATGCATTCGGCAACAATCAGGGCGATGCGGTGCAGGCCACGGTCAATGTGTACCTGGACCGCATGCGCGCGATGATCGAGGCCGAGCGACGTAACCGGCAGTTGATGCTCCAGGCCACGTGCGACGGGGGTATGACCCTCAGCGAAACGGACTTTCAGAATGCCGCCACGCAGTTGGGCAGCGGTATTTCGGTGAATATCATCAAGGCCTTCGCCACCGTGGAATCAGGTGGGCGTTCCGGGTTCGGGCCGGCCAAGTTGCCGGTGATCGCGTTTGAAGGGCACTTGTTTCGCAAGTATACCAAGCACATCTACGACCAGGCGCACCCGCTGCTGTCCTACCCCTACAAGAAAAAGGCCGGGCCGCAGTGGCAGGCCAATAACAAGGACCAGGCCAAGGCTTGGGAAACCATGGCCACCGCGTTTGCGCTGGATCAGGAAGCTGCACTCATGTCGGCTTCGTGGGGCATGTTCCAGATCATGGGTTTTAACTTCGCCTCGTGCGGTTACAAGACGGTGTTTGAGTTTTCGGCAGCATTAAAGGTGAATGCCGGCAACCAACTAAAAGCGTTCCTCGGTTTTTGCAGCAAGAGCCCGGCATTGATGAAGGCCATGAAAGCCAAGGATTTTACCGGCATGGCACGTAACTATAACGGCGAGGACTACGGCAACTACGACGTCCTTATGCAAAAAGCCTACGAAAAACTTGAAGGGAAAAAATAGGATGATCCGTTTTCTAGCGATAGGTGTGTTGTCGTTGTGCGCCGCGGGCCCTGCGTTGGCCGGTTCGGCTGCGTTGCATTCGGGCAAGTACGAAGGGCTGATGCTGGCGGTGACGCCGGAGCATCAGGTCGAAGGGTTCTATTCGGAAGCCATGGGCGAGGGCGTCACCCGCCGTTGCGCGTTTTACCTGCAAGGCAAGCCTGAGGCGCTCACCACGTGGCTTGACGAGGCTCATCCCGGCAGCCTGGCGCCTTCGTCCGATGGCGTGACCCTCACGGTGGAAGAGGGCCGCCAGCACCCCGGCTGCCTGAATGTGCTGATGCCGGAGATTGCCACCGGCCTGGACCTGACCCAGACCGCCAGCAAACAATGGATCGGCCTGGTGACGGTATCCGCCGACAAGGCTTACCTGCTGAAAACCCCAGGCGCCAAGGCCGCCAAGCGTCCGTATATCGTCAAGCGCGATGTGGTCGGTGTTCTGGCCTTCAAGGACGGCTGGGCCCAGGTCGAGTTCATCAATGCCGACGACCGCTCGTTCAGCGGCTGGATCAGCCAGGATCAATACAGTCGACTGGTCGCGCCCAACTGAGTCATCCCAATCGCCGCAGTGTGCCGGGCACGCTGCGGCGTTTTTGTGCCTGGGGTTCAGGCCTTGTTGCGGTTGAACAGCTTGCGAATCACTGCGAGCAGCGCCACTACGCCGATCACCAGGAACTTCTTCGCAGCCAGCAGGAAGATACCGATCTTGGCAAATAGCCCGGCCTTGGCGGCGATCCCACCAGCAACCAACGCGGCGAGGCCGTAAGTGGCAAGCTTGTCGGTTTTCGGGTTGAAGTCGGTATAGAGGTTGCCGTCGGTGAAGTTGGTAAAGGCCAGCACCTTAGGCAATTCCTGCTGGATGGTGGCCAGGTCGGCCATGGCGGCCACAGCGTTGAGTTCCAGTACGCCTTCACGGCCCAACACGCGGATGCTGTAGTTGAGGGTGTTCTGGTCGGCGTCGTCAGCCTTCAGTTCGCGGGCCCAATACATCTTGTGGGTGGTGTCGTCGTAGCGCGGTGGCTCGGCCCAGCCCAGCAGGTGCAGGCCGGCGTAGCCTTGTTTCTGGCGCTCCTTGTTCTCTGCTTCGTCTTCTTCCTGCATTTGCTTGAGCAGGTCGGCGTAGTCGATTTTTGCCGCATCTTCGTCGGAGATGTGCCCATCTGCCTTGTAGCTGACGATCACGCCCCAGCCGCGTTCCGACAATGGGCTGACGGCTTTGGGCACGATCATGCCCAGGGTCTTGAAGCCCGGCGGGTTGCCCCAGCCATCGGTCAGCAAGCGCTCGGTATCGGCGGGGTCGAGGTAGTAGAACTCGTCGGTGAGCTTGAGGGTGGCGATGCCGCTGGGCAGGGTGACCGTGCCGGTCTTTTGGTTGAGTGACGCCAGAAAGTGCTCGGCTGTTTCGGCGGGGGCACTGGTTTCAACGGGGGCAGGCGAGGCAGCAGCAACGGCAGGTGCGGCAGGCAGGCTCAGAGCAGCCGCCGCCAACAACAGGCGGAAGTAATTCATGGTAGTCCCTTACATTTTGAATTAATTTCGCTGGAGGATAACCGAAACAACATGTTGCGAGTTAGCCAAAAGTCTCCCGCAACAGCTCGGCAAACGCATCCCGGGCCAGATGCCGCTGGGTGTCCTTGTGCCAGAACAACAGGTTATCCACGGCCGCCAGCTCTTCAAATCGATAGGACGCCAGCTGGTTGGCCTGCTCATAGCGGGCCAGGATGCCCTCTGGCGCCAACGCTACGCCAATCCCCGCGCTGACGCAGCCGATGATCGTGCCCCAGCTGGCATAACTGGCGATGATCGGCTTGAAGTCATGGGGCTTGACCCAGTTTTCCAGGGCGGCGCGATACGGGCAACCGGGTGGCCATACCAGCAGGGTGCGGCCGGCGAGGTCCTCGGCGCCACTGATGGGGGCGCTGGACGCGCTGGCGATCAGCACCAGGCGCTCGCTGTAGACCACGCTGTGTTCGAGCTTGGTGCGTTTGTTGCCGGCGGCCACCAGCGCCACATCCAGGCGGTGGTGTTGCAGGTCGTCGAGCAACGGGCCCCAGGCGCCGGTCACCAGTTCCAGGCTGACATCGGGGTAGCGCCGGTGATACTCCGCCAGCAGGGGCGGCAAACGCCCGCTGGCGCTGGACTCCACCGCGCCGATACGCAAGGTGCCGCGGGGAATGGCATTGGCGCCCACGGCGCGTTTGGACTCATCCACCAGCGCCAGGATGCGCTCGCAGTAATCCAGGAAAATCTCACCGGCGGCACTGATGGCCAGTCCACGCCCGGCCCGGATGAATAGCGGTGTGCCCAACTCGCCTTCCAGCTGCTTGATGCGCGTGGTGATGTTGGACGGCACGCAATGCAGCAGCACGGCCGCCTGGGCCACGCTGCCGGTTTGTGCCACGGCTCGCACCATTTTCAATTGGGCCAGTTCCATTGCTCAGTTCCAGTGATTGCAGAAGTCAGAAACGGTTAATTGTCGTGCGCCTTGCCCGGGCCAAGACTGACGGCCCTCCTTCCCGGTTTCTGGACGCCGTCGATGAATACCCCTTCACCTGTAAAGCTTACGCTAGTCATCGCCAGCGTCATCCTGTGTTGGGCCTATTCGCCGATTGGCGTGCACATCGGGCTGCACAGCTACAGTCCCGGCCAATTGGCGTTGTTAAGGTTTTTGATTGCCTCGCTGTTCATGGGCGGTGTGGCACTGGTGATGGGCATCGGCCGGCCGCGCCTGCGGGATGTTCCGTGGTTGCTGGTGCTGGGGTTCTTCGGCGTGTTCCTGCATCACACCAGTCTCAATTATGGGCAGCAATGGGTGACGGCAGCGGCGTCCAGCGTCCTGGCGCAGTCGGCGCCGTTGTTCAGTGTGCTGATCGCGTTTTTGTGCCTGAAGGAGCGAGTCAGTGCCTGGCGCTGGGGCTGCGTCTTGCTGGGGCTGCTCGGCGTGCTGGTGGTGATCTGGGGGGATCAGGGGCTGGGTGAGATCGACCCGCGTGGCTTGTTGATCCTGCTGGCGGCGGTGTCGTGGAGCGTGTACTTCGCCCTGCAGAAGCACTATGCCCACCGCTACAGTCCGCTGACCATGGCGTGCTACATGGTGTGGGCGGGCACCCTGATGCTGTGTGTGAACCTGCCGGGCCTGCCGGCTGCAGTGGTGCAGGCGCCGTTGGCGGAGAATGTGGCGGTGCTGGTGCTCGGCATTTTCCCCAGCGCCTTGGCGTATCTGGCCTGGGGGTATGTGTTGAAGCATGTGGAGGTCAGCCGCGCGTCGGTGGCGATGTACCTGATCCCGCCGGTGGCAATGGTGATGGCCGCGACGTTGCTGGGCGAACACATTGCCGTGCAGGTGATGCTGGGCGCTGTGATCGTGCTGGCCAGTGTGGCGGCCATCAGCCTGGAGGGGCGCTGTCGGTCAGTCGTTCAGGCAAAACGCGCGCAAGCGGTGGCCGTCGAGGTCCTGGGCGACGAAGGTGTAGCCGAAGTCCATGGGCGTCGGTGACTGGACAATGATGGCGCCCTGTTCTGCCCATTGGTCGTGCAACGCGTCCACGGCGGCCGTGTCGGGCAGCGAGAAGCCCACTTCACCGCCACCGCCTGTGAACCGGGCTGCCGGCTCGACAGTATGACGCGACCACAGCCCGAGCTTTACGCCGTTGTCCAGAATGAACAGGGCAAAGGTCGGGTTCAATTCGACCGGCGGCTTGCCCAGCAGGCGGCTATAGAAATTGGCACTGGTGGCCGGGCTGTCGACGTACAGCAGGAAGTAATGGGCGAGGGTGTTCATGTGGGCTCCTTGAGAACGGGCGTGGTGTGGCGCCGAGTCTATAAGGAGTGCCTGTCAGTTTTTGTCAGGAGCGTGCAGGGGGACCGGGTCTTCGCCAGTGTATAGCTTGATGATGTCGTCGATTTCGCCGGACATTTTCATCCGCAGCAAGGTGCGCAGGATCTTTTGGGCCGGCACGTCGGGATCGTTGCGCACGATGCAGCCGAGGTTTTGCTCCTCAATCAGCGCAACTTTGTGCAAGCGCTGGCTGATCGGCATTTTCTGGTTGAAACGGTCGACGATCCATTCATTGCTCACCGCGTAGTTGAATCGCCCCGCCACCAGCTTGTGCAGCACCTGTTCTTCGCTGCGGGCGTCGTCGCGGGTGAGTTGGCCGCTGGCAAACAGTGGGTCGAGGGCGCCATAGCGATAGTTGAGCACCGTGCCGATCGGCTGGGGTGTCAGCTTGAGCACCTGCACCGGCTGGTTGCGCACACTGACCAGCACATTGCGCTGCACCATTAAAGGCAAGCTCCAGATGTAGTCGCCGGACAGGTTGTCGACCCACGCGTGGGTGACATAACAGCGCACATCAATATCCCCGTGGCCCATGGCTGTGGCGATACGGGCGCGGGCCAGCACGTGGAATTCCGCCGGCTGGCCGACCTGGGTGGCCAGGCTCAGCATCAAATCATACAAAATCCCCTGTGTAGGCCGGCCGTTCTCGACCTGCACCATGGGCATCGCCCAACTGTCGGAAACCGAGAAACGCAGCGGTGCAGGCGCCGCCAGGCAAGCCGTGGTCATCATCCATAAAGCGCCCAGGACTACGCGCATACACTCTCCGGGTTCAGGCCTTTTCGGGGCCAGTCAGCAGAGCTTAGTCAGATTAGGCGAGCGTGCCGGATGCAATTTCCCCCTTGCTCCGCTAGCATTACCCGCTTCCGCTTCCCAGTTGCGACGGTTTTCGATGAGTTATCAGGTTCTTGCACGTAAATGGCGTCCGCGCTCGTTCCGCGAAATGGTCGGCCAGACCCATGTGCTCAAGGCTCTGATCAATGCCTTGGACAGCCAGCGGCTGCACCACGCCTACCTGTTCACCGGTACCCGGGGAGTGGGCAAGACCACCATTGCGCGCATCATCGCCAAATGCCTGAACTGTGAAACCGGTATCACCTCGACGCCCTGCGGCACCTGCTCGGTGTGCCGCGAGATCGACGAAGGGCGTTTCGTCGACCTGATCGAGATCGACGCCGCGAGCCGCACCAAGGTCGAAGACACCCGCGAGCTGCTCGACAATGTGCAGTACGCGCCCAGCCGTGGCCGCTTCAAGGTCTACCTGATCGACGAAGTGCACATGCTTTCCAGCCATTCCTTCAACGCCTTGTTGAAAACCCTGGAAGAGCCGCCGCCCTACGTCAAATTCATCCTGGCCACCACCGACCCGCAGAAACTGCCTGCAACGATCTTGTCGCGGTGCCTGCAGTTCTCCCTGAAGAACATGACCCCCGAGCGCGTGGTGGAGCATTTGACCCACGTGCTGGGCGTTGAGAACGTACCGTTCGAAGACGACGCACTGTGGCTGCTGGGCCGCGCCGCCGATGGCTCGATGCGCGATGCCATGAGCCTCACCGACCAGGCCATTGCCTTTGGTGAAGGCAAGGTCATGGCTGCCGATGTGCGCGCCATGCTCGGCACCCTGGACCACGGCCAGGTGTTCGACGTGCTGCATGCGCTGATCGAGGGCGATGCCAAGGCGTTGCTCGAAGCCGTGCGCCACCTGTCGGAGCAAGGCCCGGACTGGAACGGCGTGCTCTCGGAAATCCTCAATGTGCTGCACCGCGTCGCCATCGCCCAGGCGTTGCCGGAAGGTGTCGACAACGGCCATGGCGACCGTGACCGCGTGTTGGCCCTGGCCCAGGCGTTGCCGGCCGAAGACGTGCAGTTCTACTACCAGATGGGCCTGATCGGTCGTCGCGACTTGCCTTTGGCGCCCGACCCACGCGGAGGCTTCGAGATGGTCCTGCTGCGGATGCTGGCCTTCCGGCCGGCGGATTCGGCGGACGCACCGAGACAGCCGCTAAAGCCAGTGGGGATCAGCCAGGCCACAGTTGATTCCGCCAAACCAGTGGCTGGCGCGGCGGTGGTCGCGCCAGTGGTTGCTGCCCCTGTTGCACCGGCGCCTGAGCCGGCAGCGGTGGTGGCGGCAGCGGTGGTTGAGCCGGAACCGGTTGTCGAGCCCGAGCCTGTCGTCGACCTGCCCTGGAATGACCCGGTAGACGCTGAGGTCGAGGTTGAACAGCAGCCCTATGTCGAGCCCGTCCTGGAAACCGTCGGTGAGCAGCCTGAGCTGACGCCGATGCCTGCGCCGACGCCGGACAGCGTGGTACCGGCCGCCCCCGAGTGGGTGACGGCCCCGGTTCCCGAGCCGACTGTGGCCCAGGTCGAAGCCGCAACCCCGGGCATCGACCTCGACGACGAACCGCCGCTGGACGAAGACTACATCGAGCCGGACATGGATTCGGCCTACAGCTACCTGGACGACCTGGCCAGCGAGCACACCGCCGAGCCTGCCCCGGAACCCGAGGTGGAGCCCGCTGCGGCACCAGCCACCGGCCTGGCCCTGCAATGGCTGGAGCTGTTCCCGAAACTGCCGATTTCCGGCATGACCGGCAGCATCGCCGCCAACTGCACCCTGATCGCCATCGATGGCGACCACTGGCTGTTGCACCTGGACCCGGCCCACAGTGCGCTGTTCAACGCGACCCAGCAGCGGCGCCTCAACGACGCCCTGAACCAGTACCATGGGCGCACGCTGACCATCGCTATCGAGTTGATCAAGCCCGAGCAGGAAACCCCGGCCCAGGCTGCCACCCGCCGGCGTATCAACCGCCAGCGGGAGGCTGAGGACTCGATCCACGGCGATCCGCTCATCCAGCAAATGATGCAGCAGTTCGGTGCGGTCGTTCGCCAAGATACAATTGAACCTGTCGAAGCTCCGGTGCCCCAGGCGTCCTGACACCGGGCTATTCATTGATCCACGTACTTTTGAGGTGATTCCCATGATGAAAGGTGGCATGGCCGGCCTGATGAAGCAGGCGCAGCAGATGCAGGAAAAGATGGCCAAGATGCAGGAAGAGCTGGCCAACGCCGAAGTCACCGGTAAAGCCGGTGGCGATATGGTCAGTGTGGTGATGACCGGTCGTCACGACATCAAGCGCGTGAGCATCGACCCAAGCGTATTGCCAGGCGTGGGCGAAGATGACCTGGAAATGCTGGAGGCGCTGTTCGCCGCGGCCGTCAACGACGCCGTGCGCAAGATCGAAGCCAACAGCCAGGACAAAATGTCCGGCGTGACCGCCGGCATGCAACTGCCACCGGGCATGAAGCTGCCGTTCTGATCGCCAGGCTTTAGCTAGACTCCAATGCCAGGCCTCGTGCCTGGCATTTTTGTTTGTGCCAATCCAATCGAACCCTGGCGCGGCACCCATGGTCTGCACCCTATACCGATAGATTCGATCAAGGAGCCCTTCATGCCTCACGAACCGACTTTGAACCAGCGCATTGTCCTGGTCTCACGCCCTCAAGGCGCACCCACGCCGGAAAACTTCCGCCTGGAACGGGTGACCTTGCCGGAATTGGCAGACGGCCAGGTCCTGCTGAAGACGCTCTACCTCTCCCTCGACCCTTATATGCGCGGGCGCATGAGCGACGCACCGTCCTACGCCGCGCCGGTGGAAATCGACGAGGTGATGACCGGCGGGGCTGTCAGCCGTGTCGAGCAATCGCGTAATCCGAAATTCGAGGTGGGTGATCTGGTCGTCGGCGCCACCGGTTGGCAGAGCCACAGCATTTCCGACGGCCGCAACCTGATCCCGGTGCCCAATGGCCTGGCCAGCCCGTCCATGGCCCTGGGGGTACTGGGCATGCCGGGCATGACCGCCTACATGGGCCTGATGGACATCGGCCAGCCGAAAGCCGGAGAAACCCTGGTGGTGGCGGCTGCCTCCGGCGCGGTGGGTTCGGTGGTCGGCCAGGTGGCCAAGCTCAAGGGCCTGCGTGTGGTCGGGATTGCGGGCGGTGCCGAGAAGTGCCGCTATGTGGTGGACGAATTGGGTTTTGATGCCTGCATCGACCACAAAAGCGCAACGTTTGCCGACGACTTGGCCCAGGCCTGCTTCAAGGGCGTGGACATTTATTTCGAAAACGTCGGTGGCAAGGTGTTCGACGCCGTGCTGCCGTTGCTCAACCCCAAGGCGCGCATCCCCCTGTGCGGGCTGATCGCCGGCTATAACGCCCATGAAGCGCCCAGCGGGCCTGACCGCTTGCCGGCGCTGCAACGCACGTTGTTGACCAAGCGTGTACGGATCCAGGGCTTTATCGTGTTTGACGACTACGGTGATCGCCAGCCGGAGTTCCTCAGCGCCATGGCGCCGTGGGTACGCGACGGCAAGATCAAGTTCCGCGAAGACGTGGTCGAGGGCCTGGAGCAGGCGCCCGAAGCCTTTATCGGTTTGCTGGAAGGGCGCAACTTCGGCAAGTTGGTGGTACGGGTCGCGCAGGATTGAGCATTTGACGCTAATCCGAGGCGCGGGTATAAACCGCGTCTCGTTGTTTTGACGGACCACTCGCCCATGAGCTTCAGCCCCCTGATTCGCCAACTGATCGACGCCCTGCGCACGTTGCCGGGTGTCGGCCAGAAAACCGCCCAACGCATGGCGCTGCAACTGTTGGAGCGTGATCGCAGCGGCGGTACCCGGCTGGCCCAGGCCTTGAGCCAGGCCATGATCGGGGTGGGTCACTGCCGCCAGTGTCGGACCCTCACCGAAGAAGAACTCTGCCCGCAATGCGCCGACCCGCGCCGCGACGACACGCTGCTGTGCGTGGTGGAAGGGCCGATGGATGTGTACGCGGTAGAGCAGACTGGTTATCGCGGGCGCTACTTCGTGCTCAAGGGCCACCTCTCGCCGCTCGATGGGCTGGGGCCGGAGGCCATCGGCATTCCGCAGTTGGTGGCGCGTATTGAGGAGCAGGGCACCTTTACCGAGGTGATCCTGGCCACCAACCCGACCGTGGAAGGTGAAGCCACCGCGCATTACATCGCCCAACTGCTGAGCAACAAAGGCCTGTTCACTTCGCGAATCGCCCATGGCGTGCCGCTGGGGGGCGAGTTGGAGTTGGTGGACGGCGGCACGTTGGCGCATTCGTTCGCCGGTCGTAAACCGATCGCGCTCTAACGATCAGCGCAGGATCAAATGTGGGAGGGGCAGTGCGGCGAATCCACTTGCCCCTGATAGCGTCAGTCCGCGCAACCGTTACCGCTCGGTGAGGGCAAAGCGGGTCAGGCAAAACGTCGGGATGCCCATGTCTTCCAGGCGTTGCGAGCCGCCGAGTTCCGGCAGGTCAATGATCGCCGCCGCTTCAAAGATCTTCGCCCCCATGCGTCGCACCAGGTTGGCCGCCGCGATCAAGGTACCGCCCGTGGCGATCAGGTCATCGAACATCAGCACCGAATCACCTTCGCACAGGCTGTCGGCATGCACTTCGAGGAAGGCCTCGCCGTATTCGGTCTGGTAACCCTCGGACAGCACGTCAGCCGGCAGCTTGCCCTGCTTGCGGAACAGGATCAGCGGCTTGTTCAGTTGGTAGGCGATGATCGAGCCGATCAGGAAGCCGCGCGCATCCATCGCGCCGATATGGCTGAAATCGGCCTCGACATAGCGATGGGCAAAGGTGTCAGCCACCAGGCGCAGGGCCTTGGGCGATTGGAACAGCGGTGTGATGTCACGAAAGATCACCCCAGGCTTGGGGAAGTCGATGACCGGGCGGATCAGGGATTTGATGTCGAACGAATCGAAAGTCATCGTCGAAGAGTCCTGGGCGGAAAACGGACTCGAAGTATACCTGCGGCCTCACCGATTGGCGCGGCCGCAAGCGTCTGCATCAGCCTTCCAAGGAACCACCGGCGAGTGCGCACAGCTGGATCGGGTCGAGGATGTGCACTTCCTTGCCTTCGGCGGCCAGCAGTTCGCTCTGCTGGAAGCGGGTAAACACACGGGATACGGTTTCCACTGCCAGGCCCAGGTAATTGCCGATTTCGTTGCGCGACATGCTCAGGCGGAACTGGTTGGCCGAGAAACCACGGGCACGGAACCGCGCCGACAGGTTGACCAGGAAGGTGGCGATGCGCTCGTCGGCGGTTTTCTTCGACAACAGCAGCATCATCTGCTGGTCGTCACGAATCTCGCGGCTCATCACGCGCATCAACTGACGGCGCAGTTGTGGCAATTGCAGGGCCAGTTCGTCCAGGCGCTCGAAGGGGATTTCGCACACCGACGTGGTTTCCAGGGCCTGGGCCGACACCGGGTGAATCTCGGTGTCCATGCCCGATAACCCGACCAGCTCGCTGGGCAGGTGGAAACCGGTGATCTGCTCTTCGCCGCTGTCGCTCAGGCTGAAGGTCTTCAGCGCGCCCGAACGTACTGCATAGACGGAATCGAACTTGTCCCCCTGGCGAAACAGAAACTCGCCTTTCTTCAGCGGGCGACCGCGTTTAACGATTTCGTCCAACGCTTCCATGTCTTCCAGATTCAGCGAAAGTGGCAGGCAGAGGGGAGCCAGGCTGCAATCCTTGCAGTGAGCCTGGCTGTGAGCGCGCAGTTTGACTGGCTCGGACATTTCTTAAATCCTTGTGGGAAAACACACATAATACGTAAGGGTACCGCACTGGTGGGCAGTGAAGCCAGCCTGTACAAAAAACAAGCAACGGTATAAAGCTTTTTGTACCGATGCCGATACAGTTGCACATCTACCCTTCGGAGCTCGGATCATGTCTGTTATCGCGGCTTACAACCCTGCCATCCGTGTACCCAGCGTGCAGGACTTGAAGCCCGCTGCCGAGGCCGAGGAAAAGCTGCCCGTGACCGCGCCGGCGCCTGAAACCAAGGTGATTGAAGGGGTGACGGTGACTATTTCCGCCGCAGCGTTCAAGGCGGCCGGGGCGCCCAAAAGCGCGAATGCCGATATCGACGACAGCGGCCTGGACGATAACGTCAAGCAGGTGCTGAAAATGATCCGCAAGCTGAAACAGCAGATCGCCGAGAAAATGGCTGAGCTTCAGGCGATCGCGGCAGACAAAAGCTTGACCCCGGAGCAGGCCCGGGCCAAGACCGCCAATGTGCAAGGCGCGATCAGTTCGTTGCAGGCAGGTTTGATGACGGCCCAGACCTCTCTGGCCAAAGCGATGAAGACCATGAGCGCCGATGACGCGCTCAAAGCCGCGTCGTTGTCGATGTAACTAGATCACCCGCGAAAACCGCTGCCGGTTCTGGTGCTCCAGATACGCATCGAACACCATGCAGACCGAACGCACCAGCAGCCGTCCGGCGGGCAGCACGCGAATGCCTTGGGCATCCAGTTCGATCAGGCCGTCTTGCGCCATCGCCTCAAGTTGCGGCCAGACCTCGTCGAAATACCCGCGAAAATCGATGTTGAACGCCTGTTCGATCTGCTCGAAGGCCAGGCTGAACGTGCAGATCAACTGCTGGATCACTTCCCGACGTAAGCGGTCGTCGGTGGTGCAGATCAAACCACGGCTGGTGGCCAGTTGGGCGTTGGCCAGGGCGTTCTGATAGCCGTTCAGGTCACTGCTGTTCTGGCAGTACAGGTCGCCGATCTGGCTGATGGCTGACACGCCGAGGCCGATCAGGTCGCAATGGCCGTGGGTGGTGTAGCCCTGGAAGTTACGTTGCAGCGTGCCTTCTTCCTGGGCAATGGCGAGTTCGTCGTCCGGCAGGGCGAAGTGGTCCATGCCGATATAGCGGTAGCCGGCCTGGGTCAGTTGCTCGATGGTGGTCTGCAGCATCAGCAGCTTGGATTCCGGCGACGGCAGTTCCTCGCTGTTGATCCGTCGTTGGGGCATGAAGCGTTCCGGCAGATGCGCGTAGTTGAACACCGACAGGCGGTCCGGCTGCAGCTTGATCACTTCCTCCACGGTGCGCGCGAAGTTGATCGGCGTCTGCTTGGGCAGGCCGTAGATCAGGTCGATATTGATCGAGCGAAACTGCAGGGTGCGCGCGGCGTCGATCACCGCGCGGGTTTCTTCCAGGCTTTGCAGGCGGTTGACCGCGCGCTGCACGTCCGGGTCGAGGTCTTGCAGGCCGATGCTCACACGGTTGAAGCCCAGTTCACGCAGCAGGCCCATGGTCGCCCAGTCGGCTTCGCGCGGGTCGATCTCGATGCTGTAGTCGCCGGAGTCGTCGTCGAGCAGATTGAAGTGCTGGCGCAGGCTGCCCATGACCTGGCGCAGTTCGTCGTGGCTGAGAAAGGTCGGGGTGCCGCCGCCGAAGTGCAGTTGTTCAACCGACTGTTTCGGGTCGAGGTGGCAGGCCACCAACTGAATCTCCTGCTCCAGGCGTTGCAGGTAGGCCTGGGCGCGGCCGCGGTCCTTGGTGATCACCTTGTTGCACGCGCAGTAGTAGCAAATGTTCGCGCAGAACGGCACATGCACATACAGCGACAACGGTCGCGTGGCCTTGCGGCTTTCGCGCAGGGCTTGGAGCAGGTCGAAGGTGCCGACCTGGCTGTCGAATTGTACGGCGGTGGGGTAGGACGTGTAGCGCGGTCCCGCCAGGTCGTAGCGGTGAATCAGATGTGAGTCCCAACGAATGGCGTCGAGCATGCGGGCATTCCCCGGATAGGCTAGTGAGCCGAGTCTAGGGGCGTGGCCGGTAGGGCATCTTGATTTGCATCAACGGGGAGCGGCGCTATGCCACATAGCCTTTTAATGGCCCATCAGCCAGTGCTGGTGCGGACCTGGCAGGGTCCAGATACCGAAAACAATCACCAGCAGGCCACCGGCCATCCGCACGCTGCGCTTGCGCAATAACGCGGTCACGCGTTCGGCCGCCAACCCGGTCGCCAGCAGTACCGGCCATGTGCCTAAGCCAAAAGCCAGCATCAGCAGCGCACTGTCCAGCGCATTACCCTGGCTGGCGGCCCACAGCAGGGTGCTGTAGACCAGCCCGCACGGCAACCAGCCCCACAGCGCGCCCAGCAGCAGCGCGCGGGGCAGGCTGGATACCGGCAGCAAACGGTTGGCGACGGGCTGTATGCAGCGCCACAGGCCGCGCCCGAGGCTTTCGATACGGGTGAGGCCGCTCCACCAACCGGCCAGGTACAGCCCCATGCAGATCAACAGCAACCCGGCGAGCACACGCATGAACAGGGCCGCCGGGCTGTTGGCCACCGCCCAGCCGGCCAGGCCGATCAATAACCCCGCGGTGGCATAGCTGAGGATGCGCCCCAGGTTGTACGCCAGCAGCAGGCGGAACCGGCGGCTGCGCTGTTCCTTGGGAATCGCCAGGGTCAGCGCGCCCATCAGCCCGCCGCACATGCCCAGGCAATGGCCGCCGCCCAGCAGGCCGAGGATCAGCGCAGAGACCAGCAGCGGCGCCAGCTCAAGCATGGGGTGGGGCTTTGGGCACGGGCGGTTGCTCGGGGCCGTTGGCTTCGTCGACGGCCGCCAGGTGGTTCGGGTCCTGGTCGTCGAACAGCACGCTGTGGGCCGGGCCGTCGAGGTCGTCGTACTGGCCGCTGTCCACCGCCCAGAAGAAGATGTAGATGGCCACGCCCACTAACAGCAGCGCCGCCGGAATCATCACGTATAGAGCTGGCATCTGCACTCCATGCCCGCGCGGCTCAAGCCGGCAGCGGACGGGTTACCAAAGGGGCGCTTCTGGCCTGCGCACTCGGCAGGCGAGTCAGGCGCAGGGCATTGAGCACCACGGTCAACGAACTGAGGGACATGCCGATCGCCGCCCAGATCGGAGTGATCCAACCGAGGGCGGCAAACGGCAGCATAAGGCCATTGTACAGTCCCGCCCACAGCAGGTTTTCAATGATCACCCGGCGGGTGCGCCGCGCCAGGGTGAAGGCTTGCACCAGGGCATCCAGGCGGTTGGACAGCAGCACCGCATCGGCGCTGGTCTTGGCCAGGTCTGTGGCCGAGCCCATGGCCACGCTGATGTCGGCGGCGGCCAGCACCGGCACATCGTTGACGCCATCGCCGAGCATCAGCACCTTGCGGCCTTCCTTGTGCAGTTGTTGCAGCACGTGGAGCTTGTCGTCTGGGCGTAGGCCGCCGTGGGCTTCATCGATACCCAGTTCAGCGGCGACGCTGGCGACCATCGGCGAACTGTCCCCCGACAGCAGCAGCGTGCGCCAACCACGCGCCTTGCAGGCGGCCAGCAGGGCAGGGGCATCGCTGCGCAGGCGGTCGTCGAGGACGAACCAGGCCAGGGCACCGTCGCCGTCGCCCAGCAGCAGCCATTGGCCGTCATCCTCCGGAGCGGCGGGAATCGGGCAACCACTGAGTGCACAAACAAACCCCGGCTGGCCGATGCGCAACTGGCGTGTGCCGACACGGCCTTCCAGGCCAAGGCCCGGGGAACTGAGCACCTCGTCGGCGGCCAGCGGCGCACGCCCGAAGGCGCGGGCAATCGGGTGTTCGGAGCGGTTTTCCAGGGCGGCGGCGAGGCCCAGGCACTGGTCGCTGTTCAAGGCGGCCAGCGGCCGGATCGCTTTCAACGCCAGGCGGCCTTCGGTGAGGGTGCCGGTCTTGTCGAAGATCACCGTGTCGATCTGGTTCAGGCCTTCGAGCACATGGCCACGGGTCAGCAATAGCCCGAGCTTGTGCAGGGTGCCGGTGGCGGCGGTGAGGGCGGTCGGCGTGGCCAGGGACAACGCGCAGGGGCAGGTGGCCACCAGCATTGCCAGCACGATCCAGAACGCCCGCGATGAATCCAGCTCCCACCACAACAGGCCGATCACCGCCGCGGCAATCAGCGAACACAACAGGAACCACTGCGCGGCGCGGTCGGCGATCTGCGCCAGGCGCGGCTTCTCGGCCTGGGCACGCTCCAGCAGGCGTACGATGGCGGACAGGCGGGTCTCGTGGCCCAGGGCGCGGACTTCGACGGTCAACGCGCCTTCGACGTTCAGCGTGCCGGCGGTGACGGCATCACCGGTTTGGCGCGGCAGCGGCAGGTACTCACCGGTGAGCAGCGATTCATCGATGCTGGAGCGGCCGTCGAGGATCACCCCATCTGCCGGCAGAACCGCGCCCGGATGCACCAGCACGCGGTCGCCCAGCACCAGTTCGCTCAAGAGAATGCGTTCGCTCTGGCCGTCACCTTTGAGGCGCAGGCATGAGGCGGGCAGCAGGTTGACCAGCTGCGCGGTGGCGGCGGCCGTGCGCTCCCGGGCACGGCGCTCCAGGTAGCGACCGGCCAGCAGGAACAGCGCAAACATGCCCACCGCATCGAAATACAACTCGCCCACGCCGGTGATTGCGGTCCAGATCCCGGCCAGGTAAGCCCCGCCAATGGCCAGGGACACCGACACGTCCATGGTCAGGTGACGCGTACGCACGTCGCGCATGGCGCCCTTGAAGAACGGCGCACAGCTGTAGAACACGATGGGGGTGGTCAGAAACATTGCCACCCAGCGCAGGATCACATGCAGCTCGGGGCTCAGGTCGATATTGAATTCCGGCCAGGTGGCCATGGTCGCCATCATCGCCTGGAACCACAGCAGTCCGGCGACCCCCAGCTGGCGCAGGGCCAGGCGGTTTTCGCTGGCCAGTTGCTCGGCCGCACGGTCTGCTTGATACGGGTGGGCGGCATAGCCGATATGGCGCAGTTCACTGAGCACCTGGCTCAACGGCAATTGCCCGTCGGCCCAGCGCACCTGCAGGCGATGGTTGGACAGGTTCAGCCGCGCCTCGGCCACGGCGGGCAGGCTGCGCAGGTGTTTTTCGATCAACCAGCCACAGGCGGCGCAACTGATGCCTTCCATCAGCAGGGTGGTTTCGGCGAGGTCGCCTTCGTGGTGCACGAAGGGTTTTTGCACGTCGGCGCGGTCATACAGCGCCAGTTCATCCACCAGTTGCACCGGCAGCGTCTCGGGGTTGGCCGAGGCTTCGCTGCGGTGCTGGTAATAGCTTTCCAGCCCACCGGCCACAATCGCTTCGGCCACGGCCTGGCAGCCGGGGCAGCACAGCTCGCGGCGCTCGCCGAGGATCACGGCGGTGAACCGACTGCCGGACGGGACGGGCAGGGCGCAGTGGTAGCAGGGGGTTGGGCTGGTCATGGGCGCTGCTATTTTTTCAGGTCTTCAGCACCCTGCAACGGTTCATCACCCAGCAGCAAGTCCTTGTCGTGGCTGACTTCTTCTTCCTCGAACAGGCGCCAGGTCCTGTCGCCTTCCACGCCCAGCAATTCCACGAAGCGGCGGCCTTCGACCTTGTCGGTGACCTGGCCGATGTAGCGGCCCGGTTCGCTGTCGCTGCGGGTCAGGTTGATCTTGCGATCCTTCTCCGGCTGGGTCGGGGAGATCAGGTTCAGTTCCAGGGTGTTCGGGTTGCTGTAGCCGGTAAGTTGCAGCTCGACTTCGCCGGTCAGCTCATCCAGGTGCAGCTTGGCGCGCAGTTGCAGGGTCTGGGCCAACCGTTCGCGGTCCAGGGAGCGGTTGATGCCTTTGCCGGCCTCGTAGTAGTTGTCGTTGACCAGGTTGTCCGGGTTGTTCACCGCGATGGTCACCATGGACAAGGTCAAGGTCACCGAGCAGGCCAGGATCCCAATGATGATCCAGGGCCAGAGGTGCTTGTACCAGGGGCTTGCGGCAGTGGCTACGGGCATTGTTCAGTTCTCTCGTTATCGAACTTGTGGGCCGATGAATCGGCTCTTGGCTTCAACGTGGGCGCTGGCGTCATCGGCATCGGTGAGGATGAATTTCACCTCGTTGGTACTTGACGGCAGTTGCTCCGGTGCACTCGACAGCTCCACCGGCATGCTGACGATATCGCCCGCCGCCACTCTGATTTCACGTCGGCCTTGCAGCTTGAGGTCCGGCAGGCCGGCGGCGTCGAGCACGTAGGTGTGATCGCGCTGGTCCTTGTTCATGATCTTCAGGCTGTAGACGTTTTCGATGCGCCCTTCGGCGTTTTCGCGGTACAGCACGCGGTCCTTGCTCACGTCGAAGCCCACCAGCGAACGCATGAAGAACGCCCCGGCCAACAGGCTGATCATCGCCAGCAACACCAGGGCATAACCGATCAGGCGTGGGCGCAACTTGTGGGTTTTCTGCCCCGACAGGTTGTGCTCGGTGGTGTAGCTGATCAGGCCGCGCGGGTATTCCATCTTGTCCATGATGGTGTCGCAGGCGTCGATACAGGCGGCGCAACCGATGCACTCGATTTGCAGGCCGTCGCGGATGTCGATACCGGTGGGGCATACCTGGACGCACATCGTACAGTCGATGCAGTCACCCAGGCCCTGGGCCTTGTAGTCGGTGCCTTTTTTACGCGGGCCACGCACTTCGCCACGGCGTGGATCGTAGGAAACGATCAGGGTGTCCTTGTCGAACATCACGCTCTGGAAGCGCGCATACGGGCACATGTAGATGCACACCTGCTCGCGCAGCCAGCCGGCGTTGCCGTAGGTGGCGAGGGTGAAGAAGCCGACCCAGAAATACGACCAGCCGTCGGCCTGGCCGGTGAAGAAGTCGAACACCAGCTCGCGGATCGGCGAGAAGTAGCCGACAAAGGTCATGCCGGTGACAAAACCGATCAACAGCCACAGCGTGTGCTTGCTGAATTTGCGCAGGAATTTGTTGGCCCCCATGGGCGCCTTGTCCAGCTTGATGCGCTGGTTGCGGTCGCCTTCGGTGACCTTTTCGCACCACATGAAGATCCATGTCCACACGCTTTGCGGGCAGGTATACCCGCACCACACGCGGCCGGCGTACACCGTGATGAAGAACAGGCCAAACGCCGCGACGATCAGGATGCCCGACAGCAGGATGAAGTCCTGGGGCCAGAAGGTCGCGCCGAAAATAAAGAACTTACGTTCCGGCAGGTTCCACCACACCGCCTGGTGGCCACCCCAATTCAGCCACACCGTGCCGAAGTAGAGCAGGAACAGGCCGGCACCGCCGAGCATGCGCAGGTTGCGGAACAGGCCAGTGAAGGCGCGGGTGTAGATTTTTTCGCGCGAGGCGTACAGGTCGACAGTCTTGGTGTCAGCACTGCTGGCGTTTTTGGCAGGCGGGGTAACGTCATGTACCGGTATCTGGTTGCTCATCATTGCATCCCACGGCGGTGGAGATTTGCCTCGGCCAGTACGTGCCAACCGGGGTCAAATTAAGGGTCTTGCAGTGGCGTAATGATACGCCCCCGATGGTGCTCAAAGGGTGCGACCTTTGGTCGCGTTGGGGGAAATCAATTGATGGTGTACGTGACCTGGATCAATTGACTTGGGAAGTATGGACGGTTTTCGTGGGGGAGGCGGTCATTCGTCCCAAGGATTGATCAGTGGAACGCCACTGGATTTGAAGTCGCTGACGTTGCGCGTGACAACCGTGAGCCCATGCACCAGCGCGGTCGCGGCAATCAATGCGTCACTTTCATTGGCGCGGTCCGGCACATGCAAGTGTGCGCAACGCAACGCGACTGCCGCATCGACGGGCAGGATTCTGGCATCAAAGGCCGGCATCACATGACGCTTGAGCCAGGTTCGCAACACTTTCCCCTGAGCCGGGTCGCGCCGCTCAATGCGCAAGACCCCGGTTTCCAATTCTTTCAGGGTGATTGCCGAAATAAACATACGCGGTGCGCTGACACTTTTGGCCCAGGCGACCACGTTCGCATCAGCCTGGGGTTTACGCAGTTCAGAGATTACGTTGGTGTCGAGTAGATACATCAAGAGAGGTCCACGGGTCGATGAGTGACCACGGCACGTTCGGTTTCAAAGTCGATATCGGCCGCTTCCGGCATCACCAGCAGGTCAACGATGTTGGCATTGAGACCTGTCAGCTTCTGGTAGTCCTCAATGCTTAGCAGTACATGGGCAGGCTTGCCGCGATCGGTGATAAAAACCGGGCCTTGGCGAGCGGCTTTTTTGGCACCGCTTGTGTCTTGATTGAATTCGCGACTGGAAATGGTGGTGAAAGTCATGGTGCGCCTCCCCTGGAGCGGGTTGAATGTAGTTACGTTACTACTTGGCCTTGGCGAGCCACAAGCTTAAAGCTACAAGCGGTCAACGTGCTTTTCCCATGGGGGTGTCGATGCGATCTATAAAAAAGCCCCGCCTGATCACTCAGGCGGGGCTTTTGTGTGTCGGTGAGCTTTACTGCTCGTCAGCCTTCTTATCCCCATGGGACAAGCTGTAGACATACGCCGCGAGCAAGTGCACCTTGTCGTTGCCTTGCAGTTGCTCCTGCGCAGGCATCTGGCCCTGGCGGCCCCAACGGATGGTCTGCTGCAGTTGGGCGAAGCTCGAACCGTAGATGAATGCACCCGGGTGGGTCAGGTCCGGCGCGCCCATGGCGGGGGTGCCCTTGCCGGCCGGGCCGTGGCAGGCCACGCAGTTGGCGGCGAAGAGTTTCTCGCCGTTGGCCACATCGGCTTTCACGCCTTCCGGCAGCTTGCGGCCGTCGAGGTTGGTGACGACGAACGCGGCAACGTCGCTGATGCCTTGCTCCTTGAGGATGTCCAGCCAGGCCGGCATGACGGCATGACGGCCCTTCATGATGGTTTCCTTGATGGTGGCCGGTTCGCCACCCCAGCGCCAATCGGCGTCGGTCAGGTTGGGGAAGCCATAGGCGCCCTTGGCGTCGGAGCCGTGGCATACCGAGCAGTTGGAGGCGAACAGGCGACCGCCCATCTTCAAGGCTTGCGGGTCCTTGGCGACATCTTCAATCGGCATCGACGCGAATTTGGCGAAGATCGGCCCGAACTTGGCATCCGACCTGGCCATTTCCTTTTCCCATTCGTGCACGCCGGTCCAGCCGGTCTGGCCGTTGGCGAACGGGGTTTGCTTGTCGTTGTCGAGGTAGTTGTAGCCCGGCAGCAGGCCTTTCCAATTGCCCAGGCCGGGGTAGAGCACCAGGTAGCCAAGGGCGAAGATGATGGTGCCGACGAACAGCATGAACCACCACTTGGGCAGCGGGTTGTCATACTCCTCGATGCCGTCGAACGAGTGGCCGACGGTCTCGTCGGTCTGCTCGGCGCGCTGGCCCTTGCGGGTCGACAGCAACAGCCAGGTCAAGGCGAAGATGGTACCCAGGCTGAGGACTGTGACGTACAGACTCCAGAACGTAGTCATTCTTTGTTACTCCTAGAAGCTTGCTCGACGTGCTTGATGGCTTCGGGATCATCCGCAAAGGGCAACATGGTCGCGTCGTCAAACTCCGACTTGCGCCGGGGACTGAACACCCACAGCGCCAGGCCGATAAAGGCCACCATCACCACAACGGTGCCCAGGCCTCGAATCATCCCGATATCCATGAAGAATCACCGTTTGCTTTTGATGATGGTGCCCAGGCCTTGCAGGTAGGCCACCAATGCGTCCATTTCGGTCTTGCCCTTCACGGCTGCGGCTGCACCGGCGATGTCTTCGTCGGTGTAGGGCACGCCCAGGGTGCGCAGGACTTCCATCTTCTTCGCGGTGTCCTTGCCGTCGAGCTTGTTTTCCACGAGGAACGGATACGCCGGCATTTTCGACTCAGGCACCACGTTGCGCGGGTTGTACAAGTGCGCACGTTGCCAGTCATCGGAGTAACGCCCGCCGACACGGGCCAGGTCCGGGCCGGTGCGCTTGGAACCCCACAGGAACGGGTGGTCCCACACGCTTTCACCGGCCACCGAGTAGTGGCCGTAGCGTTCGGTTTCGGCGCGGAACGGGCGAATCATCTGCGAGTGGCAGCCGACACAGCCGTTGGCGATGTAGACGTCGCGGCCTTCCAGTTCAAGGGCGGTGCGCGGCTTCATGCCTTCGACCGGCTTGTTGGTCACGTCCTGGAAAAACAGCGGAACGATCTGGGTCAGGCCACCGATGCTCACGGCGATGACCATGAAGAAGGCCAGCAGGCCGATATTCTTCTCGACGACTTCATGCTTCATCAGTGGGCTCCCACAACGGCGATCTTGGCGGCGGCTTCGGCTTCTGCCGGGTCCGAGGCACGCACGGTGCGCCAGACGTTGTAGGCCATTAACAGCATGCCGCTGGCAAAGAACGCACCCCCGAGGGCGCGGACGATGAAACCAGGGTGGCTGGCTTGCAGCGCTTCGACGAAGGAGTAGGTGAGGGTGCCGTCATCGTTGATCGCACGCCACATCAGGCCCTGGGTGATGCCGTTGACCCACATCGAGGCGATGTAGAGCACGGTGCCGATGGTGGCCAGCCAGAAGTGCGCGTTGATCAGCCCGACGCTGTGCATCTGCACACGGCCGAACAGTTTGGGGATCATGTGGTACAGGGCGCCGATGGAGATCATCGCTACCCAGCCGAGGGCACCGGCGTGTACGTGGCCGATGGTCCAGTCGGTGTAGTGGGAGAGCGAGTTGACGGTCTTGATCGCCATCATCGGCCCTTCGAAAGTCGACATGCCGTAGAACGCCAGGGACACCACCAAAAAGCGCAGGATCGGGTCGGTGCGCAGCTTATGCCAGGCGCCCGACAGGGTCATCATGCCGTTGATCATGCCGCCCCAGCTCGGGGCCAGCAGGATGATCGACATCGCCATGCCCAGGGACTGGGCCCAGTCCGGCAATGCGGTGTAGTGCAGGTGGTGCGGGCCGGCCCAGATGTACAGGGTGATCAGCGCCCAGAAGTGCACGATGGACAGGCGATACGAGTAAATAGGCCGTTCGGCCTGTTTCGGCACGAAGTAGTACATCATCCCCAGGAAACCGGTGGTGAGGAAGAAACCCACGGCGTTGTGGCCGTACCACCACTGGATCATCGCATCCGTCGCCCCGGCGTAGGCCGAGTAGGACTTGAACAGGCTGACCGGCAACGAGGCGTGGTTGACGATATGCAGCATCGCCGTCACCAGGATGAAGGCCCCGTAGAACCAGTTGCCCACATAGATGTGCTTGGTCTTGCGCTTGACGATGGTGCCGAAGAACACCACTGCGTAGGTCACCCAGACGATGGCCAGCAGAATCGCGATCGGCCATTCCAGCTCGGCGTATTCCTTGGTGGTGGTGTAGCCCAGCGGCAGGGTGACGATGGCGCCGACGATCACCGCTTGCCAACCCCAGAAGGTGAAGGCCGCGAGGCTGTCGGAGATGAGTCGCGTCTGGCAGGTTCGCTGCACGACATAGTAGGAGGTGGCAAACAATGCACATCCGCCGAAGGCGAAAATCACCAGGTTGGTGTGCAGCGGGCGCAGGCGGCCGAAGGTTGTCCATGGCAGACCGAAATTCAATTCCGGCCACACCAGTTGCGAGGCGATGAACACCCCGAGCCCCATGCCAAGGATCCCCCAGACCACCGTCATGATGGCGAACTGGCGGACTACCTTATAGTTATAAGCAGTCGGACTGATTGCTGTGCTCATTCTAAGGTTCCACGGTTTAGGTTTTTTTATAGGTAAAATTCGGCCGCAAGTATGTAGAAAGCAAGGGGCCATTGCAACGCAAGGCTGACCTGTGTCAATGCGTTCCACGCCAGATTCTGCGCCCTTTCCATGTTTGGCGTAAGGATAAAATCCGAAATCGAAAGCTGATCGAGTGGACAGGAAATTTCGGGGGTCGCAACGACTGTCGTCGCGTACGCCAGGATCGGTCCGCTGTGCAAGCAAGCGTAGACCCGAATGGCAGGAGGGGAAAGGTGTGCTTTGGAAGGGTGCGACACTTGGTCGCGTAGCGCGGTAGAGCTGCCGCCCCAGATTGGGGCGGCAGTCAGGTGTTACTGGGCTTGGCTTTCTGGCGTTGCGCCATCAGCGTTATGGGACAGGCTGTAAACGTAGGCGGCGAGCAGGTGCACTTTGTCATTGCCCTGCAGCACTTCCTGCGCTGGCATCTGGCCTTGGCGGCCGTGGCGAATCGTCTGCTGCAACTGCGCAAGGCTGGTGCCGTAGATGTAACCGGCGGGCAGGGTCAGGTTCGGCGCGCCCATGGCTTCCATGCCGTGGCCTTGCGGACCGTGGCAGGCCACGCAGGTGGTGTTGAACGCGGCCTGGCCAGCGGCCAGGTCGGCGGTGCTGTCCGCCGGCAATGGCAGCTTGGCCAGGTCGTGGCGCACATAGGCGGCGACGTTTTTTACGCCGTCGTCGCCGAGCATGTCACCCCAGGCCGGCATCGCCGCGTGGCGACCGTTCATGATGGTGGTCTTGATCGCTTCGGCCGAACCGCCCCAACGCCAGATGTTGTCAGCCAGGTTGGGAAAGCCGAATGCGCCCTTGGCATCCGAGCCGTGGCACACCGCGCAGTTGGAGGCGAACAGGCGACCGCCCATTTTCAGCGCCTGCGGGTCTTTGGCGACTTGTTCCACGGGCATGGCCGAGAATTTGGCGAAGATCGGTCCGAACTTGGTGTCGGCCTTGGCCATCTCCTTGTCCCACTCCTTGGCCGAGGTCCAACCATCTTCATAGCCCGGCAACACGCCTTTCCAGTTGCCCAGGCCCGGGTAGAGAATCAGGTAGCCGACCGCAAACACCAGGGTGCCGGCGAACAGCATGAACCACCACTGGGGCAGGGGGTTGTCGTATTCCTCGATGCCGTCGAAGGCATGGCCCATGGTCTGGTCGACGCTGCCCTTGGTCTCGCCCTTGCGGGTGGCGAACAACAGCCAGGTCAGGCCGATCAGGCTGCCAATGGTCAGTACGCAGATCCATGTACTCCAGAAGGTAGTCATGGCCGGTTGCTCCTTGTTGCAGGCTCTTGGTGAGCGTCGGATGGCGAAGGTTCATCGGCGAAGGGCAGCAGGCGCGCTTCCTCGAATTCCGAATTGCGCCGGTTGTTGAATACCCACAGCGACAGGCCGATAAAGGCGATGGCGACCACCAGCGTGCCGAGGCCGCGGATGGTGCCCGCATCGAATTCAAATCCCATGGCTCACCTCTTGCTCTTGATGGCAGTGCCGAGTACTTGCAGGTACGAAACCAGCGCGTCCATTTCGGTCTTGCCCTTGAGGCTGGCCACGGCGCCACTGATGTCGTCGTCGGTGTACGGCACGCCGAGGGTGCGCATTACTTTCAACTTGGTCTCGGTGTGGCTGCTGTCGACCGCAGCCGTGACCAACCACGGGTAGGCCGGCATCTTCGACTCAGGCACGACGTTGCGAGGGTTGTACAAGTGCGCGCGGTGCCAGTCGTCCGAGTAGCGTGCGCCGACGCGGGCCAGGTCTGGCCCGGTACGCTTGGAGCCCCATAGGAACGGGTGGTCCCACACGCTTTCACCGGCCACCGAGTAGTGGCCGTAGCGCTCGGTCTCGGCGCGGAACGGGCGGATCATCTGCGAGTGGCACTGTACGCAGCCTTCGCGGATGTAGATGTCGCGGCCTTCCAGTTGCAGCGCGGTGTAGGGCTTCATGCCTTCCACCGGCTTGTTGGTCACGTCCTGGAAGAACAGCGGGACGATCTGGGTCAGGCCGCCGATGCTCACGGCGAGCACCATGAGCAGCATCAGCAGGCCGACGTTCTTTTCAATCGTTTCGTGTTTCATCACTGACTCCTCAGGCCATCTGCGCGGCAGGGGCGGCTTCGACAGGTTGTGCCGAGCGCACGGTGCGCCATGTGTTGTAAGCCATCAGGAACATGCCGCTGAGGAATACCGCACCGCCCACCAGCCGCACGATGAAGCCTGGGTGGCTGGCCACCAGGGTTTCGACGAAGGAGTAGGTCAAGGTGCCGTCTTCGTTGATCGCACGCCACATCAGGCCCTGGGCGATGCCGTTGACCCACATCGAGGCGATGTAGAGCACGGTGCCGATGGTGGCCAGCCAGAAGTGCGCGTTGATCAGGCCGAGGCTGTACATCTGCTCGCGACCGAAGACTTTCGGGATCATGTGGTACAGGGCGCCGATGGAGATCATCGCTACCCAGCCGAGGGCGCCGGCGTGTACGTGGCCGATGGTCCAGTCGGTGTAGTGGGACAGCGAGTTGACGGTCTTGATCGCCATCATCGGCCCTTCGAAGGTCGACATGCCGTAGAACGCCAGGGACACCACCAAAAAGCGCAGGATCGGGTCGCTGCGCAACTTATGCCAGGCGCCCGACAGGGTCATCATACCGTTGATCATGCCGCCCCAGCTCGGCGCCAGCAGTACCAGCGACATCACCATGCCCAGGGACTGTGCCCAGTCCGGCAGCGCGGTGTAGTGCAGGTGGTGAGGACCGGCCCAGATGTACAAGGTGATCAGCGCCCAGAAGTGCACGATGGACAGGCGATAGGAATACACCGGGCGCTCGGCCTGTTTCGGCACGAAGTAGTACATCATCCCGAGGAAACCGGCGGTGAGGAAAAAGCCTACCGCGTTATGCCCGTACCACCACTGCACCATGGCATCCGTCGCACCGCCATACAGCGAGTAGGACTTGGTCAGGCTGACCGGGATTTCCAGGTTGTTGACGATATGCAGGATCGCCACGGTGATGATGAACGCGCCGAAGAACCAGTTACCGACGTAGATATGCTTGGTGTTGCGCTTCATCACCGTGCCGAAGAACACGATGGCGTAGGCCACCCAGACAATGGTGATCAGGATGTCGATCGGCCATTCCAGTTCGGCGTATTCCTTGGAGCTGGTGTAGCCCAGCGGCAAGCTGATCGCGGCCAGGAGGATGACAAGTTGCCAGCCCCAGAAGCAGAACGCGGCGATTTTCGGCGCGAACAGCTGGGTTTGGCAGGTACGCTGCACCGAGTAGAAGGAGCTGGCGAACAGCGCACAGCCACCGAACGCGAAGATCACCGCATTGGTATGCAGTGGGCGCAGGCGGCCGAAGCTGGTCCAGGGCAAGTCGAAGTTGAGCGCGGGCCAAACCAATTGGGCGGCGAGAAAAACCCCGAGCCCCATGCCGACGATGCCCCACACCACCGTCATAATGGCGAATTGGCGGACCACCTTGTAGTTATAGGCGGTACTTAAAGTAGTGTTCATGGTTCCCCATCCACGGTTCAACCCAAGCAGATGCGGCACTTGGGCTGGAGTTATAGGCAGACTGAATAGCGAGGCAAGCATGGGCAAAGAGCACAAGGCCAGTATTGACGGGGATCAATGGGCGCAGTGTGTGCGGGAACATGGCTGGCTGTGGGATGTCGCGTCGGGCGTAGCTTCCGGTGATTGCGTGACGTTGGTCCTGGCCCATGGCGCCGGCGCACCGATGGACTCATCCTTCATGAACGACATGGCTGCACGCCTTGCCGGACATGGCGTCAACGTGTTGCGCTTCGAGTTTCCCTACATGGCCCAGCGCCGACTGGACGGCGGCAAACGCCCGCCCAACCCGGCGCCAAGACTGCTGGAAGCCTGGCGCGGGGTGTATGCCGAGGTGCGACGTCATGTCGCTGGGAAACTGGTCATTGGCGGCAAGTCGATGGGCGGGCGGATGGCCAGTCTTTTGGCTGATGAATTGGCCGCCGATGGGCTGGTGTGCCTGGGTTATCCGTTTTATGCGGTGGGCAAGCCGGAGAAACCACGTGTAGCGCATTTGGCCGGACTGAAGACGCCGACGTTGATTGTGCAGGGCGAGCGCGATGCACTGGGCAATCGGGCGGCGGTGGAAGGGTATGACTTGTCGCCGAGCATCGAAGTGATGTGGCTGGTGGCGGGGGATCATGATTTGAAGCCGTTGAAGGCTTCGGGGTTTGCGCATGAGCAGCATTTGGAGGCTGCGGCCGTGCAGGTGGCTGAGTTTCTCAGCGCCTGTTAGGGCCAATCGGGAGCAAGCCCCCTCCCACATTCGACCGCATTCCAAGGGATGTACGCGGTTAACTGTGGGAGGGGGCTTGCTCCCGATATCGGTCTACCGGTTGAAACGCTCGACCAACGAATACTGGGTATTCGCCGTATGCGTCAGCTCTTCACTCAACTGCGCCGAGTTCAACGCCTGCTCCGAGGTCTGATCTGCCAACAGCGCAATGGTGCTGATATTGCGGCTGATCTCTTCGGCCACCGAGCTTTGCTCTTCGGTGGCGGCCGCGATCTGGGTGGTCATGTCGGTGATATGCGCCACCGCTTCACTGATGCCCACCAATGCCTGGTCCGCCTCCATTACCCGCGCCACGCCCTCTTCGGCCTGGCGATGCCCGGTGTCCATGGTTTGCACGGCAGCGGCAGCAGTTTGCTGCAGCTTGGCGATCAGAGCATGGATCTGCCCGGTCGACTCAGCCGTGCGCTGCGCCAGTTGGCGCACTTCATCGGCGACCACCGCAAACCCACGGCCCATCTCACCGGCTCGCGCCGCTTCAATGGCGGCGTTGAGCGCCAGCAGGTTGGTCTGGTCGGCAATGCCTTTGATCACGTCGACTACGCCGCCGATCTCGTCGCTGTCCTTGGCCAGTTGGGTGACGGTCACGCCGGTCTCGCCCACGGCCACCGACAGACGCTGAATCGCCTCGCGGGTTTCCCCGGCAATATCGCGACCGCGACCGGTCAGGCGATTGGCTTCCTGGGTCGCATCGGCCGTGCGCTGCACATGGCTGGCCACTTCCTGGGTGGTCGCCGCCATCTGGTTGACCGCCGTGGCCACCTGCTCGGTTTCCACGCGCTGGCGTTCCAGGCCGCTGGAGCTGTTATGCGCCAGGGTATTGGACTGCGCCGCCTGGTCGTTGAGGTGCTCGGCAGTGTCCTGCAAGCGCGTCAGGCAGGTCTTCAGGCGTGCCTCCTGGCTGAGAATGGACATCTCCAGGCGCGCCTGGGCACCACGGCTGTCGGTGTACATCTGCGCGATCAACGGGTCGGAGGTGGTCTGCTCGGCCAGGCGCAGCAGGCGCTTGAGGCCGCGCTGTTGCCAGCTCAGGCCCAGCAGCCCCAATGGCACCGACAAACCCGCCGCCAGGGCAAAGCCCCAGTGGGAGTTGAGCGACGCACCGATCATGAAGCTCAACTGGCTGATCAGGATAAACGGCAGCCAGTCCTGCAACACCGGCAGCCACTTGTCCCGCTGTGGGACGGCCGACTTGCCCTGGTTGATGCGCTGGTAGAGCGCTTCGGCACGGCGGATCTGCTCGGCGGTGGGCTTGATGCGCACCGATTCGTAGCCGACCACCTGGTTGCCTTCGAAGACCGGCGTCACATAGGCGTTGACCCAGTAGTGATCGCCCGTCCTGCAGCGGTTCTTAACGATGCCCATCCATGGCAAGCCTTGTTTGAGCGTGGTCCACATATGCCCGAACACGGCCGCTGGCACGTCCGGGTGACGCACCAGGTTGTGCGGGGCACGCACCAGTTCGTCGCGAGAGAACCCACTGATTTCGACAAACGCGTCGTTGCAGTAGGTGATCACGCCTTTGGCATCTGTGGTGGAGATCAACCGTTGCTGAGCGGGGAAGGTACGTTCGCGCTGGGTAACGGGCTGGTTATTACGCATGATTGTTCAATCCGCAAGGCTTTCATTGGGTATCGGCGGTAACGGGGGTTTATTTAACTTATTTTTGCAACAATCGGCTTGGCAGTTTCCAGGGTCACGGTTCTTCGGGTGTTGTGATATCGAGAATGTCCAGAGCCATGCGTTGCTGGATCCTGCTGCGGGAATACTCCCGTAGAAATGCCGCTCGGTCGGTGCTACCCAGATCAAGACGGGCGAGTGCGGCAACGGCTGCGTCCGGGTTTGCGGGGGCAAACACGCAAGCATTGGGAATATGGTTAAGAGTGAACGCTTTTGAATAGCCTTCCAGCCCCGCCAGGATTGGCTTTCCAGTGGCTGCATATTCAAACAGCTTGGAAGGAATAACCTTCAAGAATGCGTTAAAGCTATTAAGGTGCAAAAAAAGCACATCCGCTTGCTGATAGTAGTGAATCAGTCTATGGCGAGGCATGGGAGGAATAAGCTCGACATTCCTTACGTTTCTTTTGATCAGCGCCTCGCTCAGTTTTTTCATCGTGCTGCCATCGCCAATGACGTAGAAACAGGCCCTGTCTGCCAGCCGTTCGGCCAGGGGGGGCAGGATTTTTTCCAGGCCTTGGCCGGCGCCGACATTGCCAGCGTAGACGATCTTCAGCGGGCGTGTCGGTTCGTCAGGCGGTTCGGTATGGAAGGGGGTTTCAAGAAACAGATCATCCACACCGTTGGTGTAGGTTGAGAAGGTCTTGTGTGGATAACGGGGCGCGAAGTAACTCAGGAAACCGGGGGATACCAGGTTGACCCGCGTCGCATACCCAAGGGTGATTTTTTCCAGGCGGGAAAACACCCGTGCCAGGAGCTTGCCGACAATACCGGGGAAAAGCTCGGGCAGGACGTCGACAAAGATATCGCGAATATCCAGATAGAGAGGCGCGTGTTTTTTGCGCGCGATGGCGGCGCCCAGTGCGGCCGTCATCAGCCGCGAAGAGGTGGCCACGATCACGTCATACGGCTTACCCTTCACGGCCTGAAGGACGCCGCAGGCATAGTGGGCAAACCCCCAGGCCTGGCCCCATGCGCTGAATCTGTGCGTGGGGAGGCCGATGCGGGTGACGGACAGCTTCGGCTGATGCGCGGTGTGGGCAGGGGCAGCCTCATAGGACGGGTAGCGGTTTGGCTGGGTGGTCAGCACGTCGATCTCTATCTCACCGTTACCGTGGGTGAGCAAGGCTTCGACCAACGCCTCGACGCGAAATGCCGACAGATCGGGCGGAAAGTAATAGCTCAATATGAGAATGCGCTTGGTCATGCGCGCACCTCGGTTTTACGCCGCAGTACACGCTCGTACAGCGCCACCAGCGTGCTTTCCTGCCGCTCCCAATTTAAATGCAAGGCGGCATTTTTCGCGTTTTGCGCCAGTGCCTGACGCAATAACGGCTCATCGATCAGGCGCTGCAGTGCGGTGCGCAGTGATTGCTCCGAGCCTGCCGGTACCAAAAGTCCTACGGAGTAGGCCCGGACAATCTTGCGAATCTCCGGAAAGTCCGTGGCCACCACGGGCAGCCCGGCGATGACATATTCAAATAATTTGTTCGAGTCGGTGGTGAAGTGGTTCAGGCAGGTATTTTCGATCGGCTGCACACCGATATCGGCTGATGCGGTGTAGCTGGGCAAATCCGCCAGTGCAACGGTCGGGATAAAGTGCACTCGGTCTGTCAGGCCAAGTTCCGTGCGCAATGCCATCAAGGCAGGGGTAAGCCTGCCGCTCCCGATCAATACAAGGTAAGCGCCTTGCAACGACGCCGCCACGCGTAGCAAGCGTTCCAGCCCGCGCCCCTGTTGAAGGCCGCCCTGATAGACAACGATGGGCCAGGGGTGTTGCAAGCCCAACTCAAGACGAATCCTCTGGCCGGGCGAGGAGGCGCTCAGACAGGGGCGGTTTTGCAGTACCAGCGGGCGGGCGATTCCATAGGCCCTGGCAAAAAACCTGGCCCGGCTTTGCGTGGTGGTAATGATGCCTTCGGCCCTGGGCATCAAGGTTTTTTCGATACAACCTACCCAGCTGCGAAAGCGCGCATACCCCTCGCGGCTGGTGCTGATTTCGTGGGCGTCATACACCAGCCTGGCGCCGCTGAGCCGGGCCGCCAGCCAGGCGGTGGGCAGGGTATTGACGTCGTGGGCATGCACCACCGCAGCGCGATGCAGGGCGATGCGTAGCAGCAGCCCTGCATGTACCCAAAGCCGCGAAAGAATGCGTCGCAGGGGCATCGATTGTTCGGCTGCGAACGGGCCTGGCGATGGGTGCGATCCGGCGTTGGCCGCACGCCAGCGCACGCTGCGCGCTACGCGTACCACACGGATGCCTTCGGCCAGCACCTCCTTGCGATGCGTCACGCCGGGCGCATGCAGGGCGAACACGGTGACTTGATAACCGGCTGCCTGGAGTGTCCGGGCTTGCTTCAATACGCGGGCGTCGTTGCGAAACTCATTCCAGACGATCATGGCGATGCGGGGCACGGGAGATTCCTGTTGATGTGGACGGGGTTCAGCGAGTCGGGTGGAGGGCGAGAAACATCCGATTGATGCTCGGGGCGTGGGTGTTCAGGTAAAGAATGTCCTGGGTCAGGACCTTCAGTCTGCTGAGGCTTTGACGTATCAGGATCAGCGCTATCAGCGCGATGTACAGGTGGGGAGGCGTCAGGCAGAGAAAGTCGACAATGATGAAGGCGAATGCCGCCAGAAAGCCCATTGAGTAAAACGCATCGGCCACCGTGAGTGGGTGACGGGAGAGTACCGCGTGCACACGTTGGCTACGGTTGTTCAAGCCAATCAGCACAGCTGCAGCGAGCACGGAATAAGTCAGGCCGATCGCCAGGAGGGACGGGTAGAGGTAGAGCAACACGCAGAAGACGATCAGGGTAAACATGGCGTCCGATAAACCCCGCGCAAACCTGGAAAATGTCCTGGCTGCCAGGGCCAATTGGGTTTTTAGCCGCGCAGGTTCGGCACCGCCGTCTATCAGGGCGCGTGCCCCCGCCCTTGAGTAACGGGAGGCCATGAACCCGGCGCCCAGGTAAAAAGCGTAAAGGATCACCGTCAACAGACCGAGCCCGATGATCAGGGCGGTTTGATCGAGGCCTTTCAACGGGGGTGGCAAATAGGCGGGGACCGTCTCTGAACCGAGCAGGATGACAATCTTGATCGGCAGGAAGTACGTCGTTATCAACAACACTTGTGCGCAGAAATGTGCGGCATGGGCCATCAACACCGCACGTGGAGCGATGCTCATGAGGTTCTGGCCCAGGCGTACGCACCAGAGAAGTGCCGACAGAATACGGTATTGCAATGCCTTAACGTCTCGGCTCACCGTGGGGTTCCCGTATCAGGCTTAGTTCGGACGCGGTGATCAAATGCATAGCGCTTTGCGCAAGCACGCGTTGCCTGGCGTTGAATGATTTCGCCCTGAATATTTCCGGGTTGAAAAACAGTGTTTCTATTCCTTCGGCGAGCCCAGTGAAACTCTCGGGGGCCGATAGAAAGCCGCAGTCGTCGTCAACAAACTCAGGGATGGCCCCGACCCGATTAGTCAAAGGGACCAGGCCCGAAGCCATGGCTTCGTCACGCGATACCCCTTGTGTGTCCATGCGGCTGGGGCACAGAAACACGCCATAGTGTTTGTGCAGGTCGGCGATCTCGGATTGTTTCAAATAGCGTTTTTCGAGGGTGACGTTCGGGTACTGACGCAGCGGTGCGAGGGTTTCTTCAAACAAAGGTCCGTCACCGACCATCAGGAACTCAAGTTCGTTGAACCATGGCTTGGTCGCCAGCATTTGAATGGTTTTGACGCTCAGGTCGTTGGCGTAGGTGCGTGACACATAGGGGCGGATCGAGAGGATTTTCTTGCGCTGCTCAGGCGGTTTTTCCTGATAGGCAAACAGCCGCGTATTGATGGGGTTGTGGATCACTCGGTATTGACCCCTCGGCAACCTGAACCCCAGGTCTTCCATGACGTCTTCGGCAAACTGTCGGGAGACGAATACCAGTTGCAGATTGGGCGGCATGGGTTGCAAAAGGCTGAGCCAGAACCCCATGCGTCGTTCACTGTCGAGCTTGGCCAGTTGCAACAGCGTTTCGTCGCCATAGTTGTAAGCCCGGCGCCACCAGGGTTGGATCTCCGCGCCGTGTACCCAGGCAATCACCCGGAGGCGGGGCAAGTAGGGGCGCACTATTTCCCACATCTGCGGATCCAGGAAGTGCACCAGCAGTGTCGTGTACTGTCCGCTGTCCAGCATGCTTGCCAGGGCGCTGCCCGGGCCGGTCACCACGTCGACATTTTCAAATTCGTGATAACTGATCGACTCGTCGGGGCGCAGACGAAAGACATCTACCGGCAGGCCCTGTTCCTGATAGGCCATGACACGGGTATGAATAAAGCCATTACGGTACAGGTCGTCATAGGCCGGGTAGTGGTTGGTCAGCAGCAGGTGCGCGGCCTTGGCGAGGAGGTGGAAGGGTTGGATTTCCCGGTGTCCTTGAACCAGTGCCTTGATCGTCGTGCTGCCGCTGCCGTGGGCCCGCAGGCCCAGGCGCAGGTACGCTGTCTCGGGCGGTATATCCCAGGCCTGATTGCGATTGGCCTGCTGCATGACATGGCTGATCCGTTGTTTCTGCGCATCCAGATACAGCACGACCAGTTGCAGGTTCAGGCCCGGCGTGGCATCGAGCAGCAATCTCAAGGTGTCGTCGGCCTGTTTCAGCTGGGCAACGTTCAACTCGTGCCTGGCGTAGTGATATTCATGTTTTCCGTCCGCGAGGGAGGAGTCGATATGCCAGGTGCCGCCTTCGACCTGCGCGCGCAGATACTTGCTGCGCAGCGGGCCGAACAGTTCTGACAGGTCCCGGCCGTTGCTCAGCGGGCCAGTAGTATCTGCACTCAATGGCGGGATCGTTTCACTGCTGCGCTGGAGATGCTGGAGGCTGATTCCGCTGTTCAGCTCGAGGTCATCCACCACCGCAACGACGTGCTGTCGATCAGTGCCCGCGGCGTTTTCGCAGTAGTTGAACGCATCGATCGCGAGGGATCGAGGGTGGGTGTAGGTGAGCGCCGGGAGGCTTTCCAGCCAGGCTCGGGCGGGCTGTTGTGCCAGCACTTCTGTCTTGATCAAGGCCCGACGTGCCGCTATCCCGGTGGCACAGCGGTATTCCTGGCCTGGGTTGATCAGGCGTATATCCCGTTCGTCCGCGGCATGGTGCGCCATCTTGCCGATCACCCGGGCCTTGCTGTAACGCGTTGCCAAGGCCAGGTCGAGCAAGTAGTGAGGGCCGTAGTAGTCCACGGCAAGCATGGCGCCGAACCAGTCGGCGCCGCCTGCCAGCTCGCCGAGGGTGAGCTTGTCCAGCTGTTTGCGCTCAATCAGTTGCAAGCGCGGGTCAACGGTGGCGGGCTGCCTTGCCGGCGCGTCGCTTACCGCGACATACAGCTTGACGCGGGGGTAGCGCTGACGCCGCAGATGCTCAATGAGGGCCTGCAATTGAGCCTCGTCGGCCGCGTCAGCGACCAGGCAAATCGTCGGCAGTGGCAGGTCATGCACGCGATGGGTCACCTTGCTCATCACATACATCAAACGGTGGGCATAGGTGTGTTCCAGCATCACCTTTCGCAGCCCTGCCAACCGCAGCCTGGCGTGTCCAGCGGGCGTGCCGAGGCGACGCAAGACCTCCTGGCCGTTGTCGCTGCAGATGACCAGGTCGCCCATCAGCACACGCAGGCCGCGAGAAAAATTGCTGACGGTCAGGGTGTTGGAACCCAGCAATTCAAAGGCACGACGGGCGAACATGGATTGCGACTGTTTGACCGAATTGAGATTGATCGCATACCGGTAGCCCTTGTAAGCCAGGTCTATCTGCGTCGCGTCAAGCGTACCGGCAATGTAGCCCCGATATCGGGCCGGAAACTGATAGTTGGCTTCTGGCTGGCCGAAGTTGCGATCGTAGATTTCCAGCGGACGAAAGCCCGGCAGGGCATTGACGAAGTGTTCCAGGTCCCGCGCCCGTTCGGGGTATCGGCAGTAGTAGGCACCGGCGAAACAGAACGCATCCTTGCGCTCATACAACTCGATCGGGTTGTGCATCGCCGGTTGGCAGGCAAAGGGCAGCAGGTAGACACGCTCATGCCCCAGCGCGCTTTTATAGCGATGAATACAGTCGATATCCGTGGTGAACACCAGGTCGAACTGTGTGGCGGTACCCAGGAACGTCTCGAAGTGCACCGGGTCTTCCTTGTTCCAGAACACCGTTGGCACCTTGTGTTCCCGGCACCACTGCAAGACCTGGCGCAGCTCTGTGCTGTTCTGGGCGATCTTGTTATGCCAGCGGCCATCCTGGCCGCGCCATGCGGATTCGATAAACAGCAGGTCGGGTTGGAACGATTGCAGTTCGGCCAGGCCCTGGTCCGGTGTCAGTTGCAACAGCTCGCATTCATACCGGTAGGCCTCATGGGTAAAGGTGTCCATCACACAGGCCATTCTGAAGGGCTTGGCCGTGTCGTGGGGGGCGAGCAACAGCTGGTTGCGCACATGCTCTGCATCCGCCAGCGGAGTGGGGGCCGGCGTGACAAGGAAAGCGGCGGTGCCAGGCAGCGCCGGTGGGATCGCATCATCGCCAGGGGGGGCCGTAGGTGCGTTGCCTTTGCGACGTGCGCGGGCTTGTTGATACAGCTTGAACAAGGCGCCAGGCAAAAGCAGGCATTCACGTAGCGAGCCCACCCCCACACGCAGTTGATACCCCAACTGATAGGTGGTGCTGGCCCGCGTCTTGATCAAGCGATTTTCCAGCAGGTGGCACCTGGCGTTTGTGCGCTGCAGATTGGCGGTCAGGACCTCTATTTGCGCTTGCTGCCGGGTATTGCACTCGGTTGAGTACGCCAGTTCGTTCTTGAGTTGCTGAATGCGCTCAGTCGCTTCACGGTATTTCTGATTGACCTGTTCCCGCTGTTGGCGACCGCCGGCTACCTGGCCTAGCAGGTTACGCTCGACGGACTCGAACGCCGCTTCCAGTTGACGTAGATGCTCGACACCCAGCGAACAGCCCTCGGGTTCTGTTTTGATGGCGACCATTCCCACCCACTTGCCCAGCATTTCGACCTGGATGACCTGCAGGTACGCACTCAACAGCCGAAAGGGTTCCAGCAGGTAGAACGTGTGCTTGTGGTCAAGGAAGTCATTCACCCCGAACGGCACGGTGATGATCAGCCGGCCACGCGGCTTGAGCATCGATGCGGCTTTTTCGACGAAGGTTGCCGGGTGGATGAGGTGCTCAAGCACTTCACTGATCACGATGCTGTCAGGTTCCAAGCCCTGGGTGTCCAGCGACATAAAGTCTGCATTCAAGTAGCGGACGTTGCGCTGCACGTGATCGGGTTCGGCCCTCAGGTAATCTTTGGCCTGCTCGAACGCCCTGGGGTCGTTATCCACGCCCGTGACCCTGTGGCCTTCACGGGCCAGCAACACGGGGATAATGCCCTGGGAGCAGCCTATGTCGAGTATTGTCCTGCCGGTGACCTGTGCGCAGATCCAATGGATCCGCGCACGGGTTTCCTGCATGAAGTGTTCGCCCAGCTTGCCGTAATAGGCTTCCATGACACGATCATGGGTATCGGCGAGTGGCGGTGGATTATTCATCGTCAGTTCGCCAGTACGCCGGCAGCATCAATCACCACGCCGTTGCTATGTCGCGCTGACATGGATCTGAACTCGCGATGCCCGACCAGCAACACATGGATATGGGCGCTGTCCCAGGCACAGGCCACGTCGGTCAGGGAATGGCCAGTCAGGTCGTCGGGCAGTGCATCGATATTGGGCTCGACCAGCAGCAGCGTTATCCCCAGTTCGTTGGCCAACTGGCGGGCAATGCCAAGTGCCGGGCTTTCGCGCAGGTCGTCGATGTCTGCCTTGAACGCCAGGCCATAGCAGGCAATTCGCACGTTGTGCGCGCACAGCCCGGGGTGCTTGAACAAAAGGTTGGCCACCGCCACCTTGACTTGCTGGATGACCCACTGGGGTTTGCTGTCGTTGACCAGGCGTGCGGTGCGGATCAACAGCGCCAGGTCCGGTGTTTTACTGACGATGAACCACGGGTCCACCGCTATACAGTGCCCACCGACGCCAGGCCCGGGCTGCAGGATATTCACACGCGGATGATGGTTGGCCAGGCGGATCAGCTCCCATGGGTCGATCTTCAACTGTGCGCAGATCATCGAGAGTTCGTTGGCGAAGGCGATATTGACGTCGCGGAAACTGTTTTCGGTCAGCTTGCACATTTCCGCGGTGCGTGTGTCAGTGACAATGCACTGGCCTTCGACAAACTGCTGGTAAAGCCGTACTGCTGCGGCTGAGCAGGCATCGGTCATGCCCCCGATGATGCGGTCATTGCTGACCAATTCCCTCAAGACATGCCCTGGCAGTACCCGTTCGGGGCAGTGGGCGATGCGGATGTCACTGGCTTGCTGATGGGTGGTGGGAAAGGTCAGGTCCGGACGCACACTGGCCAGCCATTTCACCATCAGTTCGGTGGTACCGACCGGAGAAGTCGACTCCAGGATCACGAGGTCGTGCTTTTTCAGCACCGGGGCGATGGCACGGCAGGCTGCTTCTATATAGCTCAGGTCTGGCTCGCGGTTTTCCAGGAATGGGGTGGGCACGGCGATCAGGAAGGCATCCGCCGGCTCCGGCCGGGTTGTCGCCCGCAGGTAGCCGTGGCTGACCGCCGAGCGGACCAACCGGTCCAGATCGGGCTCTATGATATGCACTTGGCCGAGATTGATGAGGTCCACGATATGCGGGTTTATATCGACGCCAATGACTGTTCGTTGCGGCGAGGCAAACAGCGCGGCGGTGGGCAAGCCGATATAACCCAGGCCGAGGACGCAAAGTGTCGGCATGCTCATGCCGCTGCCTCGTTTTTTCGCCAGGTTGCGATCAGAACTTCGCGAATGCGTGTGCACGCTCTGCCGTCACCGTAGGGGTTGTGGGCATTACTCATCTCCCGATAAGCCGCTTCATCGCTGAGCAACTCCCTGAGGTGGTGAGTAATGCTTGCGATCTCCGTGCCCACCAGCCGCGCCGTCCCGGCATCGACTGCCTCGGGGCGTTCAGTCGTGTCACGCATCACCAGCACCGGCTTGCCCAGTGCAGGTGCTTCCTCCTGGATGCCGCCCGAATCCGTGAGGATCAGGTACGCCCGGGTCATCAGGTAGACAAACGGCAGGTAATCCAGCGGCTCGATCAGATGTACATTGCTGATGCTCGCCAGTCGCCGTCGCACGGGTTCCTGCACATTGGGATTCAGGTGCACGGCGTAGACAAAGGTCACCGCCGGGAAATGCGCGGCGGTTTCAGCCAGGGCCTGGCAGATACGTTCAAGACCCTCGCCAAAATTTTCCCGGCGATGGCCTGTCACCAGGACCATCCGCTGGTCTTGGGGCAGAAAGGCAAATTGCCGGTCAAGGCGGCTACGCAGGGGTGATGTCGGGGCGTGGAGTTTCTCTACAACACTGAGCAGTGCATCGATCACCGTATTGCCCGTGACATGAATGCATTCGGCGGCCACCCCCTCATTGATCAGGTTCTGCCGCGAGGTTTGGGTGGGGGCGAAATGCATCGACGCCAGGCTGCCCGTCAGGCGTCGGTTGCCCTCCTCGGGCCAGGGGGAATAAAGGTTGTGGGTACGCAGCCCGGCTTCGATATGGGCAACGGGGATCTGTTGGTAATAGGCCGCCAGACTGGCTGCAAAAGTGGTCGCCGTATCCCCGTGGACGAGGATCACATCGGGTTTGAAGTCTTCCAGGACAGCTTGCAGCCCCTGGATGATTGCCGTCGTCACATCCGTCAGGTTCTGATCCGGCTTCATGATGTTCAAGTCGTAGTCGGGTACCAGTCCAAACAGCTCAAGCACTTGGTCCAGCATCTCCCGGTGCTGCGCCGTGACACACACTCTCGAGTGGAAACGGTCGTCATTTGCGAGATTGATCACCATCGGCGCCATTTTGATGGCTTCCGGGCGGGTGCCGAAGATAGACAGTGTCTTGAGAGGCATGGGGATGGCTTCTTGTATAGCGGGTGAATAAACGCTGGGCCTGAAACGCGGGTGCACAGCTGCCTTCAACGCAGTGCCAGGCGTGTCAGCGCGTGGGGACCGGGTTGTACGGAGTGGGTCGGTAACGAAGGGGGATTCTGCCCAAAGGGCGCGGAGCCGACTACTGACCGTTCGGCTGGTTACGAGGTGTTACCAATGTCGTAAAAGTACCCGCGCCGCGCCGAAGGCAGCCTCAGCCTGCCAGCATTGGATAGGTAAACAACCCGAAGTGAAGCAGATTCAAGCCAAAGTGCGTGGCAATCGCCGCACCCAGCCCGCCAAACCGATACGCCAGGCCATAACCGACCCCGGCGATGCCCGCCAGCAGCACCCATTGCCACCCTGCACCCACGTGCACCAGGCCGAACAGCAGCGATGCCAGCAGCAGCGCGAGGTTTTCGCCGTAGGGCAACTGTTTGAAGCGTCGGCTCAAGCCGCCTTGAATGTAGCCACGGAACAGGGCTTCTTCCACCAGGGTCACCAGCAACAGGTTGTTGAGTACCCACAGCCAGGCCTGGTCCGGCCATTTCGGCGCCCAACTGATCACGCCCAGCAAGGCTGCGCCACCCAGCGCGACGATGGCGGTAAGGGTCAGTACCAACGCGGTGACGCAGATCGACAGGCGCAACGAACGCCGCGCCACAATCCACGGGCAGGCCAGCAGCAACCAGAAACCAATCAGCGGCTTGTCCTGGTTCAGGTACATCGAGAACGGCACGGCATCAGGCGTAAATCGCTGCGGGTCAATGCCGCGACCGTTATAGAACCCCGGCAGCCAGTGCATCGCCAGGCCTAGCGCCAACACGACAAACAGCCCGTGACCCAGGTAACGCGCCCACGGCGTGCGCTGCTGGCGTACGGCATAGCCGGCGATCAACAGCAGGGCGACGGACACCAGCGCCAGTACGCCCAGTTGCCCGTAGGCCAAGGCCAGCGCATAGCCGATGGAAAGAAGCGCCAGGTACAGCCAGGGCAATGGGAGCATGGGGAATCCTTGGAAAATACCGGTCGGCATTATAGCGACGGCCCGCGCCCCGAAACGTGAAAACGCCTCCCCGCAAAAGGGCTTGGGCAAGTGATTGCAAAACATGTCATCGGCTGGTTATAGTCCTCGCGTCCTTATCCCTTCAAAAAGATCAGCACATGCCAGCTTCCCTGCGCATAGCGGTAGTCGATTCAGCGGTCAACGCTGTGCGCGTGCCGTGCGCGAACAAGCAGCCTGCGCAGATCAGTCACTACCCCCCACCTGTCAGTAGCACGCCGGTGTACGCAGTCGTATCACCGCCGGGTGTTGGCATTTCGGGCTGATCGGCACGTTGCTGTGCCCGCTCTGCCTGCCTGAAAAAAAACTACTGAATTTCAGCCTCTGCGGCTGAATCGGCTTTTTTTGCCTGATTACAGGTGGTAACCATGTCCGTTCTTTCGAAACACTCCGTGGCCGCGGCGGCCTCGACGAGCCTGTTTGTCCTGCTGTGGAGCAGCGGGGCGATCTTCTCCAAGCTGGGCCTGGCCCATGCTTCGCCCTTCGCCTTCCTGCTGATCCGTTTTGCCATCGCCTTGGCGGGGCTGGTGATCCTGGTGCCGGTCCTGCGGTTGAAACTGCCGCGTCCCGGCAAGCCCCTGTTGTACGCGGCGGCAACCGGGTTGGTATTGCTGGGGGCCTATCAGATTTTCTATCTGCTGGCCCTGGACCTCAGCGTCACCCCAGGCGTCATGGCGACCATCATGGGGGTGCAGCCGATCCTCACCGTGGTGCTGATGGAGCGCCAGCGATCCTGGCGCCGGATGTTCGGCCTGAGTCTGGGCCTGGCCGGGCTGATCATGGTGGTCTACCAAGGCATCGGGCTGGCGGGCATGTCCCTGGCCGGGATGCTGTTCGGGCTGCTGGCCCTGGCAAGCATGACCTTCGGCTCGATCATGCAAAAGCGCATCACCGACAACCCCCTTGGCACCCTGCCGGTGCAGTACCTGGCGGGGCTGCTGTTGTGTTCGGTGTTTGTGCCGTTCCAGCCGTTCCACGTTGAACACACCGCCGGCTTTTACCTGCCGGTGCTGTGGATGGGCTTGGTGGTGTCGTTGCTGGCAACGCTGTTGCTGTACCGCCTGATCGCCCGGGGCAACCTGGTGAATGTCACCAGCCTGTTCTACCTGGTGCCGGCGGTGACGGCGGTGATGGACTATCTGATCTTTGGCAATAGGCTCGCGATGCTGAGCCTGTTGGGGATGGGCTTGATCATCATTGGGCTGGTCTTCGTGTTCCGCAAAAACTGATGCCCCCCGTAGGTGCCGGCCAGCCGGCGCCTACGGTTTTCGAGGCCGCAATACCAGCCACAACGCCCCGGCAATCAACACGCCGCCATATAAATGCGCCATCGATAAGGGCTCGTCGAGCAACAACGCCCCCCACAACACGCCGAACGGCGGGATCAGGAAGGTGGTGGTCATCGACCTCACCGGCCCAATCGCGGTGAGCAGCCGGAAGTACAACACGTACGCAAACGCCGTACACACCAGCCCCAACCCCAGCAGCGACGACCAGACCTGCCACCCACCCCAACTCGCCGGCGGATGGCTGATCGCGCTGTAGGCAAATAACGGCAGCAGAAACAGCGTCGCGCCCAGCATGCTGCCCAGGGCCGCGAGACGACTGTCCAGCCCGCCACGCTGGTCCAGCCAGCGCCTGGCGAGGAACCCGGCAAAGCCATAACAGGTGGTGGCCAACAGGCAAGCCAGTGCGCCCATCAATAATTCCAGGTCAAACGCCACCGGTCCCGCACGGGTCAGCACGCCTACACCGAACAGACCCAGGCACACCCCGGCGATTTTCGACGGGGTGAGGCGTTCGCTGAAAAACAGCCCGCCAATCAACACCCCCATCAACGGCGTGGTGGCATTGAAGATCGCCGAGTAACCCGCCGGCAGCACCTGGGCGGCCACCGAATACATGGTCGCCGGGATCCCCGAGTTGATCACCCCCAGCAACAGGACCGTCTTGAACTTGCCCTGGAAATCCCAGTTCACCCGCGCCATCGCCAGGATCACCAATAGCCCGGCGGCGGCAATCGATACGCGGAAAAATGCGGTCGGCAGCGTGCCGATTTCCGGCGCGATGATGCGCATGAACAGAAAGCTCGCGCCCCAGATGGCGGCGAGCCCCAGCAGGTAAAGGGTGTCAACGGGCCTCACGGAACACTCCTACATCAATAAGGCCGCGAGTGTTGCACGCCGCCTTCATTGATTACAGGACAAACCGCGTCACCAGCCCATTCAGGTCCACCGCCAGCCGCGACAGTTCCTGGCTGGCGGCCGAGGTCTGGGTGGCGCCGGCGGCGGTCTGGGTGGACAGGTCGCGGATGTTCACCAGGCTGCGGTCCACATCGCGCGCTACCAGCGCCTGTTGCTCGGCGGCGCTGGCGATCACCAGGTTGCGCTGGCTGATCTGCGAGATGGCGGCGGTGATTTTTTCCAGGGCACTGCCGGCGCTGTTGGCCCGTTGCAAGGTCTGGCCGGCATGCTCGGCGCTGCTGTTCAGCGCCTCGACGGTGGCCTGGGTGCCTTGCTGGATACCGGTGATCATCTGCTCGATTTCTTCGGTGGAGTCCTGGGTGCGCTGTGCCAGCGAACGCACCTCGTCGGCGACGACCGCGAACCCACGCCCGGCTTCACCGGCACGCGCCGCTTCAATCGCGGCGTTGAGCGCCAGCAGGTTGGTTTGCCCGGCAATGCCGCGAATCACTTCCAGCACCTTGCTGATGTCCTGCGCTTGCAGCGCCAGGCCTTCGGCCTTGTTCGAGGCGCCGAGCACTTCGTCCACCAGGTTCTGGATCGAGCTGATGGTTTCGCTGATCTGGTAGTGGCCGTGCTTGCTGTCTTCATCGGAAGCCTGGGACGCCTCGGCGCTGGACACCGCATTACCCGCGACCTCGTCCACTGCCGTGCTCATCTCGGTCACGGCGGTGGCAGCCTGCTCGATTTCATCGTTCTGCGCCTGCAGGCCGCGCGTGCTTTGTTCCATCACCGCGCTCATTTCTTCGGCGGCGGAAGCCAGTTGCTGCGCCGATTCGCTGATGCCTCGGATGGTGATCTGCAGCTGCGCTTGCATGGTCGCCAGGGCGCTCAGCAATTGCGCGGGTTCGTCATGGCCGTGCACCACGATCGGCTGGCTCAAGTCGCCGGCGGCGATGGTGCGCGCCACGTTCAGGGCCTGGCCGATCGGCGCGGTGATGCTGCGGGTCAGCAGCCAGGCCAGCAGCAAGGTGGCGATCAGTGCGACTGCGATAATCAGGCCGACAATCCACTGTGCGCTCGAATACATCTGTGCGGCCGAATCGGCCGCCGCTTCCACGCCGTTCTGGTTAAAGACGATCAGGTTTTCCAGGCTCTGGCTCAGGATCGTGCCCTGGGGGGCGAGGCGGCTGACGAGCAGGTCGAGGGCGTCTTGCTGTTGATCCTTGTCCACCAACGCAACCATCTGCCCGACGATGGCCAGGTATGTCGCGACATTGGCCTTGAGGGTTTTCAGCAGTTCGCGCTCTTCGTCATTGCTCAGCAAGGTTTCATGGCGCTCGAGCAGGGCTTGCAGTTCGCTGCTGGTGCGGGTGATCAGGCCTCTGCTGGTCTCACGCACGCGAGACTCGTCGGTGCTCACCAGGCGCAGGGACTCCAGGCGGACAGTGGCCACCAAGGCTGCGCTGTCATGGATATTCTCGATGCTCGGCATCCAGGTTTGTTCAATGACCAGCGCGCTTTCCCGCAGCTTGGCCATCTGGCCCAGGCCAAACATTCCCACAATCACCAGCAAGCTGGCCAAAACCCCAAAACTCAGACTGGCACGCAGACCGATCCTCATATTCCTCAATGACATCTCAATGCTCCTTGGGCGATTAGAACCTGCTCCCGGGTCGGTCTTCGGACCTTGTTAGGGTGGGAGAGGGCGCGCTATATATCAAAGTGCCATCAAGGTAGTAATCGGGGTTTCCCTTAGTTGGATCCAAAGCCCTATGGAGGACCCGCGGCCGTTCTGGTTGGCGGTTTTTCGGCTTCTACCTGCCAGGCCACGGCGCTCAAGGCCTGTGGATCAAACGCGGATCGACTGTGAGGTGCGTTTATTGACCGTTCGGTCGAATTAAAAAATTGAAAATAAATGTACGAAATGAACGGAGCTGTACAAGTCAGTGCAAAAAATGACCCTTCTCCTGCCTGCGTACACTGGCTAAGCTCAGGGCATCCCAGATGCCCGCTCGAGGTTTCCCGCATGTCGCCATCCACGCCTGCCCTCGCTATCGCCCGCACTATCCTCGAAGGCTTCGACGATTACCGCGAGCACTTTCGCCAGATCACCGATGGCGCCCGCGAGCGTTTCGAAAAGGCCCAGTGGCAACAGGGGCAGGCGGCATCGGCGGCGCGGATCAACCTGTACGAAGACAAGGTCGGTGAAGTGAGCGCGCGCCTGCGCGCGAACTTCGAGGGCAGCGCATTGCTCGACATTGACCTGTGGCCGCTGGTGAAAAGCGCCTATATCGGCCTGATCGACCTGCGTTTTGACGATGAGCTGTCCGAGACCTGGTACAACTCGATCTTCTGCGGCCTGTTCAGCCATGACCTGATCAGCGACGGCTGCATGTTCATCCACACCACGCGGCCGAGCCTGCGCCGGGCACGGGCGGCACAAACCCATACCTACGCGCCCGCCGGCCAGATTCCCGAGATGCTCGCGCAGATTTTTGCCGACTATCGTTTCAGCGAGCCCTACGCCGACCTGGCAACCGACCTGGGTCGCCTCGAAACCCAACTGCGGGAAAACCTGCCGGACTGGGTGTGCAAGGACCCGGACCTCAAGGTCGAGCTGTTTTCCTCGGTGCTCTACCGCAACAAAGGCGCCTACCTCGTCGGGCGCATCTACACCCGCGACGAACAATGGCCCCTGGTGATTCCGCTGCTGCACCGCGAAGGCCAGGGCATCCAGATCGATGCGCTGATCACCGACGAGGCCGAGGTGTCGATCATCTTTTCGTTCACCCGTTCCTACTTCATGGTCGACGTGCCGGTACCGGCGGAATTCATCGGCTTTCTCAAACGCATCCTGCCGGGCAAGCACATTGCCGAGCTGTACACCTCGATTGGTTTCTACAAACACGGCAAGTCGGAGTTCTACCGCGCGCTGATCAACCACCTGGCCACCACCGACGATCAATTCATCATGGCCCCCGGCGTGCGTGGCATGGTCATGAGCGTGTTCACCCTGCCGGGCTTCAATACCGTGTTCAAGATCATCAAGGACCGTTTTTCACCGTCGAAAAACGTCAACCGCGCCACGGTGATCGAGAAGTACCGCCTGGTCAAAAGCGTCGATCGCGTCGGGCGCATGGCCGATACCCAGGAGTTTGCCGACTTCCGCTTTCCCCTGGGCAAGTTCGAGCCCGAGTGCCTGGCTGAACTGCTGGACGTCGCTGCCGGCACCGTCGAAGTGGAAGGCGATACGGTACTGATCCGCCACTGCTGGACCGAACGGCGCATGACCCCGCTCAACCTCTACCTGGAAAACGCCAACCCCGCCCAGGTGCGCGAAGCCCTGGAAGACTACGGCTTGGCGATCAAGCAACTGGCGGCAGCGAACATCTTCCCCGGCGACATGCTGCTGAAGAACTTCGGCGTCACCCGTCACGGTCGCGTGGTGTTCTACGACTACGACGAAATCTGCTTTCTCACCGAAGCCAACTTCCGCCACATCCCCGCGCCGCGCACGCCCGAGGATGAAATGGCCTCGGAGCCCTGGTACTCCATCGGCCCGCTGGACGTGTTCCCGGAAGAATTCCCGCCGTTCCTGTTCGCCGACGCCGGCCAGCGCAAGCTGTTCGATGAACTGCATGGCGAGCTGTATAACGCTGATTATTGGAAAGGCCTGCAGGATGCGATTCGTGCAGGCAAAGTGATCGATGTCTTCCCTTATAAAAGAAAAGAGCAGCCATAAGCTCAAAGCGGCAAGTAAAAGCAGATCCGCCCTGACTTGCCGCTTGAAGCTTGCCGCTCGCAGCTGCTTTTCTGCGACAATCCGCACCCTGCATAAATAGACGACCTTTGCGTACCCGATGACTGACCAAGCGCCCGCTATCGACCAACTGCTGAAAAACCTCGACCACGCCATGCTCGCCGACCGTCACCGCTTGCGGCGGCAACTGCTTGAGCTGCGCAAGAAGCCCGACGAGGAGAAGCTGGCGCAGTGGGTCACGCGCATGCAGGCGTCCTGCGCCCAGGTCACGGCGCGGCGCGCCAGCCTGCCGCTGATTCGTTACGACGACAGTTTGCCGATCGCGGCCAAGCGCGATGAGATCAAGGACGCGCTGCAAAAGCATCAGGTGCTGATCATTGCCGGCGAAACCGGCTCGGGCAAGACCACCCAGTTGCCGAAGATCTGCCTGGAGATCGGCCGCGGCCAATATGGCCTGATCGGCCATACCCAACCACGCCGGATCGCTGCGCGCAGCGTCGCCAGCCGCGTCGCCGAAGAGTTGGCCACGCCGCTGGGCGCGTTGGTCGGCTATCAGGTGCGCTTCGAAGACCAAAGCGACGCCAACACCCTGATCAAGCTGATGACCGACGGTATCCTGCTGGCGGAAACCCAGAACGACCGTTACCTGGAACGCTACGACACGATCATCGTCGACGAAGCCCACGAACGCAGCCTGAACATCGACTTCCTGCTGGGTTACCTGAAAACCCTGCTGCCGCGTCGTCCGGACCTGAAAGTTATCATCACTTCGGCGACCATCGACCTGGAGCGTTTTTCCAAGCACTTCGACGACGCACCGATTGTCGAGGTCTCGGGCCGCACCTTCCCGGTGGACACCTGGTACCGCCCGCTGACCCTGGAACAGGACGAGGAGGGCAACCGTGTCGAAGACGACCTGACCGTCGATCAGGCGATCCTCGCCACCCTCGACGAAATCGCCGCCTATGAGCGCAGCGAACGCCGCAGCCCTGGTGACGTGCTGGTATTTTTGCCCGGCGAGCGCGAGATTCGCGATGCAGCCGAGATGCTGCGCAAGGCCCAGCTCAAGCACACCGAGATCCTGCCGTTGTACGCACGCCTGTCGCCGGCCGAACAGCAGCGCATTTTCCAGTCCCACCCAGGGCGCCGAGTGGTGCTGGCGACCAACGTCGCGGAAACCTCGCTGACGGTGCCGGGCATTCGTTATGTGATCGACAGCGGCACCGCGCGCATCAGCCGCTACAGCTACCGCGCCAAGGTGCAGCGCCTGCCGATCGAGGCGATTTCCCAGGCCAGTGCCAACCAGCGTAAAGGCCGTTGCGGCCGGGTGGAGCCGGGGATTTGCATTCGCTTGTACAGCGAAGAGGATTTTATCGGCCGTCCGGAATTTACCGATCCCGAGATCCTGCGCACCAACCTCGCCGCCGTCATCCTGCAAATGCTGCATTTGCGCCTCGGCGAAATCACCGACTTCCCGTTTATCGAACCGCCGGATGGCAAGGCCATCAGCGATGGTTTCAACCTGTTGCAGGAACTCTCGGCGGTCGATCGCAACAGCCAGCTCACGCCATTGGGCCGTCAGTTGGCGCGCCTGCCTGTGGACCCGCGCATGGGCCGCATGCTGCTTGAAGCCGCCAAGCTCGGCAGCTTGCAGGAAGTGCTGATCGTGGCCAGCGCCATGTCGATCCAGGACCCGCGCGAGCGCCCACCGGAGCGCCAGCAGGCCGCCGACCAGGCCCACGCACAGTGGAAGGACCCGGACTCGGATTTCGCCGGCTTGGTCAACCTGTGGCGCGGCTTTGAAGAACAGCGCCAGGAACTGACGGCCAGCCCGCTGCGCAACTGGTGCCGCAAGAACTTCCTCAACTACCTGCGCCTGCGCGAGTGGCGCGACTCCCATCGCCAGTTGAGCCTGATCTGCCGCGACATGCAGTTGACCATCAACAAAGAACCGGCGGACTTCCCCAAGCTGCACAAGGCGGTGCTGTCCGGCCTGCTCAGCCAGATCGGCCAGAAGACCGAGGACGGCGATTATCTCGGCGCCCGTCAGCGACGCTTCTGGATTCACCCGTCCTCGGGTATCGGCAAGAAACGCCCGCAATGGCTGATGACCGCCGAACTGGTGGAAACCACCAAGCTGTATGCGCGCATGGTGGCGAAGATCGATGCCGACTGGATCGAACCGCTGGCCGGGCACTTGATCAAGAAAAACCACTTCGAACCCCACTGGGAGAAGAAGCGCGGCCAGGTGGTGGCGTTCGAGCAGATCACCCTGTTCGGGCTGATCGTGGTCGGGCGTCGGCCGGTGCATTACGGGCCGATTGACCCGGTGGTGTCGCGGGAGTTGTTTATTCGCGAAGGCTTGGTGCGTGGCGAGATCCAGTCCCGCGCCAAATGCCTGACGGCCAACCAGCAACTGCTGGAGCAGCTCGACGAACTGGAAGCCAAGGCGCGCCGCCGCGATATCCTGGCCGACGAAGAGACCTTGTACGCGTTCTATGACGCACGGCTGCCGGCGGAGATCCACCAGACCGCCACCTTTGACAGCTGGTACAAGGTCAACAGCCAGAAAGACCCGCAGTTGCTGATCATGCGCGAGGAAGACGTGCTGGCCCGCGAAGCCAGTGAAGTCACTGCCGCCCATTACCCGGACACCCTGCACCTGGGCGATCTGGAACTGGCCCTGAGTTACCACTTCGAACCCAACCACCCCCGCGACGGCGTGACCCTGCGCGTACCGGCACCGCTGCTGCCGGCCTTGCCGCCGGAGCGCCTGGAGTGGCTGGTGCCGGGGCTGATCGAAGCCAAGTGCATCGCCCTGGTGCGCAACCTGCCCAAGGCCCTGCGCAAGAACTTCGTGCCGGTGCCGGATTTCGTCAAGGCGGCGCTGCAGCGCATCGAGTTTGGCCAGGGTTCGCTGCCCCAGGCATTGGGGCGCGAATTGCTGCGCATGACCGGGGCGCGGGTCAGCGATGAGGCCTGGGCCGAAGCGGCGCAGCAGGTGGAAAACCATCTGAAGATGAACCTGGAAGTGGTCGACGGTCAAGGCAAGTTCCTTGGCGAGGGCCGCGACCTGGCCGAGTTGACCGCGCGTTTTGTCGAAGCCAGCCAGGCCGCGCTGGCCGTGCCGCACACCGCGAAAAGCCAGCAGCCGGTGGAGGCCAAGGTGTTCGCGGCGGTGGCCGAGAAAACCCAGCAGAAGATCGCCGGGCTGTCGATGACGGTCTATCCGGCGCTGGTGGAAGAAAACGGCACCGTGAAAGAGGGCCGTTTTTCCACCGCCGCCGAGGCTGAGTTCCAGCACCGCCGTGCGTTGCAACGCCTGTTGATGCAGCAATTGGCGGAACCGGCCAAATTCCTGCGCGGCAAATTGCCCGGCCTCACTGAACTGGGCCTGATGTACCGCGAACTGGGGCGTATCGACGCCCTGGTGGAAGACATCCTGCTGGCCAGCCTCGACACCTGTGTGCTGGAAGGCGAAGCCAGCCTGCCCCGTGACGGTGCCGGTTTGGCGGCGCTGGCTGAACGCAAGCGTGGCAGTTGGACCGAACACGCCGAACGCCTGGCGCGCCTGACCCTGGACGTGCTGAAGCTCTGGCATGGCCTGCAAAAGCGCTTCAAGGGCAAGATCGACCTGGCCCAGGCCGTGGCCCTGAACGACATCAAGCAGCAATTGAGCAACCTGGTGTATCCCGGCTTTGTGCGCGAAACCCCGGCGCAGTGGTTCAAGGAATTGCCGCGTTTTCTCAAGGCCATCGAATTGCGCCTGGAGAAACTGCCTGGCCAGGTGCAAAAGGATCGTGTGTGGAGCAGCGAACTGGGCGGCCTGTGGGCGCAGTACCAGAACCGCTTGAACAAGCACACCCAGGAAGGCAAGCGCGACCCGCAACTGGAGCTGTATCGCTGGTGGTTGGAGGAATACCGGGTGTCGTTGTTTGCACAGCAGTTAGGGACCAAGGTGCCGATTTCCGACAAGCGCTTGAGCAAGCAGTGGAGCCTGGTCGAGGCCTGATCCCTTTCTCGGTTATCCAGACCAGAGAGGTCCAAATGTGGGAGGGGGCAATCTCCCACATTGAAACTTGATCGCGCTTTGATCAGGGTGTTTATCCGGCATATGGCGCCAAACCCCAGGGTTTGTGGCAAACTTCGCCGCTATAAATGCCGGGATCGTCGCAAAAGTCTGCGGCGCGAAGGAATAAAGCGATGCCAGTTTGATGTCCGCTGGGCGGAATAGAACTACTTACGGTTTGGTACGTCGGTACCAATATCATCTGCCTGACAGATTTAGAGGAACGATCGTGCATAACGTCGTCATCAGCGGCACTGGCCTGTACACCCCGGCCAACAGCATCTCCAACGAAGAGCTGGTGCAGTCTTTCAATACCTATGTGCAACAGTTCAACAGCGACAACGCCGCTGCCATCGAGCGCGGTGAAGTCCAGGCGCTGACGGAGTCGAGCGCTGCGTTCATCGAAAAAGCCTCGGGCATCAAGAGCCGCTTTGTGATGGACAAGGAGGGCATTCTTGACCCGCAGCGCATGGCGCCGCGCCTGCCCGAACGCAGCAATGACGAGTGGTCGGTGCTTTGCCAGATGGCCATCGGTGCCGCCGATCAGGCCCTGCAGCGCGCCGGCAAGACTGCCGCCGACATCGATGGTGTGATCGTCGCCTGTTCCAACCTGCAACGTGCCTACCCTGCCATCGCCATCGAAGTCCAGGAAGCCCTGGGCATCGCAGGCTTCGGTTTCGACATGAACGTGGCGTGTTCCTCGGCGACCTTCGGTATCCAGAACGCCGCCAACAGCATCCAGCTGGGCCAGGCCCGGGCGATCCTGATGGTCAACCCGGAAGTCTGCACCGGCCACTTGAACTTCCGCGACCGCGACAGTCACTTTATCTTCGGCGACGCCGCCACGGCCGTCGTCCTCGAGCGCGCCGACCTGGCGACCTCCGCGCATCAGTTCGACGTGGTGAGCACCAAGCTGCTGACCAAGTTCTCCAATAACATCCGCAACAACTTCGGTTTCCTCAACCGCGCGGCGGAAGAGGGCATCGGTGCGCCCGACAAGCTGTTCGTGCAGGAAGGCCGCAAAGTCTTCCGCGACGTGTGCCCGATGGTCGCCGAACTGATCGGCGTGCACCTGGCCGAGAACCAGTTGAACGTGGCCGATGTGAAGCGCTTCTGGCTGCACCAGGCCAACCTGAGCATGAACCACCTGATTGTGAAGAAACTGCTGGGCCGCGAAGCCACGGTGGAAGAAGCACCGGTGATCCTCGATACTTACGCCAACACCAGCTCGGCGGGTTCGGTGATTGCATTCCACACCTACCAGGACGATCTGCCCAAGGGCGCCGTCGCGGTACTCAGTTCGTTTGGCGCAGGCTATTCGATCGGTAGCGTGATCCTGCGCAAGCGTTAAGACAATCGAGGTCTTGAATGGCAGCAGCGGACGACGCGCACCTGCTTGAACGACTGCTCAAGGGCGAGCAACGGGCCTACAAGGAATTGGTCACCACGTACCAAAGCGCAATGCGGGCGGTGGCGTATGCCATCGCCGGCCAGCGCCATGCCGACGAAGTGGTGCAGGACGCCTGGCTGTCGGTGGTGCGCAACCTGGCCAAATTCGAAGGGCGTTCCAGCCTCAAGACCTGGCTGCTGACCATCACTGCCAACGCCGCCAAGGGGCGCTATAAGCAGAATCGTCGGGAAGTGCTGCTCGACGATTTGCCTTCGCCCCACGGCACCATCGGCGATGATCGATTCTCCCCCGATGATGGCCACTGGGCCGTCGCCCCGTATGCCTGGCACCAGGACACCCCGGAAGCCTTGCTGACCGAGGATGAGCTGCGCAAGTGCCTGGAGCACACGTTGCTGAGTTTGTCCGAACTGCAAAGCAGCGTGCTGGTGCTGCGTGAACGCCAGGGCCTGGAACTGGAGGAGATCTGTAATCTTCTGACGCTCTCACTCTCCAATGTCCGCGTGCTGTTGCATCGAGCACGGCTTAAAGTCTTCGCCACGGTGGAGCATTTTGAGGAAACGGGCGAATGTTGACCTGTAAAGAACAAGTGGCACGTTCCAGTGACTATCTCGATGGGCAATTGACCTTTCGCGAACGTCTGCTGGTGCGTCATCACTTGATGTTCTGCCCCAACTGCCGACGGTTTATCCGCCAGATGCGCCTGCTGCAGGCGACGTTGCGGATGCTGCCGCAGGAACCGGTGAAGGATGTGGATGCCTTGGCGCAGCGGCTGGCTGCCGAGCGGCTCAAGGATCAGAAAGGCGGGGAATAAGCAGGCTCGCGTGGGGCGATCGGACGGATGATGGGGACCGATCCACCCACGCAAGTCTGGTACAGCCACCTCGGGCCGTCCTGGCCCGAGGTCTTGAACACTTATCTTTAGAACTTGGCTTCTGCATCCAGCTGGAAGGTGTTGGCTTTGGCGCTACCGTCCACCAGCGTGCGGCTGTAGGTGTCGGTCTTGGTCAGGAAGTAGGTCGCGCCGACGGCGAAGTTCTTGTCGATGTCATAGCCGACTTTGAACTTGTGACCACGGGAACCGGTGAAGCCGCCGCCGAAGTCCGAATCGGTGAAGGCCCCCACCACGGCGTTTTTCTGCACGTCGCGATAGTTGTAGTCCAGGTTGAAACCGAACACCTTGGACTTGGCACCCAGCAACCAGGCCGTGTCCGCATCGTCGATTGCGTCGTTGTTTTTCACGTACTGACCGTAGAACGACAGAGGCACCGCCAGGCCGCCGATATCGACTTGACCGAAGCCTTCATACAGGCGGAACTCGCCGTTGGGGGTGTTGCCGTTGGTGGCCAGCACGTTCGGGGTGCTGGTGCCTGAGGCACGGCTGTCTTCATCGTTCTGGTAGGCGTAGACGCTGCCGCCCAGGGTCATTTTCAGGTTGTCGGTCACCGAGAAGCGGGTCCCCAACTGGCCGGTGGTCAGGCGCAGGTCATGGCGGTACTGCACGCCGTCACCGTCCACGTTGTCCTTGAGGTTGTAGTTACCCAGGCTGCCGAACAGCTCGGCGCTGCCGCCCAGTGGGTACTTGTAGGTGAGTGCCAGGCCTTCCGGGTTGATGTCGCTATCCCAGATCACATCGCCCATGTTGACCCAGGGCTGCAGCATTTTGCCGCCAATGATGTGCAGGTTTTTGATCTGGTCAGGGTGGTAGTCGATATAGCCGAGGTCCAGCCAGATCGATTTTTTATCGAAGTAGCCGTCCAGGTCCTGGTTGGTGGAGCGCGCATCGCTGCCGCCGCCGGTGGCGATACGAATACCGGTGTCCACCTGCGGGTTGATTTCGGTGTAGGCGCCGAGGCGTGCGCGGATCCGTTCGCGGTCCTTGTCACGACCGGTGACGCCGGCGCGGGTAACGCCATTTTCGCCTTCGACCTTGATGGTCTCGTGGCGCATGCGCACATCACCCTTGAACTGAGTCTTGGCGGCCCAGGCCAGTTTCTGGTCGAAGCTGCTCAGCTCGTTGGTTTTCTTCGCGGTGGCCGCGATCTGTTCGTTGGTCTCTTGTTGAGCTTGCCGTGCGATCTGCTGTTCTTTCTGGTCTTTGGCCAACTCGTTTTGCAGTTCGGTGTACTGCGAAGCGGTGATTTGGCCGTTGGCCTTGAGCATGTCGAGCAATTTAGCGTCGACTGCAGCGCTGGCCGGAACGCTCAGGGCCAGTAACAGGCCCCCGCACAGGGCCGCTGCAGTTTTAGTGGAAGCAAGACGCATATCAATCTCCGAAAGTGAGGAGGGATGGCAAACCATCCAGGACACAACCGACCGATGACGGACGGAAAAGTAACCACCTGATAGAACCAGGCGCTCTAAAAACAGGCGTCAGTATCACGATCGTTTATGACGGCGCAGTGGCGAAGTGATGTCATGTAGATGACAAATTATTTAAGAATGGAACTATTGATTTAGAGCCTTGTCGGGCGATTCGGGGGTGTGCCCGGACCTGCGATAAGCGATACTCGCGAGGTTTTCATGCCATGACGTAGTGAGGATGCCAATGCCGCTGCAACGCCTGGACAGCCTGTCCGAAATCGCCCCGCAGGCCTGGGACGCACTGGTGCCGGACGCCCAGCCTTTTGTGCGGCACGCCTTCCTCAGCGCGCTGGAAGACAGTGCCAGCCTGGGCCCTCAAGCGGGCTGGCAACCGGAGCATTTGTTACATTGGGAAGGCGACCGACTGGTGGCGGCATTGCCCAGTTATCGCAAATGGCATTCCTACGGCGAGTACGTGTTCGACCATGGTTGGGCCGATGCCTGCGAGCGTGCGGGCATTGATTACTACCCCAAGCTGCTGACGGCCGTACCATTCAGCCCGGTCAGCGGCCCCCGCTTGTTGGCGGCCAGCGTCGACGATGGTTTCGAACTGCTGAAGAGCCTGCCGGGCTACCTGGAAATCGAAGGGCTCTCCAGTGCCCATATCAACTTCACCGACGGCTTGGCCGATGAGGCGTTAGCCCAACAACCGGGTTGGTTGCAGCGCCTGGGTTGTCAGTTTCACTGGCAGAATCGCGGCTACCGTGACTTCCAGGATTTCCTCGACGCCCTCAGTTCCCGCAAACGCAAACAGATGCGCAAGGAGCGCGAACAAGTGGCGGGGCAGGGCATCGACTTCGAATGGTTGCAAGGCCACGAGCTGAACGAGGTGCAGTGGGATTTTGTCTACGCCTGCTACGCCAATACCTACGCAGTACGCCGCCAGGCACCGTACTTGACCCGCGCGTTTTTCAGCCTGCTGGCCGAGCGCATGCCCGAGGCGATCCGTGTGGTGCTGGCCAGGCAAGGCACGCGACCGGTGGCCATGGCCTTCAGCCTGATCGGTGGCGACAGCTTCTACGGCCGCTACTGGGGTTGCCTGGCGGAGTTTGACCGGCTGCATTTTGAAACCTGCTTCTACCAGGGCATGGACTACGCCATCGCTCATGGCCTGCAACGCTTCGACGCCGGCGCCCAGGGCGAGCACAAATTGATTCGCGGGTTCGAGCCGGTGATCACCCGGTCGTGGCACTACCTGCGCCACCCCGGGTTGAAGAATGCCGTGGAGGATTTCCTCGAGCGCGAGCGGGTGGGGATTGTGGCGTATGCCGAAGAGGCGAGGGCGGCGCTGCCCTATCGACAAGCCTAAACCGCCCCCACCCTGCTACGGGGGTGAGGTCTTGATGGGGGGCTCGTAGCAGCTGTCGAGCCCCGGCGAGGCTGCGTTGGCCGCGACTCGAGCCTGAATCGGCAGCGCGCCTGACGCAGCCTCGCTTGCGCTCGGCAGCTGCTACGGGGGTTGCGTTTCAGACCGGCTCCTCCTTGCCCAGCCATCGATAGACCACACCGCCCACCACTGCACCGAGGATCGGCGCGAGCCAGAACATCCACAACTGCTGGATCGCCCACCCGCCCACGATCAATGCCGGGCCGGTACTGCGGGCCGGGTTGACCGAGGTGTTGGTCACGGGGATGGAGATCAGGTGGATCAAGGTGAGGGCCAGGCCAATGGCGATGGGCGCGAGGCCCTTCGGGGCACGGTGGTCGGTGGCGCCGAGGATGATCAGCACGAACATGGCTGTCATCACCAGCTCGCAGACAAACCCCGCTGCCATTGAATAGCCGCCCGGCGAATGCTCGCCATAGCCGTTGGAGGCCAGCCCACCGGCCAGTTCAAAGCCCGGCCTGCCGCTGGCGATGAAGTACAACAATGCGGCGGCGACCACCCCGCCGACGACTTGGGCCACGATGTACGCCGGTAACTCCCTGGCCGGAAACCTCCCGCCCACTACCAGCCCCACCGATACCGCCGGGTTGAGGTGACAACCGCTGATATGCCCGATGGCCACCGCCATGGTCAGCACCGTGAGCCCGAACGCCAGGGCCACGCCCAGCAATCCGATCCCGACTGCGGGAAACGCGGCGGCCAACACCGCACTCCCGCAACCACCCAACACCAGCCAAAACGTTCCCAACCCCTCTGTGACTGAACGCTTGAACAAAGACATGCAGCACGTCCTTGATAGATCGCTCTACCCAATCAGTAAATCAGTGATGCTCCCTGCAGATTTACTTCAGCGCCCGTCTGGGCACTGCACTGAGTACAGCACGGTTTTTACACAAATCCAGGCCACCAAATGTGGGAGGGGGCTTGCTGCCGATAGCGGAGTGTCAGTCGCAAAATGTGGTGACTGACCCACCGATATCGGGAGCAAGCCCCCTCCCACATTTGCTTCAGTCGATGCCGACAAACCCTCCGGTCTGGTGCTGCCACAAGCGTGCATACAAACCGCCATGGGCCAGCAGTTCGGCATGGCTGCCCGTCTCGGCAATCTGGCCTTTCTCCAGCACCACCAGGCGGTCCATCCGCGCGATGGTCGACAACCGGTGCGCAATCGCAATCACCGTCTTGCCTTGCATCAGGGTCTCCAGGCTCTCCTGGATCGCCGCCTCCACTTCCGAGTCCAGCGCCGAGGTGGCTTCGTCCATGATCAGGATCGGCGCATCCTTGAGCAGTACACGGGCGATAGCGATACGTTGACGCTGCCCACCGGAGAGTTTCACCCCGCGTTCGCCGACGTGGGCATCCAGCCCGGTACGGCCTTCCGAGTCCGACAGCAGCGGGATGAACTCGTCGGCACGCGCCTTGTGCACGGCGGCCCAGAGTTGTTCGTCGGTGGCGTCCGGCTTGCCGTACAGCAGGTTGTCGCGGATCGAGCGGTGCAGCAGCGAGGTGTCCTGGGTGATCATGCCGATCTGTTCGCGCAGGGTTTCCTGGGCCACTTCGGCGATGTTCTGGCCGTCGATCAGGATCCGCCCGCCTTGCAGGTCGTAGAGGCGCAGCAGCAGGTTGACCAGGGTCGACTTGCCCGCGCCGGACGGGCCGATCAGGCCGATCTTTTCACCGGCCTGGATGTTCAGGTTCAAGCCGCCAATGATCCCGCTCTGCTTGCCGTAGTGGAAATCCACCTGCTCGAAGCGTACTTCGCCATGGGGCACTGTCAGGCGCGGGGCGTTGTTGCGGTCGACCACGGCCAGGGGTTGGGCAATGGTCTTGAGGCCGTCCTGCACGATGCCGATATTTTCGAAAATGCCGTTGACCACCCACATGATCCAGCCGGACATGTTGACGATACGAATCACCAGGCCGGTAGCCAGGGCAATCGCGCCCACCGAGATCAGCGACTGGGTCCACAACCACAGGGCCAGGCCGGTGGTGGTGACGATCAGCAGGCCGTTGAGGACGGTGATGACCGCATCCATGCTGGTGAGCACGCGTGCCGCCAGCTGGGTTTTTTCGGTTTGCTCAATGATCGCTTCCTTGGCGTATTCCTGCTCATTCTGGGTATGGGCGAACAGCTTCAAGGTGGTGATGTTGGTGTAGCCGTCGACGATGCGCCCCATGAGTTTGGAACGGGCTTCGGAAGAAATCACCGAACGCTCTTTCACCCGCGGTACGAAGTAACGCAATGCCAGGCAGTAACAAATGATCCAGGTGATCAACGGAATCATCAGTCGCCAGTCGGCCTCGGCAAACAGCACCAGGGAGGTGATGGCGTAGATCGACACGTGCCAGATGGCTTCCGCTGTTGCCACCGCAGAGTCACGCAAGGAGTTGCCGGTTTGCATGATGCGCTGGGCAATGCGCCCGGCGAAATCGTTCTGGAAGAAATTCAGGCTCTGCTTGAGCACATAGCTGTGGTTCTGCCAGCGGATCAGGCTGGTCATGCCGGGGTTGATGGTCTGGTGCACCAGCAAGTCGTGCAGGCCATTGAAAATCGGGCGCAGCAGCAGGGCGACCACGGCCATCCAGATCAGCTCGGTGCTGTGGATCTGGAAGAAGTCGGCGGGCGGTGTGCCCTGGGCCAGGTCGATGATACGGCTCAGGTAGCTGAACAGCGCGACTTCGATCAGCGCACCGACCAGGCCCACCACCAGCAGTGCGGCAAAACAGGGCCACACCTGGCGCAGGTAGTAGAGGTAGAAGGGCAGGACTTTGTCGGGAGGGGCGGCGCTGGGAGCGTCGCGGAAAATATCGATCAGTTGTTCAAAACGACGATAGAGCATTAGGGTTGACGCCCGCCTGGCGGGCTCTCCTTTCAAATGCGCGCGCGGCCTTGTGGGCCGTGCGCGGAGTTTCCTGCAGACTTCAGTCGATGCGCTTGGCCGACTTGATCAGGACAGGATCGATTGGCACGTTCTGCATGCCTTGCTTGGTGGTGGTCTGGGAGTTGACGATGATGTCGACCACATCCATGCCCTTGACCACTTTGGCGAACACCGCATAACCGGCATCGCGACCCGGGTCGAGGAAGGCGTTGTCAGCCACGTTGATGAAGAACTGGCTGGTGGCCGAATCCGGGTTCGAGGTGCGGGCCATCGACAGCGTGCCACGCACGTTATGCAGGCCATTGCTGGCTTCGTTCTTGATCGGCGCTTCGGTCGGCTTTTGCGACATCTGCTGGGTGAACCCGCCACCCTGGACCATGAAGCCCGGGATCACGCGGTGGAAGATCGTGTTGGTGTAGAAGCCTTTGTCGACATAGGCGAGGAAATTCTTGGTACTGATCGGCGCCTTGACCGGGTCCAGTTCGATTTCAATGTCGCCGTTGGTGGTGGAGATCAATACGTGTGGCGCCTTGGAAGGCTCGGCGGCCATCAGGTTGGCAGCGAACAGAACGGAACCGGCAAAAAAGGCGATTTTTTTCAGCATGGGTCAGTGATCCTGGGTAGTGGTTTCGACTGTCTCTAGAAAATCGAGCAGGGTGGTATTAAAGACTTCGGGTTGGTCCAAGGGCGTGGCATGGCGGGAATCCTCGATCACCACCAGTCGCGCATCGGGCAGCAGTTTTACATAGTTTTCTTTCTGGGCCACGGGGGTGTAGTCGTGGTCGGCGCTGATGACCAGGGTTGGACAGGTAATCCTCGAAAGTCGTTCCTGTACGCCCCAGCCCACAATCGCATCGAAGCTGGCGAGATAAGCACGTTTGTCGTTTTTTGCCCAGCGTTCGGCCATCTTGCGGCGCAGGTCGGCCTGTGCCGGTTTTGGGAACAGCCGGTCGCCGAGTGCCTTGCCGATGGTGGCGAGGCTGAGCACACGGGCGAGCGTCCAGCGCCTGGCCCACCACCAGTACTCCTGGGCACTGCGTACCTTGACCTGTGGCGCGCTGTTGACGATGCACAGGCTCTTGACCCGGCCGGGTTCGTCCACCGCCAGCTGGAACGCGATCATGCCGCCCATGGACAAACCCACCACATGGGCGGGCGGCAGATCCAGGTGCTCGATCAGGGCGACCAGGTCGTAGGTGAACCCTTCGATGCTATAGCGCTCCCGAGGCTTGTCCGAGCGCCCATGGCCGCGCACATCCACCACGATCAGGCGGTAGTGGCGGGCCAGCGCTGGCACCTGCAGTTCCCAATCCTGGCTGCTGGAGCCCAGGCCGTGGATCAGGATCAGCGGCGTGCCGTGGCCGTACTCCTCATAGTGCAGGCTGCAGCCTTCATGGTCGAACCAGGCCATGCATGAACTCCGTTTCAGGCTTGCCGGGGGGCGGCGAAAGGCGCGTCCAGGGGGGCGGTGTCAAAGGTGCGCAGCAGCTCCACGAGGATCTGCGTCGCCGGCCCCAAGGGTTTGTCCTTGTTTGAATACAGGTAGAACGTGGGGTGGCGGCTGCCGCCCTGTTCCAAGGGTAGCTGCTTGAGCACGCCTTCGGCGAGTTCACGCTCGATCATGTGCCGTGGCAGCCAGGCAAAGCCCAGGCCGCTGCCGACAAAGGCGGCGGCGGTGGCCAGGCTGCCGACGGTCCAGCGTTGTTCGGCGCCGAGCCAGCCTACATCCCGGGGTTGCTGGCGGCCGGAGTCGCGGATCACCACCTGCATCTGGCTTTCCAGGTCCTGGAAGTTCAACTCGCGGTTCATGCGGTGCAAGGCGTGCTCGGGGTGGGCCACGGCGACGAATTCCACGTCGCTCATTTCGGTGCCCAGGTAGCCGGGGATGCTGAAGCCGCAAATCGCCAGGTCGGCCACGCCTTCCATCAACAGCTCTTCGACGCCGGACAGCACCTCTTCACGCAAACGCACCCGGCAACCACGGCTCTGCGGCATGAACGCGGTGAGTGCGCGTACCAGGCGCGCGTTGGGGTAGGCCGCATCGACGACCAGCCGCACTTCGGCTTCCCAGCCCTGTTCCATATGGTGGGCGAGGTCTTCCAGCTGGCTGGCGTTTTTCACCAGTTGCCGGGAGCGGCGCAGCAGCACTTCACCGGCGTCGGTGAGTACCGCCTTGCGCCCGTCGATGCGCAGCAGCGGCACGCCGAGTTGGTCTTGCATACGGGCCACGGTGTAGCTCACCGAGGACTGCGAACGGTGCAGCGCTTCCGCTGCCTGGGCGAAGCCGCCGTGGTCGACGACGGCTTGCAGCGTGCGCCATTGATCGAGGGTAACGCGGGGCGCTTTCAAGATGTGTTCCTCTTGTCCTAAGCTGGCGGTCCCTATTGGAGACTGCCGAATGAGAAAATTCTGTTGTGTGTTGCTGACGCTGCTGCCGATGAGCGCGTTTGCCTACCCCATCGACGTGACGAAAAAGATCGACGGCGTGAGCATCGATTACACCGCCTCCGACGTGGACGGCGATATCAGCTCGATCCAGCTGAATAACTACGGCACCCAGGACGCCGTGTGTTCGGTAACGTTCACCAACGGCCCGGAATCGCCGCGTCGTCGCACGGTTACGGTGCCGGCGGGGAAAAGCACCAACACCACGGTCAAGTTCAACCGCGCCATTATCAAGATGCGTATCGCGTTGGCCTGCGCGCCGAAATAACACAGCAGCGGAGCATGCCCATCGGGATACTCCGCTTATAAACAAATTTATAGATGGGTTATAGCAGTTTTTTGCGCTTTTTTATCGAATTGGCTCTGTCTAATCTCCACTCCATCGACTTACAGCAATTACAGATGGAGCCTACGAAGCCATGTCCAATGTTCTGATCATCGAAAGCAGCGCCCGCCAGCAGGATTCGATCTCCCGCCAACTGACCCAGCAGTTCATCAGCCAATGGCAGGCCGCCCACCCGATGGACCGGATCACGGTACGTGACGTGGCGCTCAACCCGGTTCCGCACCTGGACGCCAACCTGCTCGGCGGCTGGATGAAACCGGCGGATCAGCGCAACGGTAACGAACAGGCTTCCCTCGACCGCTCCAACGAGTTGACCGACGAACTGCTGGCCGCCGACGTGCTGGTGATGGCCGCACCGATGTACAACTTCGCCATCCCCAGCACCCTCAAGGCCTGGCTGGATCACGTGTTGCGGGCGGGTGTGACCTTCAAGTACACCCCCACCGGGCCGCAAGGTTTGTTGACCGGCAAGCGTGCCATTGTGTTGACCGCGCGGGGTGGCATCCACACCGGCGCCAGTTCCGATCACCAGGAACCGTACCTGCGCCAGGTCATGGCCTTTATCGGCATCCACGATGTCACTTTCATTCACGCCGAAGGGGTGAACCTGAGCGGGGACTTCCAGGAAAAGGGCATCAACCACGCCAAGGCCCAGCTGGTACAGCTCGTGGCATGAGGTGGTTGATCCTTTAATCGTCAGATAATCGCGCGGTGTTTATATCGCTCCACGCCAACCCTTCAAGTACGCGTACGAACCTCCCTTTGCACTTGTTGCTCCTGAGTGCTCCTGCCCGACTGCCGCTTTAGCGAGGTCGGGTTTTTTTTGCCCCGAGTTTCTTCAATCGCCGAAAACCTTTAATGTCCCGCCCATTCGATGCGAGGCGCACATGGGCTATCTACTGGTTGTCACCCTGATTCAGGCATTTTCCTTCAGCTTGATCGGCGAATACCTCGCCGGTCACGTCGACAGCTACTTCGCGGTGCTGGTGCGTGTCGTGCTGGCCGGGCTGGTATTTATCCCGCTGACCCGCTGGCGCTCGGTCGAACCTGCCTTTATGCGCGGCCTGCTGGTGATCGGCGCGCTGCAGTTTGGCGTGACCTATGTGTGCCTGTACCTGAGCTTTCGTGTGCTCACGGTGCCGGAGGTGCTGCTGTTCACCATTCTCACGCCGTTACACGTGACCTTGATCGAGGATGCACTCAACCGGCGCTTCAACCCGTGGGCACTGGTTGCTGCCCTGGTGGCAGTGGCGGGGGCGGCGGTGATTCGCTTCGACCAGATCACCCCGCACTTCCTGATGGGCTTCCTGCTGCTGCAACTGGCTAACTTCACCTACGCCGCCGGGCAAGTGATGTACAAGCACCTGGTGGCACGCTACCCGAGTGACCTGCCGCACTACCGGCGTTTCGGTTATTTCTACCTCGGTGCGTTGCTGGTGGTGTTGCCGGCGTTCCTGATGTTCGGCAAGGCCAACTTCCTGCCCGAAGCACCGCTGCAGTGGGGCGTGCTGGTGTTCCTCGGGCTGGTCAGCACCGCGCTGGGGATGTACTGGTGGAACAAGGGTGCCTGCCTGGTGCATGGCGGCACGTTGGCGGTGATGAACAACCTGCATGTGCCGGTAGGATTGTTGCTGAACCTGCTGATCTGGAACCAGCACGAGCCGTTGGGTCGCCTGGCCTTGGGTGGCCTGGTGATCCTGGGGGCGGTGTGGATAAGTCGATTGGGCGTAAAGCCCGCGCCTGGCGTACAGTCTGCGACGTGATCGGTCGAAGGCAAGCGTGAGCGGCAATGAAAGTCTGCTATCGAAAAGAACGGTGTGGGGGCGGCAGAGTGGACAAGATTGATGAACTGATCATTGCAGCCTTGAAGGATGACTCCCGAGTCAGCCTGGCGCAATTGGCGCGGCAAGTTCATAAGTCTCGAACTGCAGTGGAGTCGCGTGTTCAAAAGCTGATTGAGAAAGGCATCATCCTGGGCTTCACCATCAACGTCGCCGAGGGCGATGAGACCCTGCAAGCGGCGTTCTTGATGCTGACGCTCAATGGCAGCAACTGCCATCTGGTGTTTCCGAAGATCCAGCAGTTCAGCCAGGTGGTGCATGCCTATTCACTGTTTGGCGACGTGGACATGATGCTCGACGTTCGGTACAGGAGCTTTGAAGAGCTGATGGTCTTCAAGGACAGCCTGCTGAAGATCGAGCATGTGAAGGAAGTGGTGGTCAACCCGGTGCTGAAGGCCTGGCGCTAGGCGCCGGCCAGCCCTTCATGTGCTGGCTTCAGGCGTGATCGCGCACGGTTTCAAGAAAATGATGGCTCAGGTTCGGCATTTTCTGACGCAGGGTGTCCACGAGTTCTTCGATGACCGCCTGGTTGAATTGGAACGATGTGTCGTCATGCCCCAGGATCACCACCAACAACCTCGACGAGTCTTTCGTCAGCCGAAAGTCATGGGCATCGGCATCCACCTTGCCGATGCTCGCCAACGGCACATCACCGCAGGTATAGACGATATCGCCGACGGGAATGGTGATGGCCTTCTTGGCGAACAGGGGGCGTAGCACCCTCGGCTTTTCCGACCGCATCACGTAGATGTCATCCTTCTGATGATAGGTGTGCACGCCGATGCTGACCCCATGTCGGATCGCGACCGCGTTATAGGCGTCGACGATGTTGTTGATGGGGTACACGCCTTTGGCGATGAAGCGGCGCAGCAGCTTTTCGTTGGCACTCACGGTATTTTCGTAGCCGAGTTTCTTGAGCTGTTTGGCAAACCCTTCGTACACGACGTTCGAGTCCAGCTCGTTAAGGCGCGAGGCCACGTGGTTCAGGTTACTTTGCAGTACCCCGACGAAGCTCTGGTCATCCGAGACGGTGATGTCTTCGATCACGGCGGCGCACGCATTATTGATGCCCAGCTCACAGGCTGACTTTCTGATGATCAAACGACTTTTCATAACCTTAGCCCCACAGTTTTTTTCGCAGGTTGGCGGTACTGGTGTCCAGTTGCTGCGCCGAAGGGCTTTGCAGCCAGAACAGCCCTGGACAGGTGGCGAAGTCGATCGTGACCGGCGTGGTATCGCCGGCGCCGATGAAATAACGGTGCCCGCAATAGGCCTCGTCCGCCTGCGCGCTTTGTATGGCCTGGGGTGAGGGAGGAGTGAAGGCATGGCGTTCATCGGAACAGAAGAAACCGATCCGGCCATGGCTGATCTGGCTGACCGCATCGGCCTGGGGGCGTGGGTGGCCGAGGTAGCTGTCGATCGACAGTGACAGCAAGTCGGGGTGATACACCTGCTGGAACAGCAGGGGCGCGATGCCGCCGTGCAAGCGACCGCCGGCCTCGATCATCACCGGCCCGGCCTCTGACCAGATGATTTCCATATGAATCGGCCCGACCCGCACGCCCAGGGCCGCTGCCGCCTGGCGCGCGTAGTCGGTCAGCGGTTGCAGTTCTTCAGCCCGCGGGTCGAGGGTGTCGAGGCTTTCGTAGACAAACATGCTGCCGTTCTTCTGGATCTTGGTGTACTTGCAGACGCTGGCAACGACGTAGGTGCCGTCAAAGGCGACCATATCCACCACGTACTCCGGTCCCGCTATGAACGACTGCACGATAAAACCGAGATTGACTTCGCCCAGGTCGTTTTTCTGCTGCCAGGCCGCGTTTTTCAAGGCGGTCTCCACTTCGCGCTTGCCTTGGGCAAACACCACGCCTTCGGTGGCGGCCGAGTTCAGCGGCTTGACCACATAGGTGGCCGCCTCGTCGAGTTTGGCCAGCACTTCGCCGATGCGGCTCGGTGAGCTCAGCAAGTGCGAATCGATGTGGGCCAACTGGTATTTTTTCAGCGCCTGCTGCATGGAGAACTTGTTGCGTCGCAGGTCGCTGGTGATACGGCTATTGCCCGGGATGTCGAGCAGCTCCGTCAGGTAGTCCGTGAGGTAGATCGCGGTTTCGCAACCGGCGATCACGGCGCTCGGTGACAAGGCTTCCAGGGTAATCAACAGGCTCTCTTCCCAGGCATACACCTCATGGAAGTTCTCTGTGATCAGGTCGTTGGTGAAGTGTTCAGGCAAGGCGCGTGTGGAGATCACGGCGATGCACCGTATGCCCTGTGCGTTGAGCAAGGGCGCGTAGAGTTTGCCCGTGGAGAACGGGTCAACGATCAGTACGGTTTTCACGTCGTGCATTCCTTATTCCGTGGTGGCGGTGGGCGCGGCGGCCGGGGTCAGGTTCCACGCCAGTACGGCGGTGGCCAACAGGCCGGCGGAGACGATCATCAACAGGCGGGCGCCTTCGAGTCCGAGAAATCCCGAGGTGGTGAAGAACGTCAGGATCATCGGTGCCGAGCCACTGACCAGCAGGTAGTAGAGCGAACTCTTGGCCGCGATCACATCGGCTACCCGGGCGTTGGGCGCCGACTCGATCAGGGTTTTACGCAGCTGGATCCGCAGGCTGTTGATGCAAAAACCCAGCAGGAAGGCCGCAGCCATCATCACGTAGAGGTTCTGGAAGTAGACGATTGCCACGTCCGCCAGTATCACCAGCGAGATGGCCCCATAGCTGTTGAGCTTGATGCGCGGCAACACGGCGGCGCTGAAGGCGCCCAGGCCGGCCAGGCTACTGGCGACGCCGAACAGGGTGGCATTCCACTCATTGAGCTTTTGAAAAACGATGGGCACCAGGCTGTTGAACGCGCCGATATGGAAGCCGATCATGCTCAACACGATGATCAGAATGTAGAGGTTGCGCGGCAGGTCCAGCGGTGGTGCATTGGAGGCCCCAGTGGCCTGTTCGGCGGTATGTTCGTTGGGGTTGTCGGCCACCAGGAGAATGGCCGCGAGCGAGAGGATCGCCGCCAGGCTGATGATCTGCAGTGTCTGGTTGACCGAGAACACATCCACGATCAACCCGCCCAGCAGCGCACCGCCGAAAGCACCGATCTGGATGGAGGTTTGCATCAACCGCGCGCAGGTATCGCTGTCGGTGAGGCCGGCCAGCACCAGCTTGGTATTTTTCGATTCCAGGGTGCTGATGGTGAAGTAGTCGGTGACGCCCACCACGAACGCGATGGCCAGGAAGCCGATCGGCAGCAAGGCGGCCTGGGTAAACGACAGCCCCAGTACTGCGGCGAAGGCCGCCAGGCGAATGTACAGCAGTCGTTTCAGGCTGAGTTCAATGGTAAAGAACTTGCCGATGTACTGTTCGCACAAATAGGGCACCACGGTCGCCACGCACAAGGTGGCGCCGACCAGGAATGTTGAACCGGTGGTCTCCAGGCCGAACCAGACCATCGCGATGACAATCGCCATGTCGAGGCCGGTGAACAGGGTCACGATTGAATAGAACGCGGTCAATGTCGATTTAGTATTCATGGGCTTCATCAGTTGTAGCGGGAGATTTTAAGCAGCGGCACACAGCGCTCGGTGTCGCCGACGACGGTGCTGATCTGGTTCCTGACGCGCACCGTGGGCAGTGCTTTTTTTTCCAGGTTGCAGACCTTGTAGGCGTTGTCGTGCCAGGGACAGATCACGCTTTGGCCGTCGCCTGTCACTTCGCCCATGTGCAGCGGGCCGCCACGATGGGGGCATGCGGTGGGCAGCAATTGCGTCGAATACGCATGACGCTTGAGAAAGTAGGTTCTTTCCCCCACGGCCACATAGTTGGCGTGGGTGATATTCAGGCTGATGGCTTTCATTGGGTTGCCTACTCAGATGGCGGTGACGGTGTACGTGCAGGACGGGCTGGTGATGCGGGTGCCGTGCAGCATTCCCTTGGGAATTACCACGCCTTCGCCGGCCTTGAGGCGCACCGTCAGTTCGGGGCTGGCGACGAACTCCAGCTCGCCTGATTCGACCCAAAACAGTTCGTCATTCGGGTGGGTATGCAGCACCGACAGCTCGTGTTCGGTCTCGGTAATCCTCAGGTCCACGGGTTTGTGGCCCTGGAGCGCCGCTGCCTGTGCGCGATGCTCATCGAACGCGTCATGCCAGTTGATATGGGCATACAACTCTTCGTCGGCGATGTCCTGAAGCAGCCTGAACTCTTCAAAGCCGCGAATAAGGTCGGGGATGATCTGGGGGCCGAACTGCTTGATCATGGGAATGATCAGGCGCTGGAGGGCCATTCTTCCGTGGTGCACATCGATGTGGGCATGCTCATCGAAATAGCCCGTGGAGACACTGCCGTTGAAGATGGTCTTGATCGCGCGTGACTGGTGCTTGGTGGTCAGTGCCAATGTAGCTTCGGTGTAGTACATGGCGCCGATATAGCGGAAAAGCTCGCCATGGTTGGCCGATACGTAGTGGAAGTAGTTGGTGAGCGACAGCGACGCCGGCGTATAGAACTGCCAGTAGTGGTGCACGTGATGGGACATGCCCATGTCCTGGAGCATGTCTTCAAAAATGGTGCTGTGCTTCTTTTTGTCGACGCCGTAGCCATACTCGTCGATCAGGATCTTGAACAATTCGCTGGTGTACACACCGCTGTTGCCCAGTACGTTGCGGGCCATGGCCGATGCTTCACTGAGGAAGTCTCCCGCACATTGCGTCATGAAAAACCTGGCGGCTCGCTCGGGATGGCGGCTGGTGGTCAGCACTTCATGGAGTTTGGACTCGGATCGGGCGACGTCATCCAATACTTTATCGGTGTGGGCGATAAAAGAGTTCAGGCACCAAGGGCCATTGATATGTACTTCTTCCTTGAGCCAGTTGTACAAGTAGTGTTCCAGCAACGGGCGGATCTTTTTGCCACTGGCCGCGTGCTGCGGATCATAGAAACGCTTGAACGCCTTGAAGTCCAGTTCCAATGGCGGCTTGGGCAAGAAGACCAGGTCTTGTTCGTAGATATTCAATAACAACCGCTGTGCCAATAGATGCTGGCTGTTTGAAAGCTGGTCGCTGGTCAGGCAGGTGGTGATGATTGAATCGGTTACGTCCTGCGGCCGCGAAGGGCGCTGGTAGGGGTTTTGGGTATAAAAATCGTGGGGTTGAGCAAAGGCGCCAGCACCACAATAGTGGGTCAATGCTTCGGCATTCGAACTTAATACAAAGTCTGCTGCATTATCGGAAAGCTGAGTTGTCCATAACATGAGGGGGGCCTTTTGCTGGCGTTGTTTGATGGCCAGATGCTAAGGCGTGGATTTTTTTTAAAACAGATTAGAAATAGTGCGCGCAAGTAGTGAAATTCACTAAAGGCGTAGGAGAAATTTTCTTTATGGGGTGGGCCCGTTGAATAATCGGCAGCAGCGGCTATACATAGACGCTGGCTTTTATCGGCCGTGTTTAGATGAATACGGTTGCGTCCATCGTCCTATATAGCGACGAGGCGCTTGCCAGCCCCTCGTCGATATCGTTGTCACTACGCCGGGGTTTCCAAGGTTCGGGCAGTGCCTGCCAGGGCCAGTATCCCGGTGCGCAAGTCGGTGCCGCTGGGTTGCTGGTACAGGTTTAATCCGAACTCCGGCAACACGGCCAGCAGGTAGTCGAAAATATCCCCCTGGATCCGCTCGTAATCGGCCCACACGGTGGTGCGGGTAAAGCAGTAGATCTCCAGCGGCACGCCCTCGGCGGTGGTTTGCATCTGGCGCACCATGCAGGTCATGTTCGGCTGGATGTCCGGATGGCTTTTGAGGTAGGCCAGGGCATACGCGCGGAAGGTGCCGAGGTTGGTCATGCGCCGGCGGTTCGCCGACAGTTGCGCGCTGTGGCCCTGGGCTTCGTTCCAGGCCTTGAGTTCGGCCTGCTTGCGCCCGATGTAGTCGGTGAGCAGGTGCACCTGGGTCATGCGCACTTCTTCATCGTCACGCAAAAAGCGCACGCCGCTGGCATCGATAAACAGGCTGCGCTTGATGCGTCGCCCACCCGAGGCCTGCATGCCGCGCCAGTTCTTGAACGATTCCGACATCAGGCGCCAGGTCGGGATGGAGACGATGGTCTTGTCGAAGTTCTGCACCTTGACCGTGTGCAGGGTGATGTCCACCACATCGCCATCGGCGCCGACCTGGGGCATTTCGATCCAGTCGCCGACGCGCAGCATGTCGTTGCTGGTCAATTGCACGCTGGCGACGAATGACAACAGCGTGTCCTTGTAGACCAACAGGATCACCGCCGACATCGCACCCAGGCCCGACAGCAGCAACAGTGGCGAACGGTCAATCAGGGTCGCGACGATGATGATCGCGCCAAACACGTACAGCACCATCTTCGCCAACTGCACGTAGCCCTTGATCGAGCGGGTACGCGCGTGTTCGGTGCGCGCATAGATGTCCAGCAGGGCGTTGAGCAGGGCGCTCATGGCCAGCATCAGGAACAGGATGGTCAGGGCCAGGGCCACATTGCCGATAAACAGGATGGCGGTCTTGCTCAGGTCCGGCACCAGGTACAGGCCGAACTGGATCACCAGCGACGGCGTCATCTGCGCCAGGCGGTGGAAGACTTTGTTGTGCCGCAGGTCGTTGAGCCAGTGCAGCGCCGGTTGCCGGCCAAGCAATTTGACGGCGTGGAGGATGAGGTAACGCGCCACACGTCCGAGCAGCAGGGCCACCACCAGCAACACCAGGAAACCGAGGCTGGCATGCAGCAGCGGGTGTTCGTCGAGGGTGCCCCAGAGGTCTTGGACGTTGAGCCAGAGCTGTTTGATATCCATGGATGAAACCGATTCTTCTGTAAGACAAGACGGCGCGATTAGAGCATTTAAGTGCAACAAAGTTGATGCCGTGGACAAATGCTCTGACAAAAAAGCAACTGATTAGCGCCGTTCGCGTAAAGACACTCGGTTTGGACGCCCGAAACCGGTACCCTATGCAGCTGATTTTTTGTATTTCTTCGAGGTAGCACCCGTGTTTTCCCAATTCGCCCTGCACGAACGCCTGCTCAAAGCCGTGGCCGAGCTTAAATTTGTCGAGCCTACGCCTGTGCAGGCAGCGGCCATCCCGCTCGCGCTCGAAGGGCGTGACCTGCGGGTGACGGCTCAAACCGGGAGTGGCAAGACCGCCGCTTTCGTGCTGCCGATTCTTAATCGCCTGATCGGCCCGGCCAAAGTCCGCGTCAGCATCAAGACCCTGATCCTGCTGCCGACCCGCGAGCTGGCCCAGCAGACCTTGAAGGAGGTGGAGCGCTTCTCGCAGTTCACCTTCATCAAGTCCGGCCTGATCACCGGTGGCGAAGACTTCAAGGTCCAGGCCGCCATGCTGCGCAAGGTGCCGGACATCCTGATCGGCACGCCTGGGCGCATGATCGAGCAACTCAATGCCGGCAACCTTGACCTCAAGGAAGTCGAGGTGCTGGTGCTCGACGAAGCCGACCGCATGCTCGACATGGGCTTTGCCGACGACGTGCAGCGCCTGGTGGCTGAATGCGTGAACCGCCAGCAGACCATGCTGTTCTCCGCCACCACCGGTGGTTCGACCCTGCGCGAGATGGTCGCCAAGGTCCTGAACAACCCTGAGCACCTGCAGGTCAACAACGTCAGCGACCTGAACGCCACCACGCGCCAGCAGATCGTCACCGCTGACCACAACGTGCACAAGGAACAGATCCTCAACTGGTTGCTGGCCAACGAGACCTATCAGAAGGCCATCGTGTTCACCAATACCCGCGCTGCCGCCGACCGCATCTACGGCCGCCTGGTAGCCCAGGACTACAAGGCGTTCGTGCTGCACGGCGAGAAAGACCAAAAGGACCGCAAACTGGCGATCGACCGTCTCAAGGCCGGCGTCGTGAAGATCCTGGTCGCCACCGACGTCGCCGCGCGCGGCCTGGACGTGGACGGCCTGGACATGGTCATCAACTTCGACATGCCCCGCAGCGGCGACGAATACGTGCACCGTATCGGCCGTACCGGGCGTGCTGGCAACGATGGCCTGGCGATCTCGCTGATCTGCCACGGCGACTGGAACCTGATGTCAAGCATCGAGCGCTACCTCAAGCAGTCGTTCGAGCGCCGCACCATCAAGGAAGTCAAAGGCACCTACACCGGGCCGAAGAAGGTCAAGGCATCGGGCAAGGCCGTTGGCGTGAAGAAGAAAAAGACCGACGCCAAGGGCGAGAAGAAAAAGGCCGGTGCCAAGTCGCCGACCAAGCGCAAGATCGCCAACCGGCCGAAGACCGACAACCTGTCGCTGGTCAGCAAGGATGGCATGGCGCCGCTCAAGCGTCGCAAGCCAGAAGCACCCGCTGCCGAGTAAGGCGTGAGGGATGTGAAAAAACCGGACGTTGTCCGGTTTTTTTATGGCCTCATTTTTTCGCTTTGGCCGCCGCTTCTTTCAATTCCTTGAGGCGGGCGTCGATCAACTGGCACTTGTCGGGAAACTCCGCGCTTTCAGTATCCAGGTCCATCTTCTGCAGCTCGTCGTTCATCTCCTTGGCCTTGGTCGGGTTCTGCTCGGTGAGTTTGGCCACTTCCTGGGCCAGTTGCTCGCGCTTGGCCGTGGCCTCTTCCGGGGTGCAGGCCCAGGCGGGCAGGGCGGTGAGCAACGTGGCGGCGATGGCCAGGTTCATCAGGGTTTTCATGGTCGGACCTCCTTGGCGGTGATGCTCAGTTGAGGGGGCGAACGTCTGGAAAGTTCAGAGAAATGACGCCCGTCGGTTGGTATGAACGGCCACAGCCCCATAGGGTCACTCCTACAGACGGGCTACTTTCCTTAGGCCTGCAGGAGGAATCAGGATGACGACTTACAACTGGGATCTGATCGAACGTCTGCTGCATGAAGTGCAGAACGGCGAGGGCAGTTTTGCCCCGCGCAAATACGCCGAGCAGGAAGCGGCCGAGAAGGCCACGGCGGGCGAGTCCACCGGTAACCTGGATGCGCTGAAAAAGACCGCCGCGGACTATGAAGCGCTGTTGTTCAAGCGTGGGTTTATCGAGTCGCGGCCTGAGGAAGAAGGCGGTAACGGAGAGAATTTCATTCTGACCGCCCTGGGCGCGCAGCTGTTGGCGCTGATCGACAGCTCCATCCCGGGCAATGATCATCCGCGCCAGGTGCTGGATGAGCAGGCCGATGCGTTGGACCCGGCGACCTTTGCAGAAGTGGCCTCCAAAGCGCAGATCGCCTGACCCCTCCATGCCCCGGCACCCAGGCGGTGCCGGGCACGCCGAAACTGTCGGATCGGTAATCTGCCGCTAAGGTTGCTGACAGCCGGCGCCCCCTAATCTGCTGCCATTCAACTGACGGACTTGAATCGGCATGCACTCTACTACCTCCAGACGAACCTTCGTCAAAGGCCTGGCCGCCGGCGGCCTGCTCGGCGGGCTCGGGCTATGGCGCACGCCGGTATGGGCGCTGACAAGTGCGGGCGAGCCCACCGTGCTGGCGGGCAGCGAATTCGCTCTGTTTATCGACCAGACGCCGGTCAACCTCACGGGTCAACAGCGCACCGCGTTGACCATCAATGGCAGCCTGCCCGGCCCGTTGCTGCGCTGGCGTGAGGGCGACACCGTGACCCTGCGCGTGCACAACCGCCTCAGCGAGCCGACGTCGATCCACTGGCACGGCATCGTGTTGCCGTCGACCATGGACGGCGTGCCCGGCCTGAGTTTCAAGGGCATCGAGCCGGGTAGCGTGTTTGTCTATCAGTTCAAGGTCAGACAGCACGGCACTTACTGGTACCACAGCCATTCCGGGTTCCAGGAGCAGCAGGGGGTGTACGGCCCGCTGGTCATCGAGCCGTTGGAGCCCGAGCCCTTCACCTGCCAGCGCGACTACGTGGTGATGCTCTCGGACTGGACCGACGAAGACCCCGTCGCCCTGATGAAGACCCTCAAGAAGCAGTCCGATTACTACAACCGGCATAAGCCCACCGCGGGCGATTTCGTACGGGATGTGGGCAAGCAGGGCTGGTCGGCCACCGTCAGCGACCGGCTGATGTGGGCGCAGATGAAGATGAACCCTACCGACCTTGCGGACGTCAGCGGCCAGACCTACACCTACCTGCTCAACGGCCAGCCCCCCGGCCTCAACTGGACCGGGGTATTTGAGGCCGGGGAGAAAATACGCCTGCGCTTTATCAACGGTTCGGCGATGACCTATTTCGATGTGCGCATCCCGGGGCTGAAGATGACCGTCATCGCCGCCGATGGCCAGCCGGTCAAGCCGGTCAGCGTCGATGAGTTCCGCATTGCGGTCGCCGAAACCTTCGATGTGCTGGTGGAGCCCACGGCAACGGCCTACACGCTGTTTGCCCAGTCCATGGACCGCACGGGTTATGCCCGTGGCACGCTTGCCCGCCAGGCGGGGGCGACGGCACCCGTACCGGCACTTGAGCCGCGCCCCTGGCTCACCATGGACGACATGGGCATGGGTGGGATGGATCACGGCGCCATGGCGGACATGCCGGATATGGCCGGCATGGATCACAGTGCGATGGGCGCGATGTCGATGCAGAGCCACCCGGCCAGCGAGCAGAACAACCCTTTGGTGGACATGCAGGCGATGAGCCCGGTGCCCAAGCTCGACGACCCGGGGATCGGCCTGCGCAACAACGGTCGGCGAGTGCTGACCTATGCCGACCTGCACAGCACCTTCGACGATCCCGATGGCCGCGATCCCACGCGCACCCTTGAATTGCACCTCACCGGGCATATGGAGAAGTTCGCCTGGTCATTCAATGGTGTGAAGTTCTCCGATGCCGAGCCCTTGCAACTGACCTATGGCGAGCGCGTCCGGCTGGTGCTGGTCAACGACACGATGATGAGCCACCCGATTCACCTGCACGGCCTGTGGAGCGACCTTGAGGATGAAAACGGCCAGTTCCAGGTCCGCAAGCACACCATCGACATGCCGCCGGGCTCGCGCCGCAGTTACCGCGTGACCGCCGATGCCCTGGGGCGTTGGGCCTATCACTGTCACCTGCTGTACCACATGGAAATGGGCATGTTCCGTGAAGTGCGCGTGCATGAATGAGGAAGCGAGCATGAACCGTCGGGTTTTATCTGTGTGTATCGCGCTGGCCGGGTGGGCATTCGGCTCGCCGGCGCAGGCCGAGGAGTTTCAAGGCATGAGCCCGGCGGTTCCGGCGCTGAGCGAAAGCCGTACGCCGATCCCGCTGCTCACCGACGCTGATCGCGCCGCCGTGTACAACGCGCCGGGCGGGCATGTGGTGCATGACAGCGGCATCAACTCGATGCTGCTGGTCAACCAGCTGGAATGGCAAGGCGGCGGTGGCGGTGGTGCGCTGAACTGGGACATCAAGGGCTGGCTCGGTGGTGACATCGACCGCCTGTGGCTGCGCAGCGAAGGCGAGCGCAGCGCCGGTCGCACTGACAGCGCCGAAGCCCAGGCGTTGTGGGGGCACGCCATCAGCCCTTGGTGGGACCTGGTTGGCGGCGTGCGCCAGGACTTCAAGCCCGCAGATAGCCAGACCTGGGCGGCGTTCGGCCTGCAGGGCATGGCGCTCTACGACTTCGAGGCCGAGGCGACGCTGTTTGTGGGTGAGTCGGGCCACACCGCGGCACGTCTGGAAGGGGACTACGACATCCTGCTGACCAACCGCCTGATCCTTCAGCCGACGGCCGAACTCAATTTTTATGCGCAGAACGATCCGCAGCGCCGGGTGGGCGCAGGCCTGTCGGAAAGCGAGCTGGGCCTGCGCTTGCGCTACGAGGTGCGCCGGGAGTTGGCGCCTTACGTGGGGGTGAGTTGGAACCGCAGCTATGGGCGGACGGCGCAGTACGCTCGCGACGAAGGCGAAGACATCAGCCAGCTGTGCTGGGTGGTCGGTGTGCGCCTTTGGTTTTAACCGGTTTCTTATTCCTATAACTCGCCGCCTTGAGCGGCCTGGAGCCTTGCATGTCGATGTTGAAAACCGCGTTAACAGGGGGGGCGCTGTGGGTCGGATTGATGATCAGCCTGCCGGCCTCGGCCCATCCGAAACTGTTGTCCTCCCTCCCTCCAGCCGGGGCCCAAGGTGCCGCGCCGGCCGTCATTGAACTGCGCTTTTCGGAGAACCTGCTGACGCAGTTTTCCGGGGCCAGGCTGACCATGACCGATATGCCCGGCATGCCCAATTCGCCGATGCCCATCAAGGCCAGTGTCGCGGCGAGCACCGACCCCAGGGTGATGCTGATCAAGCCGGCCTCTGCACTGGCTACCGGCACCTACCGGGTCGATTGGCGCGCAGTGTCATCCGACACGCACCCGATTACCGGTAACGTGGTGTTCAGCGTCCAGCCATGAGCGAATTGACCCAAGTCACACTGCGCTTTGCGCTCTATCTTGACCTGATGCTGTTGTTTGGCCTGGGGCTCTTTGGTCTTTACGGGCTCAAGGCGCCGGAGCGCGTGCTGCTGAATTTGAGGGGCCTGCTGCGGCTGACGGCTGGCGTCGGGATAGTGCTGTCGATGGCGTCGCTGTTGACGCTGACCCAGGCCATGAGTGGCGCAACGGATTGGCAGACGCTGTGGCCGCATCTGCACATGATGCTCTGGCAGACCGACCTGGGCTTGACGTGGTGGCTACGGATGGCGGCGCTGGTGGTGGCTGCGCTTGGCACTCGCCTGCCATTGGCCACGTTGTCGGGCGCCGCCGCGTTGGTGACGCTGGCGTGGACCGGGCACGGCGTGATGCATGAAGGCACGCTGGGTGTGTGGCACATCCTCAGCGACGGCGCGCATCTGTTGGCGGCCGGCGGCTGGGTCGGGGCGTTGGCGGCGTTCGGGTTGTTGTCGAGGCGCACGTCTTTGCACGATGCTTATCACGTTCGGGTGCTGGCAAGGGCGCTGAAGGGGTTCGAGCATGTGGGAGCGGGATTTGTCGCGGTGCTGATCGGCACCGGTGTGGTCAACTATCTGCTGGTGGTCGGGCTGAATCTGGAGGGCCTTACCGGCGGTGTCTACGCGATCCTGTTGTGCCTGAAGCTAGGACTGTTTGGCTTGATGCTGGGGCTGGCGGCGCTCAATCGTTTCCACCTGACGCCGCTTCTGCAACGGTCCGTGGCGACCGGTGATTATGTCGCTGCCATGGCTGCGCTACGGCGCAGCATGGTGCTGGAGATGGGGGCAGGGGCGCTGGTCCTCGCGCTGGTGGCCTGGTTGGGCACCCTGGCGCCCAATTAGGACTGCGCGCTTTTCAGGCATTTGAGCGCCTGGAAGTCACTGCGGACCTTGTCGATTTTCTGGGTGAGTTTCAGCCGTTGCGGCACGCTGCTGTCGGCCATGACGTCGATGATCAGGCTGCGCGCGGCGGCTTCGGTCTGGGCATACGCCGCGCGATACTCCGGTGTCCACAGGCTTTCGCGGTCCACCAGCAGTTGCTGGATTTTCTGCGGGAAATCGGCGCTGTGGCGTTGCTGCACGGCGTCGATGAATTGTGCCTGCCAGTGGGCACGGTTGCCGATCCACTGCTCGTTCTGCTCGCCCAGGCTGATGGACCAGGCCATGACCCGGTTCTTCTGGCTATCGCTCAGTGGCCCCATCCACGCATCCAGACGCTTGTTCATACGCTCGGCGCGGTCCTGGATCTGCTTGGCCAGCGGCGGCTTGAGGTATTCGTCCTGGCGTTTGCGCAGGTCCTTGGCCAGGGCATCGTTCATGTCGTTGACCTGCTGGTCATCCAGCCCTTGTAACAATTCAATCGCCGACGGGGTGATTTCCCGTGCCACCTCGGCAATCGCCTGCTTGGCCTCAACCGTGCGGGTTTGCAGCGCTGCATCGGTGACCTGGTTGCTCTCGACCATTGCTTGCAGGCGGTCGAGCCAGTCGAGGTAACCCGGCAATTGTGTGGTGCAGTGCCAGGCCAGGTGGTCCTTGAGCTTGTCGTTGAACCAGCTCTTCTGCCCGGCGTTCATGTCCAGGTAGTCGTTGAGGGTCCAGGGGATGATCACGTCCAGGTTGCGGTAGGCCAGGCCCACACGGTTGCAGCCGGCTAGCACCAGGCTCAGGGTCAGGAATACCACCAGCAGTTTGAGCCGATGCAACATGGGCGTGTCCTTGCGCAGAGGGAGTCAATGCATGTGAACCCGCGGCGCACGCGACAGTTCAGCCCATCAATAAAACGACCGCACCGCCTTCAGGGTCAACAGGCCATCGCATTGCGAATTGTGTCCGGAGTAGGCCGAACAATCGCCACCGCTGAGGCTGGAGTCGCTGTAGATCAGGTCCAGGTCGATGCCTTTCCAGGCGCGGGAGAACTGTACCGACCAGTCGCTGAAGCTGCTGATGGTGCCGCCCTCTACCGAAGCCGGCGTGCCCAGCTGATGGGTGGTGTATTTCATGCTGACGCCGATGCCGAAGGGCTGGGTACCGCCGAGGTCGGCGAACAGCGTGCTGTCCTGGCGGTCCGGGTCGTTGCTGAAGGAAGCGCCGAAACGATTGCCGAGTAGATTCAGACCGCCGTAGAACTCCTGGCTGTCGAGGGGGCTGAGCTTGGGGTAGCTGTAGTGGATCAGGCCGACTTCATAGCCCAGGGTCTGGTCGAAAGGGTGCTTGAACCCCATGTACGAATCGACTTCGAGAGTGCTGGCCGAGGACAGGCCCATGTTCGGCGAAAACTGGCCGAAGTACAGGCCGCTGTCATGGCTCAGGTCCAGCCCGCCATGGAACGAGTCACTGCCCGGCGAGGTCGGCTTGACCAGGCCCTGGGCCATGCTGCGGCTGGGGGTGGTGCCCAATTTCAGGTCGAAGTCGCCCAGTTCACGCTGGAAAATCTGCGCTTCGGCGAGAGGGCTGGCCGCCAGGATACTGGCCACGAAAATGCAGCGTTTAAGCATGCTTCACTCCATGAAAAGCGAGGAGCAGTAACGGAAAAATAGGGCAGATGCCCGTGCTAGACGTGTGCAAGCATACCGGCGAATGTCAGGAGGTGAGGCCCGTTCGTCGATTTGCACGTTCTGAAGGTGACGCGAGAGGGTATTTCGGGCTCTAGTCCTAGCGCCTTGAAGGCAAGACGCTTAGGGACCAGATGTGCTGCGCGGTATTACTTTTTACCCAGGCTGATCTGCTTGGACGGGCCGAAAGTCTGGCCGCTCACGCCCTTGGCAATTTGCTGGATTTCGCCACCGGACTTGAGGAAAGCAGCAATCTGGCTGTTGATCGATTCGCTGGTTTCAACGGCGGGAGCTGGCTTTGCTTTGCTGTTGGATGCTTTTACACGCATGGCGGCCACTAACCTGTAGAAAATTAACTTGGCCAGGCATCGTACAGGAAATACTTGACAATTGCTCGGTAAATATCCCCTGGGAATAAGAGCGGCAGCTGAAAACAGCCAAAGTTTATTTTTGATATTAGCCCCTAACTTACTGTTTTAACTCGAAACCACGGGCTGAGCCGGCACCGGCGGCGTGGCAAAATTCAGCCGAATGATCGGACGAGCGGGGCGGTGCCACCGGAACGCCGGGCAAACCCGCGATTTTTCAGGCGCACGCGCGTGGCAAGCGCAACTCGGGTAGAATGCCGCCCACGCAATGAGGGTATTGGAAATGGCTTTAGTCGGGCGCTACAACAGCTTGCAAGTGGTTAAACACACTAACTTTGGTTTGTACCTCGATGGTGCGCAAGATGGCGAAATCCTCTTGCCTAATCGGTATATCCCCAAAGATATTCCCAGTGAAGATGAAGACTGGCTTAACGTTTTCATTTATCTGGACAGCGATGACAAACTTATCGCCACTACCGAAAAACCGAAAGTTCAAGTCGGCGAATTTGCCAGTTTGAAAGTCGTGGAAGTCAACAGTATTGGCGTGTTCCTCGACTGGGGCTTGCCAAAGGATCTGTTGCTGCCGTATTCGGAAGAGAAACGTCAGATGACCGCCGGTGAATACTGCGTGGTGCATGTCTACCTCGACAAACACACCAAGCGTATTACCGCGACCGCACGCCTCGACCGCTACCTGGACAAGACGCCGGCCAACTACGTCGTGGGCCAGGAAGTCGACCTGCTGGTCGCCGAAGCCACCGACATGGGCTTCAAGGCGATCATCAACAACAAGCACTGGGGCCTGATCCACAAGAACGAAGTGTTCAAGTTTCTGCGCCCGGGCAAGGAAGAGAAAGGCTTTATCAAAGAGATCCGCGCCGATGGCAATATCAGCCTGAGCCTGCAACCGGTCGGCCAGGAAGCGGCGTCCAGCCTCAACTCGAAGATCCTCGCCAAGTTGCGTGAAAACAACGGCAGTTTGCCGGTCAGCGACAAGAGCGACCCGGCGGTGATCAGCAACTTGTTTGGCGTGAGCAAGGGCAACTTCAAGAAAGCCATTGGTGCACTCTACAAGCAGGGCCAGATCGTGATTCACGCGGATCGCATTGAACTAAGCTGAGTGCGGTTTGCTCTTCTGTAGGAGCGAGCTTGCTCGCGAAAAAGGTCCATCCGACACCGTGATGCGCCTGGAATATTTTCGCGAGCAAACTCGCTCCTACAGAGGCTGCATCAATGTCCAAGAAGTCTGTCTTCGCCTACCTCGGCACCTTGCTTGCCTTCCTGGTCCTCGACGGCCTCTGGCTTGGCGTCCTCATGGGCCCGACCTACAAATCCCTGCTGGGTCCGCTGATGCTCGATCAGCCTCGCCTGTTGCCCGCAGTGCTGTTCTATCTCCTGTATGTCCTCGGTTGCGTGGTGTTCGTGGTCTTGCCCAGTGCCAGCTGGCAGCGCGCGGCGCGACTGGGTGCATTGCTGGGCCTGGTGGCCTACGGCACCTATGACCTGAGCAACTGGGCCACGCTGCAAGGCTGGTCCGGCGGGTTGGCGGTGATGGACATGGCCTGGGGCGCCTTCCTCACATCGGCTTGCTGCACGGTCGGGTACTTGTGTGCACATCGGGTGCACCAGTGATTGTGTACAGGATTAATCTGCACCGTTGCTGAGCGCAGTCCCCGTTACTAAGACTCTGTGTAGCCCTTTGGAACGCGCTTTTAGAGGGATTGTGTGCTATTGGCACGTATTCTGCTGACTGTCTCGTATACAAACCATGCCGCCTCCCGTATGCACCCCGTGACGGAAGCGCAGGCCGGTATGACGAGGAGCCCGCGATGACCGAACAATTGCCCAAAGGCTACAGCCCCCGCCTGTACAACCAGGACCTGGGGCCGCTGCCGCAAAAGTGGACCTGGTACAACATCTTTGCCTTCTGGATGAGTGACGTGCACAGCGTGGGTGGCTATGTGTTCGCCGCCAGTCTGTTTGCGCTGGGGCTGGCCAGTTGGCAGGTGTTGATTGCCTTGCTGGCAGGCATTTGCATTGTGCAATTGATTGCCAACCTGGTGGCCAAGCCCAGCCAGCAGGCCGCCGTGCCCTATCCCGTGATCTGCCGGCTGGCGTTTGGCGTGTTCGGCGCGAACATTCCCGCCGTGATTCGCGGCTTGATTGCGGTGGCTTGGTACGGGATTCAGACCTACCTGGCGTCGAGTGCCCTGATCATTGTGGTATTGCGCTTTTTCCCACAGATGGCGGTGTTTGCAGAGCCGCATTTTGCAGGCCTGTCTTACCTGGGCTGGTTTGGTTTCCTCAGTTTATGGGTGTTGCAGGCGGCCGTGTTCTGGGCCGGCATGGAGTCCATCCGCCGCTTTATCGATTGGGCGGGGCCGGTGGTCTATGCGGTGATGTTTGCCCTGGCCGGCTGGATCGTCTGGAAGGCAGGGTGGGCGAATATCAGCTTTACCCTGGCGGAAAAATCCCTGTCGGGCTGGCAGGCGTTCGGCCAAGTGATCGTGGCGACGGCGCTGGTGGTGTCGTATTTTTCCGGGCCAACCCTGAATTTCGGTGATTTCAGCCGTTACTGCCGCAGCATGCAGGACGTGCGGCGCGGCAACTTCTGGGGCTTGCCGGTGAACTTCCTGGCGTTTTCCCTGGTGACCGTGGTGATCGTCTCGGGCACCTTGCCGGTGTTTGGCGAAATGCTCCATGACCCGATCGCTACCGTCTCGCGCATTGATAACAGCATGGCGGTGCTGCTGGGCGCTTTTGCATTTGTGACTGCCACCATCGGCATCAACATCGTTGCCAACTTCGTGTCCCCGGCGTTCGACTTCGCTAACGTCGCACCGAGCAAAATCAGCTGGCGCGCCGGTGGCATGATCGCCGCAGTGGCGTCGATCTTCATCACCCCGTGGAACCTGTTCAATAACCCGCTGATGATCCACTACACCCTGGATATTCTCGCCGCCTTTATCGGCCCGCTGTTCGGGATTCTGCTGGTGGACTTCTACCTGATCAAAAAGCAGAAGATCGACGTGGACGCGCTGTTCGATGACAGCCCGAGCGGGCGCTATTACTTCGACGGCGGTGTGAACTGGACGGCGGTCAAGGCCCTGGTGCCTGCGACACTGGTGGGTGTTGCGATTACCTTCACGCCGGCGTTGCAGGGCATGGCTAACTTTGCCTGGTTCACCGGCTGCTTCCTGGGTGGGCTGTTTTTCCTGGTGTTGGCGCGGCGTGAGCAGGTTCGTGCGCCGGCACCGTTGGTCGCCGGCTGACCAACACCCCTCCCGCCACTGACAGGCCTGCACCGGCGATCACCAACGCCGGTTGCAGGCCACCGCTCAGGTGGCTGCTCACCGACGCCAGCAACGGCCCACTCAACTGGCCGATGGCAAAGCTGGCGGTCAGCAGCCCGGTGTTGCGCTGATAGCCGTGGGGCGCAACGTCCCGCAGGCGCGCCATCACCAACTGCATGCAGGCCAGGAACGGCCCGCCGCACAGCAACACCCCCAGCGCCAGGCCCCAACCGTTGCCCAGCAGGCAGGCGAATACCCCGGCCGCCTGCAGCCACAACGTGGTCATCAGCCAGCGGCGGGTGGTGTCCGGGTCCTTGGGACGCAGGCTTGCGACCACTACCCCAATCGCCGCGGCCAAACCAAAGCAGGGCCAGAACAGATCAGCCTGCCAGGCGCCCTTGAATTGCGCGCTGGCCATCTGTGACAGGAAGGTCGCCGGAATGATGTAGCCCAGGCCGAACAACACGTAGATCCAGCACAGGTGAGTAATGCTGCCGTTGCTGGCCGTGTCGGCGCGGCTTGCAACAGGCGCAGTGACGGCGGACGGCTGTGGCAGGAAGGGCAAGATTGCCAGCAGCATCACCAGCGCCACTACGCCGTAGATCAGCCACAAGGTTGCAGAGCTTTGGCCCAACAGGTTGGAGCCCAGCGCCAGCAACCCGGTCAATACAATCCCCAGCCCCGGCCCGGCGAACACCAGGGCGCCGAGGCGTGCACGCCCGGCGGCAATCGCCAGCGGCTGGCTCAGGCTGGTGATCATCACCAATGCCCAGGCACTTGCAACGCCGGTACCGAAGCGCAACAGCATGTGTGGCCAGAAACCCTGGGTCCAGTAAGACGCCAGGGTCAGCAGCACGCACAACCAGAGCCCGCCATACAGGCGACCCCGCACATGGTGATGGCTGCGCGCAAAAATCGAATCCACCGCGCCTACGAAGTAGCCCAGGTAATTGGCCGCTGCGATCAGTCCGGCGCCGGTCAGGTCGATCTGGCCTTCACTGAGCAAGTGGGGCATTTGCGGGGTAAGGGCGAAGCGGCCAATGCCCATGGCCATCATCAGGGCGATAAAGCTGGCGAGTAAGCGGGTGAGGGGTGACATGGTCGGGTGTCCTGCGGGTAAGCGAATACCGTCAGGCTAGAGCGGATTGACTTTCTGTAAAAATGAATAATAGTGAGTAACTTGTTCAGTTTTGGAGAAAGCCATGGAGTTCAGTCAATTGCGCATCTTCCAGGCCGTGGCGGAAGAGGGCTCCATCACCCGCGCTGCCGAGCGCCTGCATCGAGTGCCGTCGAACTTGTCGACCCGGCTCAAGCAGATGGAAGAACAGCTTGGCGTGGAATTGTTCGTGCGCGAGCGCCAGCGCTTGCAGCTTTCTCCGGCGGGCAAGGTGTTGCTGGACTACAGCACTCGTCTGCTGGCGCTGCATGATGAAGCCCATGGCGCCGTGCAAGGCGGGCAACCGGCCGGCAATTTTGTACTGGGCAGCATGTACAGCACGGCAGCAGTGCATTTGCCGAAGCTGCTGGCGTGCTATCACAAGGCGTATCCGATGGTGAACCTCCAGGTGCTGTCGGCGCCCAGCGGTGAACTGCTCGAAGGGTTGATCACCGGTCGCCTGGACGCCGCATTTGTGGACGGGCCCATCACGATTGCCTCCCTGGACGGTGTGGCCCTGTGCGAAGAACGCCTGGTGCTGATATGCGAAGCCGACCACCCACCGGTGCGCGGGCCACAGGATGTTGCTGGCCGTTCGGTGTTCACTTTTCGCCGCAGTTGCGCCTACCGCACGCGGCTGGAAACCTGGTTTTCCCACGAGCACGTCGCCATGGGGCGGGCGATTGAGATCGAGTCTTACCAAGGCATGCTCGCCTGTGTCATCGCCGGTTCAGGGGTGGCGCTGATGTCCGAATCCATGCTCGACAGCCTGCCAGGCAAGGACAGCGTGTCCGTTCATCCGCTGACAGGGCAATTTGCCACTGCGACGACCTGGCTGATGTGGCGAAAGGGTATGCTCGGCGCTAACCTCAACGCATGGATCGACCTGCAGCAAGAGGGCAGGGCCGAGGTCCTGCAAGACGCACGTGCGATTGCTTGAGCGATCCGTCAGGATTTGCATCAATTCAGTAACAGTTCGTTGTGGTTTCATTCAAGCAATACGTAGGACTTAGGGCTACTATCAATGTAGGAAAAGGCGACAGAACTTGCGCCGACCAGCATTTCCCTCAAAGGGGGCAAACCATGAAAGAGAAAATCCAGAACTGGCTCCACGACCTTGGCGTTGCATTGGGCTTGATCGAGCCACCCCTGCAACCGGTGCCGATTCGTACCGATGACGAGCAGCGTCGTCCTCGCCGCAGATAATCTCTGGCTGAAGCAGGATTAAAGGTGGGGGCGAGTAAGCCCGCTCCCACCGTTTATTTTGCGCCAGGCAAAACCAGCGGGCGTGACATCCCACGTCGCAGCGTCCATGCAGAACTTTTAACGCCAGCCATGCTCTTCGCCGCCCAAGTCACCCTTGCCTCGGGCCTGCGCGATAGCACCCTCACGCCCTAACACTCACTCGCCTCAGTGTCTGAACAATCGTTCGGATGCGAGCGTCTGCTTTCAGGAACTGCCTGTCATCCCTCGGTAACCTAGGCAAGTAGTCCGAATCCATGCAGGTCAGTCAGGCCTCTGACCTTCACGTGTCGGAATCAGGCTACTTGTTCATCAGAAGTGGCTGGCTTATTCAATTCAAACCATGAGCGTAGGTTGAGCTCCTCAACGGCCTTCCAATAACGCCCCACCTTTATTGAAGGGCTCTCTGCGAGGCATCAGTCCGTCAGAAGTGTTGGAGACACAGCTATGAGGCTCTCTTCCATTCCGCCAGTCGCCGCGTCACTCATCGCCATAACCGGAAATATCCTGCATCTCGCACCGGTGTCGAGAGTCTGGAAGGCTCACGCACCCAGCAACGTGGTGTTCTTTCCCCCGACATTGACCAAACACGATCTGCTCATACAGATCGGTCTCCTGAGTCCATCGGCGATCATTGTCGGGGACCAGGCGATCGATGCAGACGTCATCGCTCAATGGCGCATATCCCACCCGTTTGGCGACCTCCATTTGATCCGCAGAGGTACGAGCCTGGATAAGGTGCGACTGGACCTTTGCGGCTCCAACGACATCCGCGTAGTCAATACGCCGGGGGTCAACGCGCCACATGTCGCCGCCTATATGGCGCGCTGGCTGACACTGGCCGATGGCTCCCTGCCGCGCGACATCTGTGTGCTGGGATACGGCAACGTGGGCAGGGAGCTGGTCAAGTTGTTGCTTGATCGAGATCCGGAGGTTCGGATCAAGGTATTGGATCGACATGGTCAGAGGCCGGACACTCTCGGCAGAGCCTATTCCGACAGCCGAGTGTCCTTTGGCGTGGACTGGTTCGAGGTGCTGGAGGGGGCTCGTGCCGTCGCTATCTGTTTATCCCTGAATGATGAGTCCACCCATCGCATTGATCGGGCCCTTATTCAGTGCCTGCACAGACAGGCTCGTCTGGTCTGCGTCGCCAAGCCGGATGTCTTCAGCGATGACGCTTTGCGGGCCCTGGCAACGGCTGAAGCTATCCAGCTTGTATTGGACTACGGGCCTGGGACACTGGATGCATTTCGGGTGCGCGCGCAGGCACTCGGCTGCAGTGTCTCCAAGTGGCGCAAACCGGCGACCCTGACAACCCAGGCGGCAATGACTGAAGCCTGCCATGGCGACCTTGACTATGCCGTCTCGATTCAACTGAGCCTGACCGCCTTGCGCTGCCTGGTCCGGCGCAAACTTGCCCACTCATTGATGATCCCCGCGCAACAGGCAGATGCCGGCGCGCCGCGCGTATCGATCATCGGTCGAGGCATCAACGGCCTGCTCCAAGCCGTGATGTTCCGCCTGGCCAATTATCAGGTCTCGGTCTACGGAGGACATCAGCAGAGCGATGGCGCCAGTCATAAGCAGGTGAACATGCGCCACCTTTCAGCCACGGAGACGACTGCAAAGCCGCTGGACAACGCTTATCTGACGCCTGGAAACCAGTACCTGGCCGTGGAGTGCAACCGTGCAGGCATTGAGCTGTTTGAAAAGTTTCTGGCCGACAATCCATCAATTGACGCATCGGGCGACGATCTGGGCATTGCGCATTTGATGGATGAGATAGAGGCGCTTTTGCGGCGCGCTGGGGTTTGGTTCCTGCCCCAGCATCTGAGTCCGGCCCGCATTGCTGAACTGAGCAGAGAACAGTTCGTCGTCACGGCCATGGAAGGAGAGGAGCCTGATGGACTGTCGATAGTTTATTGCTCCGCCTACAACCGCATTGCCGCCGGCGGGACGTATGCCGGGGGCACCACCCAGGGATTGGTGTGGGCCTCCTTGGTCGAGGAAATCATCCAGACTAAGGCGCCAGCAGTTTCCACAATGTACTCATGATAAAAAACGGGCGCGACATCCGACGTCGCGCCCGCTGAAGAAACCGCTCTAAATCCCGCTCTATCTCAAACCGCGCTGGCCGCGACCCCCTCGGGCCGGCGTGACAACACACTCACCAGCACAAAACTCACCAGCGCCACTGCCAGGCTGTAGTAGATCGGCGTGTTCGCATCCAGGCCATCCTTGAACATGAACACCAGCGCCGTTACAAAACCCAGGCTCATGGACGTGATTGCCCCCGACGTGGTCGCGCGCTTCCAGAAGATCGCGCCGATCAGCGGGATCAGCATGCCACCCACCAGCAGGTTGTAGGCCAGGGTCAGGGCGCTGATCACGTCATTGACCACCAGTGCGATGCCCAGCACGACGATACCGGTCAGCATCGTGAACAGGCGGTTGATTGCCAGGCTCGATTGTCTGCCGCCGCGCAGGCGTGGCAGCAGGTCTTCGGTCAATACGGTGGAGGCGGCGAGCAAGCCGGCGCTGGCGGTGGACATCATCGCCGCCAGTGCCGCCGCGATCACCAGGCCGCGGATGCCGTCCGGCAGCGAGACTTTGACGATGGCCGCGAACGCGTTGTTGACGTTGTCCAGGTCCGGAATCAGTACATGGGCCGCCATGCCGATCAGCGCACAGGCGAGGCCGTAAAGGATGCAGTAGAAGCCGGCGAAAGTGCCTGCGTACTTGGCGACCTTTTCGTCGCGGGCGGTGAACACCCGCTGCCAGATGTCCTGGCCGATCAGGATGCCGAAGAAGTAGATCATGAAGTAGGTGATGATCGTGTCCCAGCCGATCGCGGTGAAGCTGAAGCTCGATGCCGGCAGCTTGGCCACCAGCTCATCCCAACCGCCGACGCGGTACAGGCAGATCGGCAGCAGGATAAACATCAGGCCGACGGTCTTGATTACGAACTGCACGATGTCGGTGAGGGTCAGCGACCACATGCCGCCGATGGTCGAGTAGACCACCACCACACCACCGCCCAGCAACACCGAAATCCAGAATGGCAGGCCGAACAGCACTTGCAGCACCGTGCCGATGGCCAGGATCGAGGTCACGCCGATCATCAGCGCATAGGCCAGCATGATCACCGCACTCGCCTGGCGGGCCATGGGGTTGTAGCGTTTTTCCAGCACCTGGGTGACGGTGAAGATTTTCAGCTTGAGCAGCGGCTTGGCCAGGAACAGGTTCAGCGCGATGATCCCCATGCCCAACGCCGCACACAGCCAGAAGCCGGAGATGCCATGCACATAACCCAGGCGCACGGTACCGACGGTGGATGCACCGCCCAGTACCGTGGCGGCCATGGTGCCCATGTACAGCGACGGGCCCAGGTTGCGACCGGCCACCAGGTAGTCTTCGTGGGTCCTGGCGCGGCGCATGCCGTAATAGCCGAGCACGAGCATGCCGGCGGCGTAGATGAGTACGACGAATAAATCCAAAGCCATGACGGCGGGTCTCCGATTATTGTTTTAGGTAACAGGCGAACTTGTTGTGGGAGCGGAGCCTGCTCCCGCAGGGCTGCGAAGCGGACCCTTGGGGCCATACACCGAAGCCGGCTCCGGAAACACACGCAACAACGTCAGGTACACCACCGACGCCAACCCCAGCGTCACCGGCAGGCTGATATCGATGCCATCGGCCAGGTTGCCCAGCGGCCCGACAAACTGCCCCGGCAAGTTGACGAAGCACAGGCCCACCAGCGCACTCGGAATCCAGGCCCCCAGCCCGCGCCAGTTCCAGCCATGGCTGAACCAGTAGCGGCCGCCGGTTTCACCCCGGGTAAACACCTGCAGGTCATCCGGACAGTAGAAGCCGCGACGCACGATCAGGCCGATGATCATCATCACCATCCATGGCGTGGTGCAGGTGATGATCAGCACCGCGAAGGTCGACACGCTCTGCACCAGGTTGGCGGCGAAACGTCCGATAAAGATGAAGGCAATCGACATCACCCCGATCAGCAGCGTGGCCTTGACCCGCGACAGTAGGCGCGGGAACACGCTGGACATGTCCAGCCCGGTGCCATACAGCGAGGTGGTGCCGGTGGACATGCCGCCAATCACCGCGATCAGGCACACCGGCAGGAAGAACCAGGTCGGTGCCACCGCCAGCAGACCGCCGACGTAGTTGTTGGCCGCGATGTAGTCCGGCGCCTTGATCGCCACGATGGTGGCGGTGGCCAGGCCGAACAGGAACGGGATCAAGGTGGCGATCTGTGCCAGGACTACCGCCAGCATGATGCGCATTTTCGGCGTCTCACGCGGGATATAGCGTGACCAGTCACCCAGGAACGCCCCGAAGGAAATCGGGTTGCTCATGGCCACCAGCGCCGCGCCGATAAAGGCCGCCCAGAAGCCGGTCTGGCCCAGGGCTACGGTGCCGGCGAAGTGGCTGTCGAAGGTCGGCGCGAACGCGAAGATGCCCAACAGAAACAGCAGGCTTGCCGCCCAGACCGCAATGCGGTTGACCCACAGCATGAAGCGAAAGCCGTAGATGCACACCGTCAGGACAAGCATGGCGAATACGCCGTAGGCCAGGCCCAGGGTCAGGTCGGTTTCCGGCAGGCCGATCAGCCGTTTCGCACCGCCGACCAGCGCATCGCCTGAACTCCACACCGACAGTGAGAAGAAGGCAATCGCCGTCAGCAATGACAGAAACGAGCCGACAATCCGCCCGTGCACGCCGAAGTGCGCACCGGAAGACACTGCGTTGTTGGTGCCATTGATCGGCCCGAACAGGCCCATCGGCGCCAGGATCAACGCACCCACCAGCACACCTAGCACAATCGCCCAGACGCCGGCCTGGAACGACAGGCCGAACAACACGGGAAAGGAACCGAGCACGGCGGTGGCAAAGGTATTGGCGCCGCCAAAGATCAGGCGGAACAGATCCTTGGGGGTGGCGGTACGTTCGTTGTCCGGGATCTGTTCGACCCCGTTGGTTTCTATTGTGCGAATACTTTTATCGTTATTTTTATTATTCATGATCAGCTCCGATCACATTGGCTAAGGGGGCGGCAGCCCTTCCGGCATAGCGGACAAATGTTCGTGACAGGCCAGCCACGGGCCTTCTTGTTGTTCTGTGCGAGATCCTTGGCGTTTGAAGACAATGGTCTCGCGTTCCTGGCTAAAGAATTGCTCCCCGTTCATGCGCAGCTCGGTGGCCACGTCATGGATAAATATCGCCACGTCACCCAGCAGGCTGACCACGGCGTTACTTGAGGTGCAGGACAGCACCTCAAATCCTTCATCCCGGCGCCAGCTGTCCCACAACGCCTGGTAGGCATCGCGACTGAGCAGCGGCTGGGGAAGGGTGTAGAACACAAAGCTGGCATCGGCCGTGAACGCGCCGAAGTAGGCGGCGCGGTCGTTACGCGCAAAGGCCGACACCAGGTCGGCGGCGGCTTTCAATACCTGCGGCACGCTCATCAGCGGTGCGCCACGCCAGGCAGTACGCAGAGCATCTCGTACAGCAGGTTGGCGCCCAGCAGCGAGGTGTTGCCGGTGGTGTCGTAGGGCGGCGAAACTTCTACCAGATCGCAACCAACCAGGTCGAGGCCCTGGCAGCCACGGATGATTTCGATCGCCTGGATGGTGGTCAGCCCGCCGATTTCCGGGGTGCCGGTGCCGGGCGCCCAGGCCGGGTCGATGCCGTCGATGTCGAAGCTCAGGTACACCGGGCCGCCGCCGACTTTTTCCCGCACCTCGGCCATCAGTGGCGCGAGGGAGTGGTGCCAGCATTCTTCGGCCTGCACTACGCGAAAGCCCTGTTTGCGGCTCCAGTTGAAGTCTTCGGCGGTATAACCCTGGGCGCGCAGGCCGATCTGCACCACGCGGTCGCAATCGAGCAGGCCTTCTTCCACGGCGCGGCGGAAGGTGGTGCCGTGGGCGATTTTCTCGCCGAACATATGGTCGTTGACGTCGGCGTGGGCATCAATGTGCACCAGCCCGACCTTGCCGTGTTTCTTGTGGATCGCCCGCAGGATCGGCAGGGTGATGGTGTGGTCGCCGCCCAACGTCATCGGGATCACGTTGTGCTCGAGAATCTCATCGTAGGCCTCTTCGATGATGCGCACGGCGTCCAGCAGATTGAAGGTGTTGATCGCCACGTCGCCAATGTCCGCCACCGACAGCGAGTCGAAGGGCGCGGCACCGGTGGCCATGTTGTAAGGGCGGATCATCACCGACTCGGCGCGGATTTCACGTGGCCCGAAGCGGGTACCGGCGCGCAGCGAGGTGCCGATGTCCAGGGGCACGCCGATAAAGGCCGCATCCAGGCCCTTGGCCGATTGCAGGTGGGGAAGACGCATCATGGTGGCGATGCCGGCGAAGCGCGGCATTTCGTTGCCGCCCAGTGGTTGGTGGAAAATCTTGTCCACGGGATTGCCTCATCGTTGTTGTGTTTATCAGGGGCCGATTCTGCGAAAAGCGCAGGAAGGGAAGAATCGGCAGGGGCAAATACTTAGTTCAGGTTTTTCTAAACTAATGCGGGCAGGTAGACTGCCCACATCTACACCCGGAGCCGACCATGGCCAGCGCCTTGCCCGACCTGAAACTCCTGCGCATCTTCGTCAGCGTCGTGCGCCACCAGGGGTTCGCCAATGCCCAGCACGAACTCAACCTGTCCACCTCGGCCATCAGCACCTACATGAGCCAGTTGGAAAGTGCGTTGGGCCTGGTGCTGTGCCATCGCGGGCGGGGTGGGTTCAGCCTGACCAGCAAGGGCGAGCTGTTTCACCAGGAAACCTTGCGCCTGCTCGGCGAACTGGAAGGCTTCGAGCAATACGCCGCCGCGCTCAAGGGCGAGCTGCGCGGGACGCTCAAGCTCGGCGTGCTCGACTCTACAGTGAGCGACAAGGCCTTGCCGTTCGCCGAGGTTATCGGCGCCTACAGCCTGGAGCACCCGGCGGTGCACCTGAATCTATCGGTGATGAGCCCCTACGAACTGCAACTCGGCGTGCAGGACAACCGCCTGGACCTGGCCATCGGTGCCTTCTCCAACCGCATGAGCGGGCTGATCTACATGCCGCTGTACCGCGAGCAGCACTGGTTGTATTGCAGCACCCGCCATCCGTTGTTCAGCGAACGACGCATCCCCGAGCAGGTGATCACCCAGCAGCGCATGGTCGGGCGCGGCTACTGGAGCCAGGCCGAACTGGCGCGCCACGGCTTCAAACACAGCGCCGCCACGGTGGAAAGTATGGAAGCGCAGCTGATCCTGGTGCTCTCGGGTGCCTACATCGGCTACCTGCCCGAGCACTACGCCCAGGCCTGGGCCGACAAGGGCGACCTGCGCGTATTGCTGCCGGCGACCTTCGGCTACCAGGCGCCGTTCTCGATGATCATGCGCCGGGGCCGCAGCCGCGAACCACTGATCCAGACCTTTCGCGATTTACTCAAAGCCCAGCTCAACCAGGCCTGAACAACCATGTCCCGACCCCACTGTTCCCGCTGCCTCAGGCCCGCCGCCCATTGCCTGTGCGCGCTGATTCCCAGCCTCGACAGCCGCACACGTGTGCTTTTTTTGCAGCACCCGAGCGAGGTCAACCATGCGCTCAATACCGCGCGGCTGGCGGCGTTGGGATTGAACAATGCGCAGTTGGTAGTGGGCGAGGTCTTTGATGATCTGCCGACCCTGTTGAATCCGCCCGGCTATCAGGCGCGGCTGTTGTTTCCGGCTGACGATGCGCAGCCGCTGCAAGCCTATGCTCCCGGCGATCAGCCGTTATTGTTAGTGGTGCCCGACGGCACCTGGCGCAAGGCGCGCAAACTGCTGCACCTCAATCCTTTGCTGGCGGCGCTGCCTCGGGTGACGCTGGTCGAGGGCGCCGTGTCCCGCTATCGACTGCGCAAGGCGCCGGGGCCAGGGGCGTTGTCGACGGTGGAGGCGATTGTGCAGGCGTTGCAGGTGCTGGAGGCGCCGGTGTCGTTCGAGCCGTTGCTCAAGCCGTTTGATGCATTGATCGAAGGGCAGATTGCGGCGATGGGGGAGGAGGTCTTTCGGAGAAATCATGGCGATGGGCATTTGCGCTAGGCGGGATATCGAGGCGCGGCCATCGGGGTGTAGAACCGTAGACATCGTTTACATCTGAAACCGGGGACATCGTTTACACATTTGAGGCCTGGACGCGGGTCATACCTCGTCCAAGCCTCCCCAAGGGATAATCACACAGGTACAAATCCCAAGCTTCATCTTCAGCTTCTTTGAGCCCTATCCTTTCCCCGGACAGCGCCTCGCTGATAAATACCAACTTGCCGTTCCACTTGATCGATCCGTCCTGCCTGACGCTTCGAACTTTCATTTCTGCCGGATATTCCACATCGGGCAAGCATCCTGGATAAATTCGGGTGGACGGCACATACAAGTCTCCCGGACGTTTCATGCCGAGCGCTTCGTGAGGGCGTACGTAATTAAACTCATGCCTGAAATGCTCCAGCAAAAGCTGCTGCTCGACTAAGTTTTTCCCTAAGGGCAACTCAAGTTTCAAGCTACGGTGCATTCGTTCATGGCGACCATTCTGGGCGGGTCTTCCCGGCATGGTTCGCTCGGGATAAATACCCAGCCGAATCCACCAAACTGCCAGTGTGGATATTCTTGCCAGGCCAGGAGAGGCGAACGGTACCCCGTTGTCCGAACGGATAACTTCCGGCATGCCGTACTCCTGAAAAAGCCTCTCAAAGGCCTGTTTTACAGGCTGGGTCATGATCTTGGGATGGGCCCTGCACGCTAAAATCAGCCGCGACGCATGGTCTGTGACGGTCAAAGGGAAGCACATCTGAGCATTAAGCATCTTGAACTGCCCTTTGTAGTCAGCACACCACGTCTTGTTAGGTTCGTCGGCCTTTCGCATTTGTGCGTGGGAAATGCTGTGTCGGCGTTTGAAGCGCCGCTTTTTGACGAGCCCAAGTCGGTCAAGCCATTGACCGGCCGTACTTGGAGAGGGCCAGGTGACGGAGGGATCTTCCAGCCGTAATAGCTCGAGAAGCTTTTTCGGCCCCCATTTATCGTGAGCCTCCTTCATCGCGACTACACGGGCCAAAATCTCGTCGTCGGTTTTATTTGGGCTGTTGTGAGGTCGCCGGGACAGTTCGGATAAAGACCTCAAATCGCCGTCGTGCCGGGCAATCCACTTATCGACGGTAGGTCGGCTAACGTCAAAGCGGCGTGCCAACTGGCTTTTGGTGAAGTTGCCAGAAAGCCAATCAGCTACCAGCTTGATTCTTTGATTCATGGGGGACTCTTGGTTCCAGGGCATGATCAGTTACCTCCTGATCATGCGTATTAGCCTGTAAACCATGTCCCCGGTTAGAAATGTAAACGATGTCCCCGGTTTGTACCGGGGC